>JBBQFD010000008.1:0-25206 GCA_038321575.1 Bacilli bacterium | reverse complement strand
TTAACAATGAGATTAAAATTATGGAAGTAATGGAAATAACACCAAGAAAAAAAGATAATTATGATTATATTAGAATTAATTTATTAGTTCCATCCATTAGTAAACAGCATGTATTTGGTGGTATATCTACAGCTATTAGTTTTTATGAACAGCTATCGACTTGTGGTAATTTTAAAAAAAGAATAATTGTTACTGATAATAATGTTACTAATGAAGATTTACTTAATTTTCCAAATTATACTTATGTAAAGGCAAATGAAGTTAGCAATGCTGATTTACAAATTGTATGTGCAAATGATAGAGTTAATACTACATTAGCAGTTGGTAAAAACGATATATTTGTTTCAACCATTTGGTGGTCAACATTTAATATTGTTCCTATTATAAAGTGGCAAAGTAAAGTATATAAACAAGATATTAAAAAATTAATATATTTAATTCAAGACTATGAACCAGGATTTTATCCTTGGTCAAGCAAATATGTTTATTGTGAAAGTACTTATCATTTAGATATACCAACGACAGCGGTATTTAATTCAAAAGAATTATACAACTTTTTCAAGGAAAAAGGGTATAAATTTGATTCAGAATATTACTTTGAACCTATTTTAGATCAAAAATTAAAAAAAGAATTATTAAAAAATCAAAATAAATACAAAAGAAAAAAACAAATAATTATATATGGTAGGCCAGGGACAGAACGAAATGCTTTTTCTATAATAATTGATGCTTTGCGTCTCTTTTCGAAAAATGTTAACGCTAAGGATTGGACAATTTTGTCTGCCGGAGAAATTCATCCTGATGTTAAATTGGAAAACAATATTGTTGTTAAATCACTTGGTAAATTATCACTTGAGGAGTATGCTAAAACAATGTTGGAAAGTTATGCAGCGATTTCTTTAATGGTATCACCACATCCAAGTTATCCTCCGCTTGAAATGTCAACATTTGGCATTAAAACTATTACCAACTGTTTTGAAAATAAGGATTTATCTGCTTTTAATGAAAATATTATTTCATTAAAAGTTTGCACACCAGAGAATATATGTTCAAAATTAAATGAAATTTGTAATAATTTTGATGAAGACAATTATAAAATTAAAGTGACGGGTGAGTATATTGATTCCATAGAAGGAATTTCTAATATAACAAAAGAAATTGCAAAAATAATAAAATAGCAATTGATGAGGAGAATATGAAATATTACATTGATGAATTAAAAATAATAGGAGTAAGAAATGCCACTTTATACATTAGTGGTTGGGTTCATAGTAAAAACTATGAGGTTTTATTTTATTCAAATGACAGTAGAATTAAAAAAATTAGTGGAAGTATTAAACGCCCCGATGTTGTAAGTTTTTTCAACGAAAAAAATGATAATATATTATATGGATTTTTTGCCAATATTACTCTTAATAGAAATGATAAAAAAATAAAAATAGTAATTAAAATTGGTGGCAATATTATTGATAAAATTTATATTGAAAATTCTGTTTACAAGAATATTTGTAACACAATCTCATATAAACTCAAATTAATTAATAATAAAATATTAATGATTTTTAGAGGTACTGGAAAAGCAATAAAATATGCATCTAAAAATCATCAGATTTTTAAACATCCTCAATTATTAAAGTTATTATTTAACAAGGCAAAATATAAATTATTTAATAAAACTATGGATGCTGAAAATACTTATCAATATAATAAATGGATAAGAAGATATGAAAAGTTTTTTCACAAAAAAAACGGATATGCAACTAAGCCTTTAATATCAATCGTAATGCCTGTTTATAATCCAAAAAAGGAGTATTTAGATGAATGTATAAAATCTGTTTTAAATCAAACATATTCTAATTTTGAACTATGTATAGCTGATGATTGTTCAACTCAAAAATATGTTAAAAGAATTTTAGATGAATATCAAAGAATTGATGATAGAATTAAAATAGTATATTGTTCAAAAAACGGCAACATTTCTAAAGCTACCAATGCTGCAATTAAAATTGCAAAAGGTGAGTTTATTGCGTTGTTAGATGACGATGACACTTTATCAAAATATGCGTTAGAAGAATTTGTAAAAATTTTAAATATTGATAAAGATATTGATTTTTTATATTCTGATGAGGACAAATTAGATTTTAGTGGTAAAAGATGCAAACCACACTTTAAACCTGATTGGTCACCAGATACATTATTAAGTATTAATTATATTACACATTTGTGTTTAATAAGAAGTAGTTTAATAGAAAAAGTTGGTGGGTTTAGGCCAAAATATGATGGAGCACAAGATTTTGATTTATTTTTAAGAGTAACAGAATTAACCAACAAGGTCTATCATATATCAAAAATTTTATATCACTGGCGAATGAGTGAAACCTCAACTGCTTATAACATGGAGTCTAAAAATTATGCCGTATCAGCTGGTAAAATGGCAATTGATGATGCTCTACGAAGAAGAAAAATTAGTGGTGAAGCAAAAATTTATCAAGGCGCCTCATATATCGTTAAATACGATATAAAAAAAGAACCACTTGTAACCATTATTATTCCAATTAGAGATAAAGCTCTATTGTTAGATAAGTGCTTAAAATCAATATATAAAAAATCAATTTATAAGAATTATGAAATATTGATAGTTGACAATAATAGCGTTGAATCTGCAACTTTTTCTCTTTTGGAAAGATATAAAAAAGATTATAAAAATTTTAATTCAACAAGAGTAGAAGGTGAATTCAATTATTCAAAGATTAATAATATTGCAGCCAAAGTCAGCGGTGGTGAGTATCTATTGTTTTTAAATAATGATACCAAAATAATTAGTGAGGATTGGATTAATAATTTGGTCGGTTATGCTTCACAACCAAAAATAGGTGCTGTAGGGGCAAAACTATTGTATCCTACAGATGTTGTTCAACATGATGGTGTTATTCTAGGTTTAGGTGAATTCGAAGTAGCTGGGCACGGATATATAAGTGCCCCAAGAGACTTTCCGGGAATAGCCATGCGTTTGGTTGTTCCATATAATTATAGTGCCGTCACTGCTGCTTGTATGATGGTATCTAGAAAAAAATTTGAAGAAGTAAAAGGATTTGAAGAAGAACTAACAGTAGGCTATAATGATGTTGATTTTAACATTAAAATATTAAATAAAGGTTATTATAATTTAGTTCTTTCACATGTCGAATTATATCATTATGAATCATTATCACGTCAATATGATAATACTATTGAAAAACAATTGAGAGCTATTAAAGAGGCTAATTATATGAAACAAAAGTGGGGAAATTTTCTTCAAAACGATCCTTTTTATAATATTAATTATAGTTTAGATTATTCTTTTATGTTAAATTTAAAACCAAGGAAGTGATATATTTTGGATAAATTAAAATTATCAATAATAATACCATGCTATAATGTTGAAAAATATATAGATAAATGTTTGGATTCAATATATGATCAAAATATAAATAATTATGAAATTATTGTAATTGATGATTTTTCGACGGATAACACGTTAAAAAAACTTAAAACACATCAATTAAATCACTCAAATATTAATATTATTGAAAATAAATCTAATAAAGGTGCAGGGTATTCAAGAAATATAGCAATTAAAAAATGCAAAGGTGAGTTTGTATCTTTTGTGGACTCAGATGATTATTTAGAAAAAAATTATTATAATTTATTGTTTGAAAAGCTTGAAAAAGAGCGTGCTGATATTGTAGTGACTAATATATATTTAAAGTATACTGAAATTACAGGTATGGATACTTTAATTTCTGCCTGTGAAGGTCAAATAAATAAAAAAAATATTATTAATAATGGTTTGGCAGCCTCACCATGTAATAAAATTATAAAAACAGAACTCCTAAAAAATAATTTATTTGCAGAAGGTATAATAAATGAAGATATAGTATCAATAATTCCTGCAATTATTGAATCCAAAAAAACAACATATCAAAATTTAACATATTATAACTATGTTCAAAGAAAAAACTCTGTACAAAACGAATCTTTGTCAGAGAAAAAATTTGATATTTTCAAAGCGTTTAAAATTTTAAGTAATAGACTTAAAAAAACAAGTAATAGTGATGAATTAATGGATTCTTTAGTTTTTAATCAATTAATTTTATTTCTTTTGTATATAATTCCAAAAGAAAAATCTTTTATTAAAAGATATAAGTATTTAAAATTATATGCTAAAGAAATTAAATGCTATTCAATCCAAAAAAATATAGAGTTCATAATTTTTCTAAATACACAAAGTAAAATGCACAAAATATATTATAAGATTATTATCGTGCTTATTACATTAAACCTAATTTTTTTAACTGATTTGTTAATGATGGCGTATAAATTTTATAAAAATTATTTTACAAAAAAAGTTATTCCGTTATTGATTGATGATAAATCACTTATAATGATGGCTAAAAAACAACAAAGAATAAAAACAACCGCTAAAGTTTCTGTTATTGTTCCTAATTATAATTATGAAAAGTTTTTATATCAGAGAATTTATAGTATCTTATATCAAAAGAAAAAAATTAAAGAACTAATAATTTTAGATGATTGTTCGAGAGACAATAGTATAGAGATGATTAAACACATTAAAAAATTAATCGAACCATATATTGATGTAAAAACGTCGTATAATGATATGAATTCAGGTAGTGCTTTCATTCAATGGAAAAAGGGCATTTTAAGTGCTACTGGTCAATATGTATGGATAGCCGAAGCTGATGACTATTCAAGTAAAAACTTCTTAAAAGAGCAACTTAAAAGTATAAAGAAAGTACCTAATGTTGTTTTATCATACACCGATACAGCTTTTATTGATGTAAATGGCAAAATGATCTATAAAAGTGTTAAAAATGATATAGACCTTATGAGAACTGGTCACTGGGACAAAAACTTTGTTAATGACGGATTAAAAGAAATAAAAAACTTCGCTTATCTAAATTGTACTATCGCGAATGTGTCATCAATTATATTTAAAAACGGAAATTTTGATGAGGTATTTAAATTGATGGACGAATATAAACAAGCGGGTGATTGGCTTTTTTATCTTGAATTAATGTCGAGGGGTAAAATTTGTTTCATAAATAAGAATTTAAATTATTATCGTGCACATGGCAAAAATGTGACAACTACCAACAAAAAACAATTACATTTTGATGAAATAAAAAAAATTCATCAATATTTAGATAACAAATATAAATTTAATACTAATCAAAAAAAAGAAATCTTAAAAAGATACGTTTTTTTGGAAGAAAAATGGCAAATTAAAAGGTAATGATATTGAATACCAATTGTTTTTGTTGTATACTAATATAGGTATATTAATAATAGAACATAATATATAGAGGTGAGTAATGAAAAAAAATGATTATGTAATAAACGTCGTGAATATGTCGAAACATTTTAATGTATATTTTGATAAAGCAAACACATTAAAAGAGAGATTATTGTTTTGGAATAGAAATAACAAAGAGAAGAGAGAAGTACTTAAAAATATTAATTTAACCATTAATAAGGGTGAAACAGTTGGATTAATTGGCGTTAATGGTAGCGGAAAAAGTACACTATTAAAATTAATGACTAAAATAATTTATCCAAATTCTGGTAACATATATGTAAATGGTAAATTAACTTCATTGTTAGAATTAGGTGCAGGATTTCACGCTGATTTTTCAGGCAGAGAGAATATATATTTTAATGCATCCATTTTTGGATTAGATCGAAAAGAAATTAATAAAAGAATAGATAAAATAATCGAATTTTCTGAACTTGGGGAACAAATAGATAGTCCAATACGTACATATTCATCAGGTATGTATATGCGATTGGCTTTTTCAGTTGCTATAAATGTTGATGCAGACATATTATTAATGGATGAAATATTAGCAGTAGGTGATCAACATTTTCAAGAAAAATGCATGAAAAAAATGAAAGCTTTGAAAAACGAGGGAAAAACAATGGTTTTTGTGAGTCATTCAGCAACGGCCGTAAAATTTTTGTGTAATAGATCAGTTTGGTTAAGTGAAGGAAAGATTAAGATGGATGGTAAAACTGACGTTGTTTTAAAAGCATATGCTAAGGAATGTGGTGATCAATAATGATGATAAGAGATTTGTTTAAATATCGCGAATTCTTAAAAACATCAGTATTAAAAGAATTTCGTGGAAAATATAAAAAGTCTTTTTTAGGTGTTTTATGGTCATTTATTAATCCCTTATTACAATTACTAATATTTTCATTGGTTTTTTCATCAATCATGAAAACTGGAATAAAAAATTATACCGTATTTTTAGTCGTTGCTTTAATTCCTTGGAATTTTTTCAACATAACTATGGTGCAAAGCACAACAACAATTGTTAGCAATGCAGGAATATTAAAAAAAGTATATTTTCCAAGAGAAATATTACCTGTTTCAATCGTTACAAGCAATTTATTAAATTTTTTAATTTCATTTGTTATTATAATTGGAGCATTACTTATATCAGGTGTCGGTATAAGCCTATATATATTATTGATTCCGTTTGTTATTCTAACACAATATATTTTATTGATAGCTTTTGCTTTCATATTATCGTCAATAACAGTTTACATAAGAGATTTAGAATATTTTATAAATGTTTTGATGATGCTTTGGTTTTATTTGAACCCAATAGTGTATTCAGTAGGATCTATTCCCGCTAAATTAAGACCGATTTTTGATTTAAATCCAATGTTACACATTATAAATGCATACAGAGATATTTTGTTCTATCAAAAAATGCCTAACATGCTAAATTTATTATATTTATTTATAATATGTAATGTATTTTTATTAATTGGATATAAAATATTTAAAAAGTTAGAAAAAAGATTTGTTGAAGAGTTATAATATAAATTTTAATTAGAATTGGGGAACGTTTTTATGAAAAAGTTAATGAAGAGTGGCAAAATAATTAAAAAATTATTAATAATTATTTCAATATTATTGATTGCTTTTGTATTAGAAATTTCAATTAACGATTTACCTATTAGAAATTATAAAAATATTCCTATTGATAAAAATAATATTGAAATAACACTAAAACCAGTTTCAGACATAAGCTTAGATTATGAAATTAAAGTCAAAAATATAAATGTTTATCTCGACGAATTAAACTTTGATGTTTATGATCAAAATAGAAAAATACCATTTGATGTTATTATTACTAAAAAAAATATTGAGTCCTTTAAAAAATCAGAAGTAGTAAATCAAGCGTTTAATAAAAAAAATATTAGTATTAATGAAAATATCAGCAATATAAAATTGATATTTCATTTAAATGCAAATGAAAGAATAACAATTAAAAATATAAACATTGACAACTCTTTTAGTTTCAATGTTTTCAGATATATATTTATTTCAATTTGTTTATATTTTATTTTCAATGTAAGTTTAACGATTTACAAAAAAGAAGATTTTATATTACCAAATGAATTTTTAAAAATATCTTTAATATTTGGAATTGGTATGTTACTATTTAATCCAATATATTTTTCTTGGGATGAAAGGGAACATTTTGTAAAATCATATAATTTAGCTTCTGGAAATGTTATAATGCGTGAAAAAGAAATGATAAAATGGCCAGAAAATTCAGATAAATTTTTAATTACTGGATATGATGTTAGAACTTATAGTACTTTTAATGACTTTAAATATCAATTTAAAGAATTAGATAAATTAACAAGTCAAGGCTACTCGCTTCAATATTACCATTCCACAGCTATTACATATACTTTTATTCCATATATTTTTTCAGGATTTGGTATTTTAATTGCTAAAATGTTGGGGGCATCATTAATAATACAATTTTATGCGGGAAGACTTTTTAATTTGATTATTTATAGTATAGTTTGTTTTTTTGCATTAAAAAAATGCAAGAATTTTCAGAGCATATTATTTTTCTTAGCATTATTACCAGTTGCTTTATTTCAAGCATGTTCTTATTCAGCGGATGTTACTACAAATGCATTTGCTATTTTATCTGTAGCTTTGATATTGAATGAAATTTTTAACGCTAAAAAAACAAATAACGTAAATATTTTGATGATTTTATTATCATGTTCATTTGTCACAATTTCAAAAATTGCCTATTTTCCTATATTCTTATTAATAATGCTGATTCCAAAAGAAAAATATAAAAATAAGTTATCAAAAAATGTTATTAGACTTATTTCCTTATTTTTAAGTATTGGGTTATTTGTAGGCGGTTACTTATACGCTAATTCTATGGGATTAACACAATGGATTGTAACAGGAGTAGATGTAAAACAACAGTTTTTTTACATAGTAACCAGTCCTATTAATTATATATTTACAATCTTCAATACATTCAATTCGTCAACCATTGGATATATGCAGCAATTTACAGTTAATCTCGCTTATTGTGGTGGGATAGGGGATATACCTTTTGTTATAATTTTATTTATATTATTTATAGTGAGCGCGAATAAAAATATATGCAGTTTAAATTTTAAGCAAAAATTAGTTATTCTGATGGTAGTATTACTTTGCATTGGCGCAACTATGTCTACATTATATTTAACATTTACACCGATTAAAGCTGAGCATATATCTGGATTTCAGGGACGATATTTAATTCCGATTATGCCACTATTAGCATTGTTACTTAACAATACTTTTAATTTAAATATTGATAATATTAAAATGAATAAATATTTGACTATCGCAATTATTATATTTGGAGTTTTATCGCTATATCTTATGATAACTAATTTCTATTTATAATTATTTTGTTTTGGAGGGAAATATGAAAGAAAGAAAAATTATTATGAAGATATTATTAATTATTCCTGCTTATAATGAACAAGATAATATTCTCAAAACATATAATTCAATAATTGAGTATAATGTTAAATTTAAATCACATTATGATGTTATGGTAATTAATGATGGTTCTACAGATAATACTGAAAACATTTGTAATGAAAACAATATCCCACATATATCATTAATACACAATCTAGGGATTGGTGGCGCTGTTCAAACAGGTTATAAATATGCAAAAGAAAAGAATTATGACATTGCTATTCAATTTGATGGCGATGGTCAACACAATATAAATTATGTCAAAGATTTAATTAAACCAATTATAGATTTAAATGCTGATTTTGTGATTGGTTCAAGGTTTGTTGGTAACTTAAGTAAATTTAAGTCGACTAAATCACGACAATTTGGTATAAAGATTATATCATTTTTGATTAATTTCTTTACAGGAAAAAAAATATATGATCCGACTTCTGGATTTAGAGCAGCAAATAGAGAGATAATAAAAATTTTTGCAAATAGTTATCCCTTTGAATATCCCGAACCTTCTTCAATTGTTACTTTAATAAAAAATAAATTTAAAATTGTTGAAATACCTGTTGAGATGAGTGAACGTCAAGGAGGAAAATCATCAATTATTAAATGGAAAGTTATTTATTATATGTTGAATGTTAGTTTATTTATATTTATTAACAGCATCAAAAAAAGGAGTGTTAAATAGTGTCAACTGATTTAAAAATAGAATTATTAATATTTACTTTTTTCTTTGTTTTTTCCATTTTATATTTTATTAGAAATGATAAATTAAATATAAGATACGCATTTATATGGTTATTTGTTGCTGCAATCATGCTAATATCTATTATAACACCAAACTTAATTTATACAATTTCCCATATAATAGGATTTGTTCAGCTATCTAATATGATTTTCTTGGGTGGAATTTTGATATTATTATTTATTTGTTTTTCATTAACTGTAATAGTTTCGAGACAGGCAGAATCACTTAAATTATTAACCCAGGAAGTTTCAATTTTAAAAACAAAAGTTTATGATATCAAGAAATTATAGGAGGATATTATGCAAATATTATTGACGGTTATCTATTTATTGATAACAACGAGTGCTATCATTTTAATGAAATTAGGTGGTAATTCCATATCTATAATAACCAAGGGATTATTAAATTTTAAAATAGGTTATATTACATTGTGCGGATTCGTTTTGTATGTTATAAGTTTTTTACTTTGGCAAAAATTACTTATTTCGTTCGATTTATCATATATAGTTCCAATAACAAGTGGTATAATACAAATATTGGTTTTATTAGCAGCATATTTTATATTTAATGAAACAATTACTATACAAAACGTAATAGGAGTTTTAACAGTGATTGTAGGAATAATTTTGATAACCACTGGTAGAAAATAAAATAAAAAAACAACACGATAAATTTAATGTAAAAAGGAGATAATTAATTATGAAAGTATTGGTATTAGGCGGTCAAGGATTTATTGGTCATAATTTGTGCATTAAATTGAAAAAACAAAATCATGAAGTTGTAGTCTTCTCTAATAATATTGACGAAGATCGTCTAATTGATGACATCGTATATATACAAGGGGACTTTACAAAACTTGAAAATTATTCGCGAATGTTTGATAACGTAGATATTGTATATCATTTAATTAGTACAACTAATGCTACAAACTCAAATAGTAATATGATATTTGATATAGAATCGAACGTCATTAATACCATTAAATTGCTTGATATTATTAAAAATAAAAATATTAAAAAGATTATTTTTACTTCGTCTGGTGGCACAGTGTATGGAATTCCAGAAAATATCCCCATTAATGAAACGGATAAAAATTATCCAATATGTTCGTATGGAATTACAAAGTTAATGATTGAAAAATATTTGCATTTATATAACTATCTTTATAAATTAGATTATCAAATATTGCGTGTAGCAAATCCATATGGTCCGTTTCATATTTCTGGTAATCAAGGATTAATTAATGTCTATCTTAATCAATTATATAATGGTCAAACACTTGAAGTATGGGGAGACGGAAGTGTTGGAAGAGATTACATATACATTGATGATTTAACTGAAGCAATGTATTTGGCCATGATAACACCAACTATTGAAAAAATATTAAATATTGGCAGTGGTGATGTTACAACCGTCAATAATGTGTTAGATATAATTAAATCAACAATTAGTAAAGAAGTCATTGTAGAATATAAAAACTCACGAAGTATAGATGTTCCAATAAATGTTTTAGATATTACTAAGGCTAAAAAAGAACTTGGTTGGGAGCCGAGAATAGGATTGCAAGAAGGTATAAAATTAACATATAATGATATTTTTATGAATGAAATTAACAATCACAAAATTAAAAAAAATTAAAGGAGAAAAATTTATGAATAAGCATTGTTTTGTCGTATTAGCTTATAAAGAATCTGAATATCTTGAAGAATGTATCAAATCCGTTTTAAATCAAAAATATAAAAGTGATGTTTTAATTGCAACATCAACTCCAAATAATTATATAAATAATATAGCGAGAAAATATAATTTAAAAATTGTAATCAATGATAAATTAGGAGCCGGCATTGAATGCGATTATAATTTTGCAATAAATTGTGCTAACTATAAATTATTAACTATTGCTCATCAAGATGATATTTATGATTATGATTATTCATGTAATATTATTGAAGAGTTTGAAAAAAACAATAATGCGATTATTATTTTTTCTGATTATTATGAAATCAAAAATAATCAGAAAATTAAAATGAATTTTAATCTTAAAGTTAAAAGAGTTTTATTGTTACCACTTAGACTTAAAAAAATTAGTAATTATAAGTTTATAAAAAGAATCGCCCTTGCATTCGGATGTACTATTTGCTGCCCTGCTGTTACTTATATCAAAAATAATTTAAAGGAAACAGTTTTTTTGAGTAAGTTTAAATCTACAAGTGATTGGGCTGCTTGGGAAAGATTATCTAGACAAAAAGGCGCATTTATTTATATTTCTAAAAAATTAATGGGACATAGAATTCATGAAGGCTCATCAACAACAGAACTAATGAGAGAGAATATAAGAACCAAAGAAGATTTGGAGATGTTTCAAAAATTTTGGCCAAAGCCAATAGCTAAATTTATTAATAAATTCTATATTAAAGCAGAAAATAGTAATAGTTTATAGGAGATAAAACCATGAAAAAATACGATATATTAATAGTAGGAGCAGGATTTGCTGGAAGTATAATAGCAAGAGAATTTGCTAATATCGGTAAAAAAATTTTAATAATTGAAAAAAGAAATCACATTGCAGGAAACATGTATGAAAAAAAACTGGAAAACAATGTGAGAGCACACGTTTATGGCCCTCATATTTTCCATACAAATAAGAAATATATTTTTGATTACATAAAACAATATAGTGATTTTTATTTTTACGAGCTTAGAGTTACTGGTTTAGTTGATAATACTTTAATCCCTATTCCTTTTAATTTTAAATCGTTAGAGTTATTATTTAATGAGGAAGATAGCAAAATAATTATTGATAAATTAAAAATATATTTTCCTGATCAAAAAACAGTATCAGTTATTGAATTGATAAATCATAATGATATTATTATTAGAAATTTTGGCGATTTTGTTTATAACAAAGTATATGTTAATTATGTTGCAAAACAATGGAATGTTACCATTGACAAAATTGAAGCATCAGTTATAAATCGTGTCCCTATTGTTTTAAGCTACGATGATAGATATTTTCAAGATCAATATCAATTTATGCCAAAAGAAGGATATACAAATTTATTTGAAAATATGTTGCATCACGATAATATTGATATTCATTTAAATACAAAAGCTAATTCTTTAATCAAAATTAGTGATGATAAAATAATTTTTGATGATAAAATTTTTAATGGGATTTTAGTATATACAGGGGCAATTGATGAGTTATTAAATTACAAATATGGAGCATTACCATACAGATCGTTAGATTTACATTATGAAAGTTATGACATGAATTATTATCAAGCTAGTGCAGTTGTAAGCCATCCAAACGACGCAAAATATACTCGTATCACTGAATTTAAATATTTAACAAACCAATTTATTGATGGAAAAACATCGATATTGAAAGAATATCCTTTGGCATATGATTATAAAAACGAAGAATCAATACCTTTTTACGCAATAATGAATAAAGAGAATATTGCGAAGCATCAAGATTATATTAATAGTGTTAAGAATATTAAAAATTTATATTTTTGTGGTCGCTTAGCAGACTACAAATATTATAATATGGATGAAATTATTGCTAAATCACTTGATTTTTTTGATAAAATTAAAAAAAATAATAAATTGTAGAGAAGGTTAATATTCTCTTTTTTTTAATTTAATATACATGTTATAATATATGTAGGTGAAAATATGAAAAAAGTAATGTTTATATCAAGTACTGGTGGTCATTTATCAGAGATGTTGAGATTGAAAGATATGTTTAAAGATTATGATTATAGTATTATAACTGAATATACTAAATCTAATTTAGGTTTAAAGAGTATGTATAAAAATGTATATTATTTGGTATATGGAACTAAAGATCATTTATTTAGTTATATCTTTAAGTTTACATATAATTTCTTTAAAAGTATTTATTTATATATTAAATTAAGACCAACACATATTATAACAACTGGTGCACATACCGCTGTTTCAATGTGTTATATTGGCAAGTTATTTGGTAGCAAAGTTATCTATATAGAATCATTTGCCAATATAAGCACTAAAACGCTATCAGGGAGACTTGTTTATCCAATAGCTGATATCTTTATCGTCCAATGGGAAAGTATGCTTAAAATGTATCCTAGAGCTATTTTTGGGGGATGGATTTATTAACTTTACATTTTAAATAATAATCTATATAATGGGACAGGTGATAAATATGAAAAAGAAGAATATATATAAAAAAATAGCTGGAGTGATGGCTATATTATTAATAGTAATGACTTTAGTTAGTAGTGGTTTTATATTTTATATGAATATATTACCAACTAAGTATTTAATAGGATTATTAGTATTTTTAGTTGTCGTAATAGGTTCGATAGTTTTTTTTATGGTTCGTTTAAAAACTAATAAAAATACTAAAACATGGTTAGATTTATTATCTTTATTGATAATAACAACAATGATAATTGGAATTGGTTATGGATTAAATACTTTAGGTTTCTTAGATAAAATAAGTAATACTAATTATAAAATTGAAACTTATTATGTAGTTGTCTTAAAAGATAGTGAATATAAAAAAATAAATGATTTAAAAAACAAAAAAATGGGGTATATTAAAGATATTAATTATACTGCTACCTCTTTAAGTGAACTTAAGAAAGTAATACCTGTTGATGCTGTTTTATATACTGATTTAAGTGTTATGGCAACTGAATTATTAGATAAGACTTTACCAACTATTGTATTAGAATCTTCTTATCATACTATTTTAACTGAAAACAATCTTAGTTATAAGACCAATACTAAAATAATTTATACAATTAAAGTTAAAGTTAAAGCAGAATCTATTTCTAAAAAAACGGATGTAACTAATAGTCCATTTAATATTTATATTAGTGGTGCTGATAGCTACGGAACAATTGATGCGGCTGGTCGTAGTGATGTTAATATGATTATGTCGGTTAACCCCAACACTAATAAAATATTATTAACGACAATCCCAAGAGATTATTACGTTGAATTAAATGGTACAACTGGTTATAAAGATAAACTTACTCACGCCGGTATCTATGGCATTGATATGTCAGTTAGAACTATTGAAGACTTACTTGGAATTGATATTAATTATTATATTAAAATTAATTTTACAAGTCTAATTGAAAGTATTGATGTAATTGGTGGTGTTGAAGTATACTCTAAGTATAAATTTACTGCTACCGAAGGTGTTCCTTATAAATTCACTAAAGGATATAATTATTTAAATGGTTTAAAAGCATTATCATTTTCCCGTGAACGTCACTCATTTATCAATGGTGATCGTACACGTGGTGAAAATCAACAAGCAGTGTTAGAAGCAATTATTAAAAAAGTATCAAGCTCTTTAATTGTTACTAAATATAATAATATTTTAAAAACTTTAACAGGAAGTTTTAAGACTAATATGTCATCAAGTGATATCTTAAAATTAGTTAGATTACAAATTGATAAAAATCCTACTTGGACAGTAACAGCTATTAGTTTAGATGGTACTGATGGTTCTGAATATACTTATACTTTCGGTAAAGAATTATTATATGTAATGATTCCAACACAAAGTACTATCGATGCTGCTAAAGTGGCTATTTCCGATATATTTATAAGCAATGTAAAAAATAACTAGCATTAGTTTTAACTAATGCTTTTTTTTGATATAATGTTATATAGTGGAGGTATAAAATGATATTAGTAACCTTAGGTACCCAAGACAAAGCTTTTACAAGATTACTTGATGCTATTCAAAAACAAATAGATTTAGGTAATATTAAAGATAAAGTAATTGTTCAAGCTGGATATACTAAATATAAATCTAGTGATATGGAAATCTTTGATTTAATTCCCATAAATGAGTTTGATAAATTAGTTAAAGAATGTGATCTATTAATAACTCATGGTGGTGTAGGGTCTATCTTAGCAGGTTTAACCAATCATAAAAAAGTTATTGCGGCACCACGACTAATGATGTATAAAGAACACACCAATGATCATCAATTACAAATAATAAATGAATTCGTTAAAGAAGGATATATCTTAAGCATGGATGATTTTAATGATTTAGATAAATTATTAATTGATATTAAAACATTTCAACCTAAAGAATTTATTAGTAATACTAAAAACATGGTTAGTTTAATTGAAAAATTCATTAATAAATAGAAAGAGGTATTTATGCTAGATAATATTAAATTATTATTAAAAGAACACAATCAAGAACATTTACTTAAATTTTATGATGAACTTAGTAGGGAAGAGCAAGAACATTTATTAAAACAAATCGAAAAGATTGACTTTAATTTAGTAAAACAATTATTTAATAGTATTAGTAAGACTAAAGATAATCATGTGATTACTGATATTCCTAGTTTTAATATTAAAGATGAATATACTAACATTGGTTTAGAATCATTTAAAGCGGGTTCTTACGCAGTTGTAACGATGGCGGGTGGCCAAGGAACAAGACTCGGGTTTGATGGCCCTAAAGGGACTTATATACTAGAATACGGCATTAATAAATCATTGTTTGAGATTCAATGCGATAAATTAAAGAATGTATATAAAATGAGTAATAAATATACGCCTTGGTATATCATGACTAGTTATGCTAATGATCTAGCTACTAAAGAATTCTTTGTTAAACATAATTACTTTGATTATCCAAAAGATATGATTGAATTTTTTATTCAAGATGAATTACCAATGATTGATCCTTTGGGTAAAGTATTAATGGATTCTAAATTTAATATTAAAATGGGTGCTAATGGTCATGGTGGTATATTTAAAGCTATGATTGATAATAATATTTTAGATAAAATGGAAAAAAATAATATTAAATGGATCTTTATTGGTGGAATAGATAATATCTTACTACCAACTGATAATCCTGATTTAGTAGGATTTTCAATAAAAGAAAACTTTATGGCTGCATCTAAAATTATTAAAAAAGGTTATCCTGATGAAAAAGTAGGGGTATTTTGTAAAAAAGATGGTAAACCAGGAGTTATTGAATATATTGAGATGACGCCTGAGATGAATAATTTAAAACATGAAGATGGTAGTTTAGTATATGGTGATGCTCATATTTTGTGTAACTTATTTAATATAAGTATTATTAAAGATATTGCATTTAAGAATTTAGAATATGTTGGTGCTTTTAAAAAGACTGATTGTATTGATCTAAATGGTAATCTTATTTCATCAGAAGTACCAAACTCATATAAATTTGAAACCTTCATCTTTGATGCTTTTGCATATGTTGATGAAATCGGATTATTAAAAGATGAACGTCAAAATGTCTTTGCACCAATTAAAAATGCCACTGGTAATGATAGCCCTGATACGGCTAGTACTTTATATATAGATTTTTATAACTTAAAGAACAAGTAATTGTTCTTTTTTTAAAACTGTTGTATAATGTAATAGTAGAATATATAAATAGGAGGATATTATGGAATTAAAAGGAAGTAAAACTGAAACTAATTTAATGAATGCGTTTGCTGGTGAAGCTCAAGCATTCACTAAGTATAATTATTATGCATCAAAAGCTAAGAAAGATGGTTTTGAACAAATAGGTTATTTATTTGAACAAACAGCTTTAAACGAAAAAGAACACGCTAAACTATGGTTTAAAGCATTACATAATGATGATGTGCCAGGAACAGTTGATAACTTAACTGATGCTGCAAGTGGTGAACATCATGAATGGACATCTATGTATAAAACATTTGCTGATGAAGCTCGTGGTGAAGGATTTGCTAAAATAGCCTTCTTGTTCGATGGGGTTGCCCAAATTGAAAAAGAACATGAAGCTCGTTATTTAAAACTCTTAGATGCTGTTAAAAACAACAAGGTATTTGAAAGAGACGATGAAATCGTTTGGATATGTCGTAATTGTGGATATATTCATCATGGCAAACGTGCACCAGAATTATGTCCAATATGTGGACATCCTAAAGCTTTTTATGAAGAACGTACAATTAATTATTAATGAAAAATATAGTTAAAAAGCCCATCAAAAGGCTTTTTATGCTATAATTATGATGGAGTTGAGACTATGGATAAAAAACTTGAAGAAGCCTTAAGCTTCGAATTAAAAAGACAACAACGTAATATTGAATTAATAGCTTCTGAGAACTTTGTTTCTAAAGATGTTTTAGAGTTACAAGGAAGTATTTTAACTAATAAATATGCGGAAGGTTATCCTGGCAAACGCTATTATGGTGGTTGTGAATATATTGATATATTTGAACAACTAGCAATTGATTATGCTAAAGAATTATTTAATTGTGCTTATGCTAATGTACAAGCACATTCGGGATCTAGTGCTAATATGGCAGTATATAAAGCCTTATTAATGCCAGGGGATAAAGTAATGGGTATGAATCTTGCTCATGGTGGGCATTTGACCCATGGATATCCTATTAATTTTAGTGGAATGGATTATAATATTGTTTCATATAATGTTGATCCAGTTACCGAAATGATTGATTATGATGCTGTTTTAAAAATGGCCAAAGATGAAAAACCAAAAATGATTATTGCCGGAGCTAGTGCTTATTCTAGAACAATTGATTTTAAGAAGTTTAGAGAAGCAGCTGATAGTTGTGGTGCTTATTTAATGGTTGATATGGCACATATTGCAGGTTTAGTAGCGGTTGGATTACATCCAAGTCCACTACCATATGCTGATGTGGTAACATCAACTACTCATAAAACCCTTCGTGGACCACGTGGTGGTTTAATTTTAACTAATAATGAAGAAATAGCTAAGAAAATAGATCGTATTATCTTTCCTGGTATTCAAGGAGGACCACTGATGCATGTCATTGGTGCTAAAGCGCAATGCTTTTATGAAGCTTTAGATCCATCATTTAAAATCTATCAAGAAAAAGTGTTAAAGAATATAAAAGTCTTATCAGAAACCCTCCATGAATGTGGTTTTAAAATTATATCTGGCGGAACTGATAATCACTTAATATTAGTTGATGTTCTTGGAACTGTTGGAATGAATGGAAAAGAAGCTGAACATATCCTTGATTCAATATATATTACAGTTAATAAAAACTCAATTCCTTATGATACCGAATCGCCATTTAAAACAAGTGGAATTCGCTTAGGAAGCCCAGCGATGACAACTAGAGGTCTTAATGAAAATGATTTTAGAGAAATCGGATTAATTATTAATGAAGCTTTAAGAAATAAAGATGATATTGAAGTTTTAAATAAATTAAGAAGAAAGGTTTTAAGTATAACGGATAAATATCCGATATACAAGTAGGTGGTAAGATGGATAAAATAATTGATGGTAAAGAAATTAGTACAAATATTCGTCAAGAGTTAAAGAATAGTCTTTTAAAAGTTGAAAGATCACCTTCTTTAGTAGTAATCCAAGTAGGGAATAATGCTGCTAGTACTGTTTATGTTAAAAATAAAGAAAAAGCAGCTGAAGAAATAGGTATTACATTTAAACATATGTTATTTGATAATACTACCGAAAGAGAATTAATTCAAGAAATTAAGAATTTAAATGACGATACTAGTGTTGATGGAATTATTGTACAATTACCACTTCCAAAAGATATTAATGTTGACCGAGTTGTTAACACTGTTGATCCTTCTAAAGATGTAGATGGATTAGGTGAAATAAGCTTAGGTCGTTTACTTAATAAAGTTGATGGTTTTCTACCATGTACACCACTTGGTGTTATTGAATTATTAAAACGTTCTAATGTTGATGTTGTAGGCAAACATGTTGTAGTAGTAGGTCGTAGTCGTTTAGTAGGTAAACCACTTGCTAATCTATTACTTAATATGGACGCAACCGTTACTATCTGTCACTCTAAAACAGTCAATTTAAGCTACTTTACTAGTGATGCTGACATTCTTATCGTGGCCGCTGGTAAAAGGTCTTTAATAACCGCTGGAATGGTTAAAATGGGTAGTATTATAATTGATGTTGGGATTAATGTCGAAGATGGCAAACTTTATGGAGATGTAGACTTTGATGGTGTCTTAAATAAAGTTAGTTTAATTACTCCTGTTCCTGGTGGCGTTGGACCAATGACAGTAACTATGTTAATGAAAAATACAATTGATGCATATAATAAAAAGACAAGTAATTAACTTGTCTTTTTTAATGCTATTTTTCTAAATAATAATGTCTAATTTGAGTTAAGTCATCATTAAATTCATAGATTAAGGGAACACCTGTTGGTATATTTAATTCCATAATCTCTTTATCAGAAATATTATCTAAATATTGAACTAAGGCTCTTAAACTATTACCATGTGCTGAAATAATAATCTTTTTCTTATCTTTTAATAATGGAATAACGTTATTAGTATAATATTCAATTACGCGTTTAGTAGTATCATCTAAGTTTTCACTTAATGGTAATTCTGATTCTTTTAAATCTTTATATAAAGGATCAAACCCAGGATAACGAGGATCTTCTTTAGTTAATAACGGAGGACGAGTAGTTGCACTTCTACGCCATAATAATACTTGTTGATCACCATATTTAAGAGCTGTTTCAGCTTTATTTAAGCCTTGTAGAGCTCCATAATGACGTTCGTTTAACTTCCATGACTTGTAGATAGGAATATTCTTTAAATCAAGAATATTTAAGACATAGTCTAGAGTATCAATAGCTCTTTTTAAATATGAAGTAAAGGCTATATCAAAAGTATAACCATTATTCTTTAAAGTAACACCGGCTAATTTAGCTTCAATAATACCTTTTTCAGATAGTGGCACATCAGTCCAACCAGTAAAACGATTTTCTTGATTCCAAGTTGATTCACCATGACGAAGTAGTACTAATTTAATCATTTTATCACTTCCTATTTTATTATAACATAAATTATGATACTTAATATAACAAAAACCAATGGTAATAATGATAAATTCATAAATAATAGTATAAGTATTTACTTTAATTATATAAAAGAATAGGGTAGTTGTAATAACAATAATAAGATAACTAATATTATAAATCATATCAGTATCTTTCATATTATATTTATGTTTTTTTAAGTGTAATAATGATTCATATATTGCAAAAGTATTTAGAAATGCTAAAAGAACTAAAACGGTCCAATTAAATTTAATAAAAGCGTCATAACCAATAATAGATGTAAATATAATATGAACACCAAAAAAATAATAAAGAGTAATAAATAAACCTAAAATTCTTTTTTTCATATAAACCTCATATTCTATAGATATTATAACACAAAATAAAAACCACCGGGATATAACTGCTTAAATTACAAAAGAAAAAGTCACCAATCCTGGTGACTTCGATTTCAATTTAAGGTTTTAAAGAGTATTTTGTATATATAATATGTGGTTTTTCTCTAAAACGTTGTCTATTATACCTGAATATCAGGATTTGTCAAATCGGGAAATAAAAAACACCAAAGGGTGTCTTATACTTAAATTGGTAGCGACGGAGGGATTCGAACCCACGACCTACCGGGTATGAACCGGTTGCTCTAGCCAACTGAGCTACATCGCCATGTAAAAGTAAGCAATATAATAATAGCAAAATATTACTTGTTTGGCAATAGATTTAAGAATAAAATGTGGTATTTTTAATATAATTGTTATATAATTTAAGTGGGTGATGGTATGGTATATCTATTTTATGGTTCCGAAGCATATCTAATAAATGCTGAGATTAAAAAGATTCTTTTAACTAATATGATAGATAAGATTGATACTATCAATTATGATTTAGAACGTGATTTAGTTGAAGATATTATTGAAGATGCTGGAATGATGTCTTTATTTGGTGCTAAAAAAGCTATAATATGTGTTAATAGTTATCTTTTTACTGGTAAAAATAATGTTATAGAACATAATTTAGAAGTATTAGAACATTATTTAATGAATATTAATCTAGATACGATCTTATTTTTCCTAGTTGATAGTGAAAAATTAGATGAACGTCGTAAAATAGTAAAACTTATTAAAGAAAAAGCAATTGTTAAAGCCTATAATATAGGTAATAGTAATTTAAATATGCTTGTAAAAGATATGTTTGATGATTATAAGATAAGTTCTAGTAGTATTAATTTATTAATCGAACGAGTAGGTAAGAATCTTGATATTTTAAACCAAGAAGTAAATAAACTAAAATTATATCGTTATGATGAGGCAAGTATTAGTGAAAAAGATATAATTGATTTATCAAGTATTAATATAGAAACTGATATCTTCATCTTTATTGATAGCATTGTTTCTAAAGATAAAGAAAAAGCCATGACTATGTATCAAGAAATGCTTAAGCTTAATGAAGAACCTATTAAAATAATAGTTATGTTAGCTAATCAATTTAGAATTATGTATCAAGCTAAAGAATTAGCATTTAAAGGCCAAACTGAGGCCTTAATTGCTAGTAACTTAGAAATACACCCATATCGCATTAAACTAGCCTTAGAGAAGGGTAGAAACTATAAAAGTAGTGTACTCTTATCATACTTAAATGATCTTGCTGATTTAGATAGTGATATTAAGAGTGGTAATATTGATAAATACTTAGGCTTAGAGTTATTTATATTAGGTTTATAATAATAAGGGGATGAGATTATGTATGATGTCGAAATGGAGTTAGATGAACAAGTTGTTTATCTTGAGCCAGCTTTCATGATGATTGCCCAAGAATCAATACCAATTATGGCAGTTGTAACTAATCGAAGATTAATGATTTTTAAAGAAACTATTGATGAAGTAGCTCATTTAGAGTTTTTAAAAAAAGATCGTGAGAATTTATATCCACCTGCTAAAGAATTATTATTAGTTATTCATCTTGAAGATTTTAGAGATTTTGATGATTTAGGTTTCTTTAATAAATATACTAAAAAGAATGGTGAATACTTTCAAATATCTAATGATGGAATTGTTGAAGCTATATTTAAACAAAAAAAAGAGAATTAAATCTCTTTTTTTGTTTTATCTAAAACCGTTTTTAATTGAGCTTCGTATTTATTAGTTTTAGGTTTGTAATAACGCTTATCTTTTATTTTATCAGGTAAATATTGTTGTTTAATATAACTATTGGGGTAATTATGAGGATATAAGTAATCGGGTGAACCATTCTTAATATGTTTAGGAACATTCCCAGTATTACCTTTATGAATATCATTTAAAGCATCATCTAAGGCCATATAAGCACTGTTAGATTTAGGCGATAACGCTAATTCAATAACTACTACGGAAAGGGGAATTCTAGCTTCTGGTAATCCTAAACGTTCACACGCATTGATCGCTGCATCAACTTTAGGCCCCATACTTGGATTAGCGAGACCAATGTCCTCGTAGGCAATAACGCTCATGCGTCTAAAAATACTATCTAAGTCTTCAACTTCGATAAGTCTAGCAAGATAATGCAAGGCTGCATCAACATCACTACCACGAATGGACTTTTGAAAGGCGCTTAAAACATCAAAGTGCCCATCTTCATTTTTATCATGAAAGAAGATTGGTTTACTATTAATATCTTTAATGATATCTAAGGTAATATTAAAATCACTTGTGGCATAATATGCTATTTCAATTAAGTTATAAGCATTACGCAAATCACCACCAGCAACATTAGCAATATATTCTAAGGCTTCATCCGTTACTTTAATATCAGGAAGGTTAACAAGCGATTTTTTTAAACCTTCTAAAATATCCTCGTTAGTAAGTTCTGTTAGTTCAAATATTTGACAACGACTACGAATTGCGGGATTAATTTTATGATAAGGATTAGCAGTAGTTAGTCCAATTAAGGTTATAATACCGCTTTCTAAATAGGGAAGAAGAAGATCCTGTTTATCTTTATTTAATCTGTGAATCTCATCCATAATGACAACCATGCCATTATACATTTTAGCTTCTTCAACAACGATATCAAAATCCTTTTTATTGTTAATAACGGCATTTAACATACGATATTTTAATTTAAGTTCACCAACAATAGCATTGGCGATACTAGTCTTACCAATGCCAGGCTTACCATAAAGAATAATCGACACTAAATAATTATTATTTACAATATTAGTTATGATCTTATTAGGCCCAATTAAATGTTTTTGACCAATAACATCACTTAATTTATTGGGACGCATAGTAATTGCTAAAGGTTCTTTCATATATATCACCTGGTTATATTTTACCATAAATAATAAGCTTTAAATAATATTTTCGTTTAGTTATAAAACCATTGTTTTTATTGACTGCTATTTATATTTATGATAATATATCAACAATTGGGGTGAATAATATGTTAAACAAGCAAGCTATCAGAAAAACATATAAACCAAAAGAGGTTTTTGAAGAAGCTAAAGTAACATTTGATTTATTTACTCAAAAAGTGACTGGCAAAAAACATTGTATTCAATTTACTGATAGAAGTGAATTAAATTTTTCTTTTCATAATCGTTATTTAGCTCATGCATTAGGTTTTAATATTGATGATATATTTTCTGAATTGGTAAAGCGTGGATATTTTATTGATGAACCAACACAATCATATGAAATAGTTAAGTATTTATTAAATAATATGGATGTAATGCTATATTTATATCGTAGTAAAGGTGAAAAGTTATTTAATTTAGAAAAAATTTCAATTAAAGCTAAAGCTTTAAAGAGTTTTTTTGAGCTAGAAAATATGAACTTTGGTAAAATACAGATCACTGATAATCAATTGTATGACAAAAGTTATTTAGATATAATAAATTATTTGTTTGTTGTTGATGGTGATCATATTAATTTATTAGGTTTTGGTCGTGATCTAAATGATAATTATAACTGTATTAAAACAGTGCTAACTCCTAAATCAATTGAAAAATATTTTATTAATCAAGATGTTGTATTACCTACTAGGATGAAACTTTTTTATAAGGACATACGTACCAATCATTATAATACATATGAAAATAGGACGATAATTAAAAATAAATATAGATATTTATTAGAATTAAGAAAAAACATTATAGCTTCTTATGAAAAAGATAAAAGTGAAAAATCATTAAATATGAAACTTATTAAAAGATAATTTATTATCTTTTTTTGTTGTGTAAAATTATGTATTTATATATATTGAATTAGTCAAAGATAAGTATTTTTGGTATAATGTAATAGGTGATAATATGGAAGACTTTGTTGATAAGATTGATGAATATTTGAACTACTTATTAATTGATAAAAAATATAGTCGTAATACTATTGAGTCATATCAACATGATTTGATGAGTTATTATCAATTTAATTTTAAAAGTAATAATAATATTGAAGATATAAAAAAAGATGACATTAAGGAATATTTAAAGTATTTAAAAAAGAATAGTTTAAGTGATAAATCAATTGCTCATAATATATCGACTATTCGTGGTTTTTATAAGTTTTTGTTGATTGAAAAATATACAAGTAAAAATCCTGTTGAACTAATTGATTTACCAAAATTAGGTAAACATTTACCAAGAATATTATCAAAAGAAGATATTGATGTCTTGCTTGATATTAATTTAACAGATCAATTTAGTTATCGTAATAAAGCGATGTTAGAATTAATGTATGCTAGTGGACTGAGAGTTAGTGAAC
>JBBQFD010000007.1:0-28201 GCA_038321575.1 Bacilli bacterium | reverse complement strand
AATGAAAAAAAAGCTATTGATCGTGAATTAATAAGAACTAACTGTCGTAATTTTTATAAATTTGAAAATAGTGGTAAATTACCATCAATTATTTATAAGAACCAACCAGAACATCTTCGCAAAGGACCAACCGATATTTCTAAAAAATCAAAATTAATTTATCAGTTCGAAACCACTTCACCATATGACTATTTAAGTCTTAAAAATGGTGGTAACCGCCCGATTAAAAATGATTTATTAATCCTTGAAGATTTATTAGTTGATTTAAGTTTAACACCTGGAGTTACTAATGTCTTAATTGATTATGTTTTAAAAATTAATAATAATAAATTAACTCGTCCTTATATCCTAGCAATTGCTTCCCAATGGAAAAGAAGTAACATTATGACCGTTGAGGATGCTATGGACTTTGCTGAAGCTGAACAAAAAAATAAAAAGAAAAAATCAAGTTATTTAAATCATAAAACAACAACTGAGAAACCAGTTTGGTTAGACCAAACTAATGATGCTGATATTGCAACTGGTGAAGAAAAAACTAAATTTGAAGATCTATTAAAAAAATATAAGTAGGTGAAATATGAAAACATTAAGTCAAACAATGGGCGATATGGGTTTGAAAAGAGACCTTGAAGACTCATTAAAAAAATCTTATAATGAAGCATTACAAAATGCTGATTTTAAGAAATTTGTTAGCAAGATTAAACTTAGTGAAACTGAATTAATCAAATATACCTCACAATTAGAAACAAGTTTTAATGAATATCAAAATTGTTTAAATTGTAAGAGTATCTTAGAATGTAAAAATCAAGTACCTGGGTATGCTTATTTACCTAAAATAAGTGATAATAAATTACAATTTAGTTATACACCTTGTGCTTTTCAAAAGAAGTTGTTAAAAGATAATAAATATCAAAAAAACATCTTTTTATCAGATGTCCCTAAAGAAATAAAAGAAGCTAGTATGGCTAAAATATATACTGATGATAAAAAACGTTTAAAAATAGTTGAATGGTTAACTAACTTTATGACTGCTTATAAAACTAATCATAATTTAAAAGGTTTATATTTAAGTGGTAGTTTTGGGAGTGGTAAAACATACCTAATTGCTGCTATGTTTAATGAATTAGCCAAAGAAAACATTAAAAGTGCTATCGTTTATTGGCCTGAATTCTTAAGAGGCTTAAAAGGATCATTCAATACTGATTTCAATTCAAGATTTGATCAGATAAAACATGTCCCATTATTATTAATTGATGATATGGGTGCTGAAAACACTACCGCTTGGGGAAGGGATGAAATCCTTGGACCTATTATGCAATATCGTATGCAAGAACAACTACCAACTTTCTTAACATCTAATTTAACCCTAAAAGAATTAGAACAACACTTTAGTGTTACTAAAGATAATGTTGATACCGTAAAAGCTAGACGTATTATTGAACGAATTGAACAATTAACCGATAATATTGAATTAATAAGTAAAAATTTACGTAAATAAAAAATTATAGGGGGACACAACATGAATGCAGACTTAAGCTTATTAAAAAAGCAACTTAAACGTAAAAAGAGAGTTTCATTTAGTGCACTTAAAACAACATTGGGGATTGATACTGATGATGCTTTAATGACCCAAATTTTGGACTTATTAGAAAGAGAACTTAAAGGCTTTAGTTTCGTTACCGAAACTAACCGCTATAGTTTTCTTTTTTCATGTCTTTATTACATTGAATATGCTCCATCTAAATTAAATTTTAAAGATGAGTATATGTGTAATTATATTCATACCAGATTAGATAATTTATTACCAATAATTAAAGATCTTTTAAAAAGACCGATCATGGAAGTTGAATATAATGATGAATCAAGTGCTGAACTATTAAACGTTATTACCGATAAAATAATACAATATTGTGCTAGGCCTTTAAAATCAAGAAATAAAATCGAAGAAAGTTATCTTTATGAAGTAATGAACAACCTAATCTTTCAAGTAAAAAATCCAGAACATATTCAAGATATTTTAAATAAATTACCATATATTAAAAATATTACCAATAAAGAAGGTAAAACTTTATTAGAAGAAGTAATAGAATATTATTTAGTAATTATTCAAAAAGAAACCGACCCTATAGAGTTGATGGCTTTTC
This sequence comes from Bacilli bacterium, assembly GCA_038321575.1. Classification (GTDB taxonomy): domain Bacteria; phylum Bacillota_I; class Bacilli_A; order RF39; family UBA660; genus JBBQFD01. The sequence continues at coordinate 26,057 of JBBQFD010000007.1, read as the reverse complement.
AAAAAATAGTTAATTTATTAGCAAAACCACTTAATAATCAATATGCTCTACGTTTAATTAAAAAGCGAATAATTAGTTTAAGTAATGAAATAAAATATGATGAATCAATGTCTAATACTGATAAGCAAAAAATATATGATCGCATTGTTCAAATAAATAAGAATTTGAATTGTTTTGGAATTGATAAACCGGGCGTTGATCAATTAATTCAAAAATATTTAACAGATGTTTCATTTAAACCATATATTATTGACGCTTCTAAAACTATAAAGCCTATTGAGTATACTATTCCAAAAGATTATCGTAATCGTTGCGTGATAACTATTGATGATAGTAGATGTAGTGTTAGAGAAGATGCTTTCTCGTTTGAAAAATTACCTAATAAACAATATCAATTAGGAGTTTATATTACTGATATTGATTATTTTGTTAGACCAGAAAGTACTCTTGATTTAGAAGCTCTAAGAAGAGCTATATCACCAACCGCTAGCTATTCAATTTTATATCCTAAAGAGTTTTTGGTAAATAATATATCGTTACTTGAAAAACAAGACCGTAGAGTTATTGCTTTTACTTTTATCTTTGATGATAAAGCTAATATTCTTGATTATCAAGTTGAAGAAGCTATTATAAATGTTAATAAGAATCTTGACTATTTTAGTGCTAAACATATTGTTGAACATAAATCAGATTTAAAAATATATAATATTTTAAATGGTACTAATAATTTAATAACCATTAAAAATCTAAGAGATAAAAATCCTAATCTTGATCATTCAATACTTGAAAATATTACTAATAAACCATTTAAAATTACTGGTATTAGAGTCGTTGAAAGATTAGCTAATTTATTAAATTCTTTTACCGCTAATTACTTTGATGAAAATAAATATCCTTTTGCCTATAGCGTTGATAAATGCCCTGATCGTGAAGATTTAATTTATAGTATCCAATGTAAATTAGGTGATACTGCCGAAGCTAAGAAAATAATTAATGTTATTAAAAAAACCCCAGTCCCAACTTGTACATCAACTTTAAATACTGGTTTCAATCGTTTAGAACTTTCAAGTTATGGGGACGTTTGCAATCCCATTCGCTTTTATCCAGCTTTAGTTAATCAAAGATTAATTAAAGCATATATGATTAATAAAAATTATATAGATCAAAACACGAAGGATGAACAAATTAAAATAAGCATGGAACTAAGTGAATACTACCAACAAAATTTACCAATTATTTGTAAAGCTATCAATGAAAAAAATAAAATAAAAACTTATTATCACGAAGAATTAAATGATATGCGACCTCAACAAAAAATGAAGATTAAAGCATTGACAAAAAAGTTATAAGTGATAAAATTGTATTATATACGTTGAGTGGGATAAAATCATTAATATTGTTTTAAAGAAAGTCAGTGGTTGATGAAAACTGATAAACAAATTAAGTATTACTACCCATGAGTAGAGCTCGAAAGATGTCTCCGGTTTAAAACCGTTATCAAATTAAGTTATAAAGTAGGATGGTACCGCGTTCAAACGCTCCTTAGTTGTTCAAATTAGAGAGTGTTTTTTTCATACAACTTGGAGGATTTAATTATGAGTAGCAGATTATTAAAAACATTAGGTATTGGTGAAGAACATGTGTTATCATTACCAGATTATTTAGGGATGTATTACAATATTTATCCCACCAAAGAAATAGTTACCTCAACTAGGTGTGATAAATATAAGAAACTCAAAAAAAGATGTTTATTACATAAAACCAAAATTGCTCATAAAGATATTAATTTTGAAGGAATTACTCGTTATCCAAATGATTATCTTTTATCTAATAAAAGTGATATCTATACTTGTAAGATTATTTTAGTTGAAGATTGTTTTGGAAATATTGCTGGTTATAAAAATCCTTTATTAGAAGAAGAAGAACTTGAGACTCGTTATGATTATGAATTAAGAAAAGGAGGTCAACATCGATGAAAAATATAAAAGAAGATATTAAATTAAATGTCTTAAACCACAGTTGTGCCCATTTATTAGCGCATGCCGTTAAAAATTTATACCCCAATGCTTTATTTTGGGTAGGACCAGTTATTGAAGAAGGGTTCTATTATGATATTGATTTAGGTGATATTGTTATTACCGAAGAAGATCTGATAACAATTGAAAAAGAAATGAAAAGAATTGTTAAAGATAATAAATTGATTAAGAGATTAGAACTATCTAAAAAGGAAGCTTTAGCTATATTTAAAGATGATCCTTATAAAATAGAATTAATTAATGGTATTGAAGAAAATAGCATTACCGCTTACCAACAAGATAATTTTGTTGATTTATGTCGTGGACCCCATGTTGAATCAACTAAATTATTAAAGAATTTTAAATTACTAAAAACCAGTGGTGCTTATTATAAAGGTGATGCTAAAAATAAAATGCTTCAAAGAATTTATGGCGTTTGTTTTGAAACTGAAGAAGAACTAGTTAGTCATTTAGCATGGATTGAAGAAGCTAAAAAAAGAGATCATCGTAAAATAGGTCGCGAATTAGAATTATTTATGATTAGTGATTTCGGTCCTGGATTCCCATTCTGGTTACCAAAAGGCATGACTATATATAAAGCATTAGAAGACTTTTGGTATCAAGAACATACTAAAGAAGGATACCAATTTATTAAAACTCCTATTATGTTAAATAGAGAATTATGGGAAACATCAGGACATTGGTTTAACTATAAAGAAAACATGTATACCTCAACCATTGATGAAAAAGAATTTGCTATTAAACCAATGAATTGTCCTGGTGGCATGTTAGTTTATAAAAATAATTTACATTCATATAAAGACTTACCGATCCGTACTGGTGAACTAGGATTAGTCCATCGTCATGAAGCAAGTGGGGCCTTAAGTGGACTATTTAGAGTTCGTGCCTTTACTCAAGATGATGCTCATATCTTTATGACTGTCGATCAAATTGAAAGTGAAATAATTCGTTTGATTAGTTTTATTGACCGCATGTATAAAGTATTTAATCTAACATATCGTATTGAATTATCAACTAGACCATTAGATAAATATATTGGTGAAATTGCTGTTTGGGATAAAGCTGAAGAAACTCTAAAGAATGCAATTGTGCATTCTGGTCATGAATATAAATTAAATCCCGGTGATGGTGCTTTCTATGGACCTAAATTAGACTTTAAAGTAACTGATTCATTAGGTCGCTTATGGCAATGTGGAACTATCCAACTTGATATGCAAATGCCTGAACGTTTTGATTTAACCTATGTTGATTCAGACGGTACTAAAAAACGTCCAGTTATGATCCATCGTGTTATTTATGGTTCACTAGAAAGATTTATTGGTGTTTTAATTGAACACTATGCAGGAGCTTTCCCAACTTGGTTAGCACCTGTTCAAGTAAATATTATTCCCGTGAGCAATGAACATCACATCGACTATGCTAATGAAATAAAAGACTTATTAGACCAAAATAATATTCGAGTAGAAGTTGATGCGCGTGATGAAAAACTTGGTTATCGTATGCGTGAAAGCCAAACTCAAAAAATTCCATATACAATTATTATTGGTGATGCCGAAAAAGATGCTAAATCAATTAGTTATCGTAAATATAGTGAAAATGATACAACAACTGTTTCGATTGAGCAATTTATCAAACTAATCCAAGAAGTTATTAAAGAAAAACAATAATTTGTAAAGACATGGTAATCCCATGTCTTTTTATTTGACTAACCAATGTTTATATAGTAATATTGTAGTAGGTGATACAATGAAAGAAAATAATAACGAACTAGTTAAATATCAAAATCTTGTAACAATGATGTCTGAAAACATTAATAAGATATTTGCTAAACATGATCCAGAAGATTCCAAAAGTCTATATGATGAAATAAATGCTTATTTAGAAAGTTTTAAAGAACCTAATTTAAATTATTATCAATCTCTAAAAGAAGATATTGAAGATGAAATTAAGAATTGTAAAAGATATGTTAAAACTCGTTTCGTAAATAGAATATCTGATGAAAATAAACTTATTTATAAACAAATTGAAGATACTAATCAAAATAATCCAGCCGCTTTAGATAAAGTTGTTGCGAATTCATATAATCATTTTAAAAACACACTTGACAAATCCACACTTGACAAATCAAAATTTGGCGGCGACTCATCATTTACGGATTATGAAGATCGTTTGATAAATGAAATAATGTATCTATTACGTCTTAGAAACAAAGATAACGCTACTTTTAATGATAAACATTTGATTATTCGTAAAAAACTATTTGAAATAGTAGGTAGACATGAAGAAATGAATTTATCATTAGTTCTAAAAGAAATAAATGATACTATTTTAGATCCCCTTTATAATGTTCAGGATCGTTTATTATTGATAATTCAGTTAAACAAGAGCAAGAATGCTGAACCAGTTGTTGAACAAGAATCAGAACTTGCCGCAAGATTAAAATAATTAAGTATCTAAACGATACTTTTTCTTTTTGTTATAAATCTATTGTATAAATTCTACTTTTATTGTATAATTTAAATGTTCTTTTGAGGAAGAATATACGTCCTGGTAGCTCAGCTGGATAGAGCAATGCCCTTCTAAGGCATCGGTCGGGGGTTCGAATCTCTCCCAGGACACCATTTAATAATTAACTCGTATGTAAAATACGATTTTTTTTATGGTAAAATAATCGAATATATGTTAAAATAAATACATAGTAGAGGTGCAACATATGGATTTATTCATTCTTATTTTATTGATTGTAATTGTCTTTTTAGTACTTAGAAGACTTGATAGTTTTGTTTATTTTCTAGGTGTAGTTGACATTTTACTTAGATTAATCACTTTTCTAAAACTAAATATTAATTTACCAGCCATTCATAAATTCTTAGATCTTTATGTCCCTGAATCTATACCAGCGATAATAAGTAAGTATTCAACTGGAGTATTTTATACTATTATTATATGGGTTTATGTCATCTGTATTGTATTATTTGAGTATTATTTAATTAAAACTTTAATTAAAAAAAGATAATGGAGGTATTTATGAATAAAAAAGGATTTACTTTAATTGAATTAATGGGGATTATTATTATCCTTTCTTTAATTAGTCTATTAGTTATTCCGACAATTGATAAATCAATCAAACTATTTAAAGAAAATGCTTATAATAACCAAATTGCGAATATTAAATTAGCAGCTAAAAATTGGGGTACTGATAATCTTTATAAATTCACTTTTAAAGAGGGCGATATTATAACCATATCACTCGGCCAATTACAAATGGAATCTTATGTTGAAGATGATTTGAAGAATCCTAAAACAGATATTCCTTTTGGTGATAATATGTTAATCAATATTGTTAAAGCCACTCATCGAATTGATTATTATGTTTTAACAGATACCGCATCACCATACGACGGGACCAATGATTATTACACACCAACCATTATAATGAATGGTAAGTATATTGAAAGAGTTATCTTGGGTAGTATATATACAGATCAAGGAGTAGTTGCTAAAACCTTTGATGGGGTTATTATTACTGGTAGTGTTACCCAAGTTATTACAAAAGACGGATCAGTTGTTGGTAGCATTAATACCAATGTGGCAGGTACTTATGTAATTGCTTATAGCGTATCGGATGATTACGTTGTTGGAAACAATTTAACTAGAACCATTTTCCGTAATGTTGTTGTTTCTTAATAACAAAATATAAAAAGTCATGTAATGACTTTTTCTTTTATATTTATGGTATAATTTAGGTAGGTGATAAAATGTATACATATATTAAAGGTCTTATTAAAGAAGTTGAAAGCAACTATATTACGCTTGATAATAATGGTATTGGGTATAAAATAAATACTCCTAATCCATATGCTTTTGATATGGGTTTAGAATATACGATTTATCTTTATCAACATGTACGTGAAGATGAGATGAGTTTATATGGTTTTAAAACGATTGAAGAAAAAAAATTATTCTTAAAACTAATCGGTGTTAAAGGTTTAGGATGTAAGATGGCCCTGCCAATGCTAGCCACCGGTTCAATTGATGGTATTATTGATGCCATTGAACGTGAAAACATCCTTTATTTAAAGAAGTTTCCTAAAATAGGAGATAAAGTAGCTCGTCAAATTATTCTTGATTTAAAAGGAAAATTTGGTAGTAATGTCGTATTTAAAAGTAATGATCTTGATATGATTGAGTTAATTGATGTCTTAAAAGGACTTGGTTATAAACAACCCGATATAACTCGTGTTATAACACAAATTGATAGTAAAAAACCAATTGAACATCAAGTCAAAGATGCATTAAAACTATTATTAAAATAGGAGGTAACTTATGGATGAAAGAGTAATAACTAACCATGAATTAAGTGAAGACACTTTTGAAAAATCAATTCGTCCTGATAGTATGGACGAATATATTGGTCAAACTGAAGTAAAAGATAATCTAAATATTTTTATTAAAGCCGCTAAAATGCGTGAAGAACCACTTGACCACGTTTTACTTTATGGACCTCCTGGTTTAGGTAAAACCACTTTAGCATATATCATTGCTAATGAAATGGGCAGTAATATTAAAACAGCTAGTGGACCAGCTATTGAAAAAAGTGGTGATTTAGCAGCTGTTTTATCAACCCTTGAACCAGGTGATGTTTTATTTATTGATGAAATTCATCGTATGCCGCGATATATTGAAGAAATATTATATCCCGCAATGGAAGATTTTTCTTTAGATATTATTGTTGGTAATGACTCAGCAACTCGTAATATAAAAATAGATTTACCACCATTTACCTTAATCGGTTCAACAACTAGAGCCGGGGACTTATCAAGTCCTTTACGTGATCGTTTTGGAATTGTTTCCCGTCTTAATTATTATACGATTCCGGAACTTACTCAAATTGTTAAAAGAACTAGTCGTGTTTTAAATTGCCCGGTAACAGATGATGCTGCTTTAGAACTAGCAACTCGTAGTCGTGGTACGCCTAGAGTCGCTAATCGTTTATTTAAAAGAGTTCGTGATTTTGCGCTCGTTATCGGTGATGGTAAAATTGATTTAAAAGTCGCGAAAGACTCTTTAGATAAATTAAAAATAGATCATATGGGTTTAGATAATACCGATTATAATCTTTTAAAAGCCATTATTGAACGCTTTAATGGTGGACCAGTAGGAATCGAAGCTATTGCATCATCGATTGGTGAGGAAATGACTACTATCGAAGATGTTTATGAACCATATTTATTACAAATAGGGTTACTTAAAAGAACACCTCGTGGGCGTATGGTAACCTCTCAAGCTTACGAACATTTAAAGATGAAGAATCCAGATAAAAAATAAAGAAGTAGGTGTATTATGCATAAGGTAATAGCAATTGTTGGACCAACCGGTGTTGGTAAAACTAAATTAAGTATTGAACTAGCTAAAAAAATAAATGGGGAAGTTATAAATGCTGATAGTACGCAAGTCTATCGTGGTTTAGATGTCGCAACCGCGAAAGTAACTAAAGAAGAAATGAAGGGTGTTAAACATCATTTATTAGATATTAAAGAAATAAATGAAAATTATACCGTTTATGATTATCAAAAAGATGCCCGTTTAATTATTGATGATTTACTTAAACAACATAAAACTCCAATATTAGTTGGCGGAACTGGTTTATATATTAAAGCAGTTTTATATGATTATCAATTTGAAGAAGAAAAACCTAAAAACACTTATCCTAAATTAAAAGATTTAGAAGTCTACAACTTGTTATTAGAAGTAGACCCTAAAACAACGATTCATCCTAATAATCGCAAACGTATTATTAGAGCTTTGAATTATTTTAATGAACATCAAGTTCCTTTCAGTGATAAAATAAAAAATGATAAGTTATTATATGAACCTATCATCATTGGGCTTACTACTGATCGTGATAAATTATATGAAATAATAAATAATCGTGCTGATAAAATGATTAATAATGGACTATTAGATGAAGCTAGATCTTTATACAGTCATAATGCCTATTCTAAGGCGATTATAACCCCTATTGGGTATAAAGAGTTATTTCCATACTTCAAAGGTAAGATATCGCTTAAAGAAGCAACAGAAGTCATAAAACAAAGTAGTCGTAAATATGCTAAAAGACAATATACTTGGTTTAATAACCAAATGAATGTCCATTGGTTTGAAGTAGATTTTGATAACTTTGATAATACAGTTAATGAAGTATTAGATTACATAGAAAAAGAATCGTAAAACGATTCTTTTATTCTGCTTCAACAAAGATAGATTTATCAAATATGTGTTGACCAGTTACTAATTGTTCTAATTGAGTAGTTGTTATTAAATAAAATAAATTATATTTATTGTTTTGACCATCAATGGTATCATCCCAAGTTAGATCTAAATGATACCAATTACCATCTTCTAATCGAACAAGATTCCACACATGGTTAGCTGTTGATATTTTGTAATTTTCAATTCCGAAACGATCTAAGAAGATAGCCATTAAATCAGCATATCCACCACAAACGGCTTTACCTTGTGAAAATATACCGAATGCTAAATTAGAGAAATTATCACTCATATCAATATTATTCTTAATCGCCTCAGCACGTTCAGAATCATAAGTGGTGATTTTGATTATATAGTCATGAATAATTTTTATTTTCTCACGATCAGTCATTTTAGGTTTAATCATATTTTTAATGGTTTCATCAACTTTAGTATTAACATAATTAATTTGTGCATCAGTATAAAGATGATCAATTGTTATAGTTACTTTTCCAAAACCATTAATCGCGATATTTAATTTATTATAACTATTATAAGGATGAACAAAGTTATTAATATTAGTTAAAGTATTAACATCACTAGCGATGGCCTTAACATCATTTTCACAAGTAGTATAGTTATAGTAACATACAAATGAGAAATTATCCCAACCATTATTAATGGCAGTATAGATTACATTTAAAATAGCTTGTTTGTTTTTAGGATAAAAGTTATCAGTTGCTTGAACATAATTATAACTATAATCAATGTGATAAGCATTATTTGCTTTTTCGATAACTTCATACTTATAAACTATGTTATAAACAAGATATTTAACAATATCTTTACGATACAATAAAAGATTTAAAAATAGTAATGCAGCAATTAAGACTACGAACGATGCAATTTTTCTCATATAGCCTCCTAGTATAATTATATCATTAAACCAAAAAAAAGAAGTAATTATTACTTCATTTCGTTAACTTTTTTTGCTAAGCGAGCTTTATTACGAGCTACAAAGTTTTTACTTGCAACACCTTTAACAGCAGCTTTATCAATTTTCTTAATAGCAGCTTTCATATTGTCACTAGCTTTAGTTTTATCTTTTGCTACAACCGCACGTTCAACATTTTTAATTGCTGTTTTCATACTAGCAGCAAAGTCATTATTAATTTTGCTTCTTTTTGAAATTACTCTGATTGCTTTTTTAGCACTTTTCATATTTGCCATAATTTCACCTCCATGTCTTACGTCAATATTAATTTTAACAAAAAAACCTTAAAATAGCAATAAAAACATTAATTATTTGGTATAATGTTATTTAGGTGATTACATGAAACAAGAAAATATTCGCAACTTTTCGATTATCGCACATATTGATCACGGTAAGTCAACATTGGCTGACCGGATTTTAGAGATAACTGGCGCTATTAGTGACCGTGAACGTCAAGATCAATTACTTGATAGTATGGATCTAGAACGTGAACGTGGTATAACCATTAAACTAAATGCTGTTCAATTAAAATATCCATATAAAGGTGAAGAATATATCTTACAATTAATTGACACTCCTGGGCATGTCGATTTTACTTATGAAGTATCTCGTAGTTTAGCGGCTTGTGAAGGCGCTATTTTAGTTGTGGATGCCGCTCAAGGTATCGAAGCACAAACTCTAGCTAATCTTTATTTAGCAATGGAAAACAATTTAACAATAATTCCAGTTATTAACAAAATTGATTTACCTAATGCTGATCCTGATAAAGTAACTAAAGAATTAATTGAAACCTTAGGTTTTAAAAAAGAAGAAATCCTTTTAACAAGCGCTAAAAATGGAATAGGTATTAAAGGATTAGTGGAAGCCGTTATTGAACGCATTCCTAGCCCTGAAGGAGATGTTAAAGCTCCACTACAAGCATTGGTGTTTGATAGTTATTATGATTCTTATCGTGGTGTTGTTGCTCTGGTTAGAATCATGAATGGTCAAGTTAAAATGGGTGATAAAGTCAAGATGATGGCTAATAATTCTGTTTATGATGTTGTTGAATTAGGTGTAAAAAACCCATATGAAGTTAAAGTAAATGATTTAGTTGCTGGTGAAGTAGGTTATATTTGTGCCGGTATTAAAGAAATCAAAGATATTAAAGTAGGGGATACGATTACTTTAGAAAACAATCCCGCAAAAGATATGTTAGTTGGGTATAAAGCAATGAAACCAATGGTTTTCTGTGGAGTATATCCTATTGAATCAAATCGCTATCCGGAACTTAGAGATGCCTTAGATAAACTTAAATTAAATGATGCTGCTTTAACTTTTGAAACTGAAACTTCAAAAGCTTTAGGTTTTGGTTTCCGTTGTGGTTTTTTAGGTTTATTACATATGGAAATAATTGAAGAACGTATTGAACGTGAATTTAAAATTGACTTAATCGCAACTAGTCCTTCAGTTATTTATGAAATTGAATTAACTGATCATACTAAAATGACAATTGATAGTCCTGTTAAAATGCCTGATCGTGGTCGTATTCAAGATATTAAAGAACCTTATATAAAAACTAATATCTTTGTGCCAGCTGAATACATTGGTCCAATTATGGAGTTATGTCAAAATAAACGTGGTAATTATGTATCAATGGAATATTTAGATAAAACCAGAGTTAATATTCACTATGATATTCCACTATCAGAAATCGTCTATGATTTTTTTGATAAATTAAAATCTATGACTAAAGGCTATGCCTCATTTGATTATGAATTAATCGGTTATAAGACTAGCGATCTAGTAAAAATGGATATTTTATTAAATGGTGAGGTCGTTGATGCTTTAAGCATTATTGTTCATAAAGACTTTGCTTATAAACGTGGTAAATCAGTGGTTGAGAGTTTACGTAAATTAATCCCAAGACAACAATTTGAAATACCAATTCAAGCAGTTATTGGTGCTAAAGCGATTGCTCGTGCTGATATTAAAGCCGTTCGTAAAAACGTTTTAGCAAAATGTTATGGTGGTGACGTTTCGCGTAAACATAAATTACTGGAAAAACAAAAAGAAGGTAAAAAGCGTATGAAAACTGTCGGTAGTGTCGAAATACCACAAGAAGCTTTCTTATCAGTTTTAAGTATGGATGATAATTAAAAGGTTTATTTAAAACCTTTTTTTGTGATAAAATAGAGGTAGTAGGTGATAATATGGTTAAACACATTAAAGATTATTCTTGGAATGAAATAGTTGCAGTTACGGATGCAAAAGAAAAAAGACAATTATTGAAATTATATAAGATGTACTTTGTAACTAAAATTAGTCATGTTGCATCTAATATAAATGTTAGTAGTTTAAAAGTTAATGAAGATATGACATTAAAAGAAATCGAAAAAATAGTTCAAGATTTTGTAACTAAAAAAGGTAAAAAATAATGGATGCTGTATATATACATATACCTTTTTGTCATACTATTTGTAATTATTGTGATTTTTCTAAAATGTACTATAAACAAGAATGGGTTAGTGATTATCTAAAAGCATTAAAAAAAGAAATAACTGCTAATTATAAAGGTGAAGTGATTAAAACCATCTATATTGGTGGTGGAACACCAAGTGCTCTTAATACTAATGAATTAGAAGAATTGATGGATATAATAAAATTATTTAAACTTAATAAAGAATATGAATTTACTTTTGAGTGTAATATTGAAAATATCAATCAAGCTAAACTAGAATTATTATATAAAAGCGGTATAAATCGTCTTAGTATTGGTGTTCAAACATTCAATCAAAAGCTTTTAACTTTTTTAAATAGAAATCATAATGAATCAGAAGTATTTAATAAGATTAAACTTGCTAAAGAACTTGGTTTTAATAATATTAGTATTGATTTAATCTATGCTATTCCTAATCAAACGATAAGTGATGTCAAAGATGATTTAGATAAATTTCTTATGTTAGATATAAATCATATTTCAACATATTCACTAATTTTAGAACCCAACACTAAACTATATATCGATAATGTTAAAGCTATTGATGAAGATTTAGATTTTGAAATGTATAAATTAATAAAAGACACTTTAAAAAAACATCATTTTATTCATTATGAAACGAGCAACTTTGCAAAAACTGGTTATGAATCTAAACATAACTTAGTTTATTGGAATAATCAAGAATATTATGGTTTTGGCCTAGGGTCAAGTGGATATATCGGTCAAAATCGTTATGAAAACACGCGTAATTTTAATCAATACTCAAATGGTAATTATCTTAAAGAACAAGAATTAATAACTAAACAAAAACAAATGGAATATGAAATGATTTTAGGTCTTAGAAAAATAAATGGTGTTAATAAGCAATCATTTATTAATAAATATGGCATATCTATTAATGATGCTTTTAAAATAGAACACTTAATAACCTTAAAGAAACTAATTGATGATGGCACTAATATCCGTATTGCGGATGAATATATATATTTAGCAAATGATATTTTAATTAATTTTATTAATTAAAACAAAAATTATTTATAAACTTAGGAGGATGATAATATGTCTAAATGGGATATTGAATATTTAAAATTATGTAAAAATATCTTAGAAAAAGGTAGTAGAGTATCTAATCGCACGGGTATTGATTGCATAAAACTACCCCATCAAGTATTACAATTTAATTTAAGTGAAGAATTTCCTATTTTAACCACTAAACAGGTTGCCTTTAAATCAGCCGTTTTAGAAATGTTATGGTTTTATCAAGCTCAATCAAATGATGTCCGTTGGTTGCAAGAACGTGGTGTTAAAATATGGAATGAATGGCAAATTGATGAAGCTGGTCATTATCAAAACAAAGATTTTGGTAAGAAATATGCTAATACCATTGGTACTGCTTATGGTTACGTGGTTGGTAAATATCATTTAATCGATGATTTAATTTCTAAAATAAAAAACAATCCTGATGATCGCCGTATGATCATGAGTTTATGGCAAAATGAGTTACTGGAAACGGCCTCACTTCCATCTTGTGTTTGGAATAGCACTTGGGATATAACTGATGGTAAGTTAAATTGTTTAGTTAATCAAAGATCATGTGATGTACCGTTAGGATTACCATTTAATATAACTCAATATGCGGTATTAGTTCATATGATTGCGCAAGTAACTAATTATGAACCAGGATTATTAACTTGGGTTATTAGTAATGCTCATATTTATGAGAATCAAATTGATGGCATTAATGAGCAATTAACAAGAATCAACCAAGCATTTGATGCTCCAAAACTGTGGCTTAATCCTGATATAACCAATTTCTATGATTTCGATAATTCAAGAGAATTAAATGATATTAAGCTTGAAGATTATAAACATCTACAAAAAATAAAAATGCCGATAGCGGTATAGGAGGATTTATGAAGGGCAAATTAATTATCATCGAAGGAACTGATTGTTCTGGTAAAGAAACGCAAAGCAATTTATTGTGTGAAAGATTAAAGTCACAAGGATTATCAGTTTTTAAAACGGGATTCCCGATGTATGATACTCCAACTGGTAGGATTGTAGGTGGGCCTTATTTAGGCAAAGCTTATATTAATGAAGGTTGGTTTAATGAAGGCGCAAGTAATGTTGACCCTAAAGTCGCATCACTTTATTTTGCAGCTGATCGTAAATACAATATTAATAAAATAAATGATATGCTAAATGAAGGAACTCACGTTATTTTAGACCGCTATGTTTATTCAAATATGGGTCATCAAGGTGGTAAAATTATTGATGCTAAAGAACGTATGGATATGTATCAATGGTTAGATGCTTTAGAGTTTCGCATGTTAGGATTACCTAGACCTGACATTGCAGTTTTTTTACATATGCCTTATGAACAAAGTTTTATTTTAAAACAAAGTCGTAAAGAAGCTGCTGATCAACATGAAAGTGATAGTACACATCTAAGTCATGCCGAAAATGCTTATATTGAATTAGCTAATCTATATAAATGGAAAACAATCGAATGTTTTGCTAATAATCGTATTAAAAGTATTCAAGAAATCAATGATGAAGCTTATGAATATATAAAAAACCTATTAAAAAACCAATCTGAGACTATCTAAAAGATAGTCTTTTTAATTAATTTAAAAAATTAGCACTCAGATATTGACAATGCTAAAAAGCAGTTGTATAATTGTTCTAGCACTAAAGAATAAAGAGTGCTAAAGAGGTGGTTATATGATTAATCAAAGACAAGTAGAATTATTAAAATTAATTGTCGAAGATTATATTAAAACAGTTAAACCAGTAAGCTCTAAATCACTTTGTGAGATGCTTGATTGTTCAAGTGCCACAGTTCGTAGTGAAATGAGTAATTTAGAAGATCTTGGTTTAATCGAAAAGACTCACACATCATCAGGACGTATTCCTAGTCAAAAAGGATATCGTTATTATGTTGATAACATTATGCAACCTAAAGAATTAACGGGCGATGATATGCTTAAATTGCAAACCATTTTCCATAATAAATCATTAGTGTTAAATGATGCTATCACCAGAAGTATGGAAATTATTTCTGAACTGACTAATTACACTTCAATTGTTTTAGGACCTAAGTCTAATGAGAATAAAGTTAGTAGGGTTGAAGTAGTTCCTCTAGATGATCGTAATGTTATTGCGATTATTATAACGGACAAAGGACATATTGAACATCGTAATTTATATATGGAAGAAACTGTTTCTTTAATTGAAATTAAACAAACAGTCGATCTTATAAATAAATTAATTGTGGGAACTCCCATCGATGAAGTTAGTCGTAAACTAGAGTTTGAAGTAAAACCTATTATTGGTAAATATATCAAACAACATGAAGTATTATATAATGCTTTTTACCACGCTTTTTCTGATTATACATCAGAACCCACTTTCAAAATGAGTGGTACTAAAAACATCTTAATGCAACCAGAATTTAATAATGCCGATCGTATTCGTGAAATCATTAGTAAGTTTGAAGATAAAGATATGGTTGATAGTATTAAAGAAGAAGATAGTGGTATTAATATTTATATAGGTAGTGAAAATGAATTTGATGATGATGTCACCATTATAAAAACTAAATACATCGTTGATGGTGAGGAAGGTACAATTGCGATAATTGGACCTAAAAGAATGGAATATAACCGTGTTATAACTTTGCTTGATTATATTAAGCAAAGCATAGAAGGAGAGTAAATATGAAAGAAAAAGAAAAAGATTTAAAAGAAGAACAAACATGTCATTGTGAAGATGATAAGTGTAAGTGTGGGGACGATTGTAAATGCGATGATGATTGCAAATGCGATGATGATTGCAAATGCGATGAAGATTGCAAATGTGAAGATGAAAAATGTGCTGATGATTCATGCGATTGTGAAGAACATGACCATGTCCATCATGATAAAAGAGATGAGTATATCAAATCTTTAGAAGATGGTATTGAAGCAGCTGAAAATAAAGTTCTTCGCTCAAAAGCGGATATGATTAATTTTCGTAAACGCATGGAAGAAGAACAAATTCGTTTTATAAAATATTCTAATGAAGAAATCATTAAGAACATCTTACCAATATTAGATAACTTAAAGAGAGCTATTGATATGAAAGACGCTAAACTTAATGAAGAAATGACTAAATTCTTATCAGGTTTTAAAATGGTATCTAGTGATCTAGATAATGTTTTAAAAAATTATGATGTTAAAGAAATAGATGCATTAAATAAACAATTTGATGCTAATTCTCATGAAGCTGTTTCAACCGAAGAAGTTAAAGGTACTGAACCAGGAATGGTAATTGAAGTACTGCAAAAAGGTTATATATTAAATGATAGAGTTATTAGACCAGCAATGGTTAAAGTAAGTAAATAGGAGAGTGAATTTATATGAGTAAAATTATAGGAATCGATTTAGGAACAACTAATAGTTGTGTATCTGTTTTAGAAGCTGGGGTAGCGAAAGTTATACCAAATCCTGAAGGAGGTCGTACAACTCCATCGGTAGTAGCATTTAAAAATGGTGAAAAGATCGTTGGTGATGCTGCTAAACGTCAATCAGTTACTAATTTAAATACTGTTTCATCAATCAAAAGAAAGATGGGAACTAATGAAAAAGTAACAATTGAAGGTAAAGATTATACCCCTGAAGAAATAAGTGCCATGATTCTTTCATACATGAAAGATTATGCTGAAGCTTATTTAGGAGAAAAAGTAACCAAAGCGGTAATAACAGTTCCCGCATATTTTAATGATGCTCAAAGACAAGCAACTAAAAATGCTGGTAAAATAGCTGGTTTAGAAGTTGAAAGAATCATTAATGAACCAACAGCTGCTGCATTAGCTTATGGTCTTGATAAACAAGATAAATCTGAAAAGATTTTAGTTTATGACCTAGGTGGTGGAACATTCGATGTTTCAATCCTTGAACTAGGTGAAGGTGTCTTTGAAGTTTTATCAACAAATGGTAATAATAAACTAGGTGGCGATGATTTCGATAAACGTATCATTGATTATTTAGTTGAACAATTTAAAAAAGAAAATGGTGTTGACTTATCAAAAGATAAGATGGCTATGCAACGTCTAAAAGATGCTGCTGAAAAAGCTAAAAAAGATTTAAGTGGTGTTGTTACTACTCAAATTTCATTACCATTTTTATCACAAGGTGATGCTGGACCTCTTCATTTAGAAATGAGTTTAACTCGTGCTAAATTTGAAGATCTAGTTCATGATCTAATTGATAGTACTGTTGAACCAGTTCGCAAAGCCTTAAAAGATGCTAAATTAACCCCTAAAGATATTGATAAAGTATTATTAGTAGGTGGTTCAACTCGTATTCCTCGTGTTCAAGAATTGATCTTAAAAGAATTAGGACAAGATGGTAATAAGAGTGTTAACCCTGATGAAGTAGTTGCTATGGGTGCTGCTATTCAAGGTGGTGTTTTAACTGGTGAAATGGGTGATATTGTCTTATTAGATGTGACTCCACTTTCACTTGGCATTGAAACTTTAGGTGGTGTTATGACGGTTTTAATTAATCGTAATACAACCATTCCAACAAGTAAAAGTCAAACTTTCTCAACCGCGGCTGATAATCAACCAGCAGTTGATATCCACGTTTTACAAGGTGAAAGACCAATGGCTGGTGACAATAAAACTATGGGCCGTTTCCAACTATTGAGTATTCCACCAGCACCACGTGGTGTTCCACAAATTGAAGTAACTTTTGATATCGATGCTAATGGGATTGTTAATGTTAAAGCTAAAGATTTAGGTACTAACAAAGAACAATCAATTACTATTACATCATCAACTAATTTAACTGATGCTGAAATCGACAAAATGGTTAAAGAAGCTGAAGCTAATAAAGAAGCTGATATGAAACGTAAAGAAGCTGTCGATTTACGAAATGAAAGTGAACAATTAATGTTTGCAACTGAAAAAGCTATTAAAGATTTAGGTGATAAAGTTGAAGCTACCGATAAAGAAAAAGCTGAAACTGAAATTAAAGATTTAAAAGAAGCTTTAGAAAAAGATGATATGGCTGACATTAAAACTAAAAAAGATAAGTTAAATGAAACAGCTATGGCATTATCTACTAAGGTTTATGAAGAAGCTGCTAAACAAGCAAAAGCAAATGAAACAACTGATGCTGAACCACAAACTGAAGATAAAGCAAATGATGTTAAAGATGCTGAATACGAAGAAAAATAATAAAATAAAGTTCTAGGAAACTAGAACTTTATCCTTTCCACGTTTTAGTATAGATACTGGAGGTATAACATGAATAAACGTGATTATTATGAAATCCTTGGTGTAAGCAAAAGCGCTACTCAAGATGAAATAAAAAGTTCATTTCGTAAACTAGCAAAACAATATCATCCCGATGTTAATAAAGAAGCTAATTCATCGGATAAATTTAAAGAAGCTCAAGAAGCCTATGCCGTTTTATCTGATTCAGAAAAACGTCAACAATATGATCAATATGGACATGCTGCTTTCCAAAATAATGGTGGTGGTAATGGTGCCGGTGGTTATGACTTTTCAAACTTCGATTTTTCTGATATTTTTGGTGAAATGTTTGGTAATAGTTTCGGTTTTGGCAGTAGAGGCCAAAACTCTAATCGCCATAAAAAAGGACGTGACACTTTATTACATCTTAACTTATCATTTGAAGATGCCGTTTTTGGTACTAAAAAAGAAATTAAACTTGATGTAACTGAAAACTGTGATGAATGTGATGGTAATGGTGGTCATGGTGAACATACTTGTTCAAGATGTCGTGGTAGCGGTTATGTTACTGTTGAACAACGTACTTTATTTGGTGCATTCATGACTAAAAGTGTTTGCCCTGAATGTTCTGGGACAGGTAAAACCTATGAACGCATTTGTACTAAATGTCGCGGTCAAGGTAAAGTGAAACGTAATAAAACTATCGAAGTAACAATCCCCGCTGGTGTTAATACCGGTAATCAACTTCGTATTGCCAATAAAGGTGAAGCTGGTGTTAATGGTGGTCCTAATGGTGATATCTATTTAGAATTCACTGTTTTAGAGCACCCCATTTATGAACGTGATGAAAATGATATTTATTTAAAGCTACCAATAACCATAACGGATGCGGTATTAGGTTGCAAAAAAGATATCCCAACCTTATATGGAACCGTTAAATTAACGATTCCAGTAGGTAGTGCTAATAACGATCGTCATCGTTTAAAAGGTAAGGGTGTAGCAGATGTTAATAACGGTCATAAAGGTGATATGTATGTTATTTTAAATGTCATTATTCCCAAAAAACTATCAAAAGCCCAAAAACAATTATTTGATAGTTTAGCAACGACTGATTTAGAAGACGATAATGATTTCAAAAAAATTAGAAAATATGTTTAGAAAAAGAGTTTTCAACGAAAACTCTTTTCGTTTAAGGATAAGTGTATCCTTTTAATTGACAATCACCTATAGTATTTGTATAATTATAATAAATGAAAGGATTGATAATATGGATGAAATTCTAATGGAAACAGAATTAAAAATGACTAGTTCAATTGAAAATCTTGATAAACGTTTTATAAATTTACGTGTTGGTCGTGCTAACCCATCTATTTTAAAAGATGTTATGGTTAGTTATTATGGAATGGATACACCACTTATTCAACTTGCT
This sequence comes from Bacilli bacterium, assembly GCA_038321575.1. Taxonomy (GTDB): domain Bacteria; phylum Bacillota_I; class Bacilli_A; order RF39; family UBA660; genus JBBQFD01. Next base: position 6,629 of record JBBQFD010000007.1, on the reverse strand, counting down.
ACCATTTCCATACCAGAAGCACGTCAACTTTGTATAAAACCTTTTGATCGTTCTTGCTTAGCAGGTATTGAAAAAGGGATATACGATGCTAATGTTGGATTAACACCTAATAATAACGGGGAAATGATTATTTTAAATATTCCAGCATTAACCGAAGAAACTCGCCGTGATTATGTTAAACAAGCAAAAGCGATTACTGAAGAATGTCGTATTGCTTTAAGAAATATTCGTCAAGATGCTAACAATGATATTAAAGCCTTAAAAATCACGGAGGATGATAAAGATAGTAGCATTGAAGAAGTTCAAGAACTTATCAATAAGTTTAATAAAATGGTTGATGAAAAATTTAAGACTAAAGAACATGAATTAATGAGTGTATAGGAGGTATTTGTGATTAAAGAAATTAAACCAGAATTAGACACCAAAAAACTGAATGATGTCGTTGGGTTAACTAAAAAGATCTTAAAAATAGCATATATTTTAGTTGCTATTTTAGGAGTATATGCCATTACAATTCTCGCTAAAGAATGGAAAATAACCAGTTTTATTTTTGTAATGTTAAAAATAATCTCACCACTATTTATTGGGATTATTATTGCTTGGTTATTTGATCCTTTTGTTACTGCCATGAAGAAAAAGGGCGTTAATCGAATTTTAGGTTCAGCTATAACTTACGTATTATTATTGGGCTTCTTATTTGTTATAATCAGCTCAATCATTCCTCTTTTATCAAGTCAAATAAATGATTTTGCTAAAACAATACCAATGGTTTTTAGCTCAATTAAACAATGGATTGATGATGTTTTCCATGGGTTAGATAATATTAAAAACTTTGATGCCCAAGCTACTAAGTTAGAAATATTTCATGCTATTGAAGACTTTGGAACGGGCTTATCTAATAATTTACCGAATATTCTAGTTGATGTTTTAAAATCATTACTAGCAGGATTAGGCAATATCTTTGTAGGATTAATTATTGGATTTTATTTATTAATTAGTTTTGATAACGTTAATGGATCATTACTGACCTTTTTACCAAAGAAATTTCGTAAAGATAGTACAAAATTAGTTGCTGAAATTGATGGTTCACTTCGTGGATTTGTCAAAGGCGCATTAATTGATTCAACTTTTGTATTTATATTAATGTCAATCTTGTTTTGGATGGTTGGTTTAAAAGCTCCAGTATTATTTGGTTTATTCTGTGGAATGACTAATATTATTCCTTATGTTGGACCTTATATTGGTGGATTCCCAGCTCTTATCTTTGCCTTTTCACAAAACATAGCTTTAGGATTTTTAATACTATTAATTATTGTAACTGTCCACTTCTTAGAAGGTAACTTCTTCCAAGCAATTATTATGAGCAAAACAACTCACTTACATCCAGTTAGCATTATGCTTGGATTATTGATTTTCGGTCATTTTTGGGGTATACTAGGTATGTTAGTAGCCACTCCAATTATCGCAGTAATTAAATCAATATATGTCTTCTTTGATGACAAATATCATTTCTTAAACTTTAATAATTAAAATAATAAAAACTATCGGTTAAAACCGTTATCAAGAATTTATTTATTAGAATGGTACCACGGTTTTTCATTCTTAGAAAAAAATCGTGGTTTTCTTTTAGAGAGGAATATCTTATGGAAGTATTTGATAAACAACCTCATATTTATATTATTGCAGGTAAAGCTCGCAGTGGTAAAGACACGATAGCTAGCATAATAAAAGATTATTATCAAACAATTGGTAAAACAACTGTTGTTTTAGCATATTCTAAGTATATAAAAGATTACGCTAAGACCATTAGCAATTGGGATGGTAGTGATGAAACTAAACCCCGTGAGTTACTCCAAATCTTAGGCACTGAAATAATTCGTGGTAAGATTGATCAAGCTTTCTTTGTTAATCGAATAGTTGAAGACATCAAAATATATTCCTTCTTTTTTGATAATATTATTATTGCTGATGCCAGGTATCCTGATGAAATAGATACCCCAAAACAAGCGTTTCCAACTACCAAATCAATTCACGTTGTCAGACCTAATTTCATTAGTGAATTAACTGACACCCAAAACCAACATCGTAGTGAAACGGGTTTAGATAGTTATCATAATTACGATCTTGAAGTCATTAATGATGGTGATTTAGAAACATTAAAATTAAAAATAATTAATCTAATTAAGGAGGACTAATATGAACATAAAAGATTTATACATCAATTTCTTTATCTCAAAAAATCATAAGAAAATTAATAGTGCTTCAATCATCCCTGAAAATGATCCTACTAGTTTATTTAATACTGCTGGAATGCAACCATTAGTCCCATATTTAATGGGTAAAGAACATCCCCTTGGTAATAGACTAGTAAATTTTCAAAGATGTTTTCGTCTTACTGATTTAGATGTTATTGGTGATAAAACTCACCATACTTTCTTTGAAATGTTGGGTAATTGGTCACTAGGTGATTACTTTAAAGAAGGCTCAATTAACTATAGTTTTGAATTTTTAACAACTGTTTTAAAAATACCATTAGATAAATTAGCTGTTACTGTTTTTAAGGGCAATGATCTTGCACCTGCTGATACGGAAAGTGCTACTATATGGCAAGCTTTAGGTATTAAACCTGAACGCATTGCTTATCTACCAGAATCAGATAATTGGTGGGGACCAGCTGGTGAAGTTGGACCTTGTGGTCCTGATAGTGAAATTTTTTATTGGCGTGATTCAAGTGTTACCCCAGTTATTTATGATCCAAGTGATGCTCGTTGGGTTGAAATTTGGAATAATGTTTTCATGCAATATAATAAACAACTTGATGGAACATTTATTCCTCTTCAAAAGAAGAATGTTGATACCGGTATGGGTGTTGAACGTACGACTGCTGTTTTAGAAGGCGTTACGGATAACTATGAAACATCAATCTGGAAACCAATTATTGCTAAGATTGAAGAACTATCTAATCAAAAGTATACTGATGAAGATATCAAGCGTAGTATGCGTATTATTGCTGATCATATTCGTGCTATTGTCGTTATTAGTGGTGATAATGCTTTAATTAAACCATCTAATACTGACCAAGGTTATATTTTAAGAAGATTAATAAGACGTATGTTACGTTATGCTAAAAAAATTAATATTAATGTTGAAAGTGATTTTGATTTAATATTAGCAGAAATGATCATTGATCAATATAAACAATATTATCCAGAACTTGTTACTAATAGAAATGCGATTATGGAAGTTTTAACAACCGAGAAAGCTAAGTTTGCAAGAACTTTAGAAAAAGGTTTAAAAGAATTTGAAAAAATGATTCAAGAAGTAACTGATAGTAATCTTAATGCTGATTTAGCATTTAAATTATATGATACATATGGTTTTCCTATTGAATTAACTGTTGAACTTGCAGGGGAACACAATATTACTGTTGATAGCGAAGGTTTTAAAAACAAGTTTAAAGAACATCAAGAAAAATCACGCGCTGGTGCTGAAGTAAAATTCAAAGGTGGCCTATCTAGTAGTAATGATATAAATATCAAATATCATACGGCAACGCATTTGTTAAATGCTGCTTTAAAAAATATTTTAGGGCCACAAGTTCATCAAATGGGTAGTAATATCAATGATGAACGTATGCGTTTTGATTTTTCTTATCCAACCAAAGTAACTGATACTGAATTAAAATCTATTGAAGACTTGGTTAACGATTATATTAAACAATCTATACCAGTAACTATGAAAGAAATGACTAAAGAAGAAGCCCTAAAAACTGGTGCAGAATCAATGTTCATTGATAAGTATGGTGATATGGTAACCATTTATGAAATAGGTAGTATTTCAAGTGAATTATGTGGCGGGCCACATGTTTCAAACACTAGTGTCTTAGGTCATTTTAAAATCGTTAAAGAAGAAGCAAGTAGCGCTGGTGTTCGTCGTATTAAAGCTATTCTTGAGTAATAATTTATATTGTCAAAATAGCTATTTAATGATAAAATGATAGTGTATTCATAAGAAGTAGGTGATATTATGGTACGTACAATGATTTATGGTCAAGATGAATTTCAAGACGCATTAATCGAAGAAACCATTAAAGAAGTCTGCACCATCTTAGAAGAAAAGGGTTATAATCCTATCAATCAAATTGTCGGCTATTTAATGAGTGGTGATCCTGGTTACTTATCTAGTTACAAGGAAGCGCGCAATAAACTTGCTAAATTTGATCGAGCTAAAATTCTTGAAATTTTAGTTAAGAATTATATTGGTAAATAATATGCGTATTTTAGGATTAGATTTAGGTAGCAAAACCCTTGGTGTATCAATGTCTGATACAACGGCAACAGTTGCCAGTACCTATAAAACGATTCGTTTTGAAAACGAAAATTATCAATCATTAACTAAAGAAGTTAAAGCGATTGTTGATGAACATAAAATAGGTGAAATTGTTGTGGGATTTCCCAAAAATATGAATAACTCAATTGGCCCAAGAGGTGAAATCACCTTAGCATTTCAAAAACAACTAGAAGCCGCTTTTGATATTCCCATCTTAATGCAAGATGAAAGATTATCAACCGTAGCTGCTAATAATTATATGATTCAAGCTGACATATCAAGAAAAAAACGTAAAGAAAAAGTTGATAGTTTAGCTGCTAATATTATTTTACAATCATATTTGGACAAGAAGAAAGGAACTAAGTAAATGAAAGACGAAAAAATGACATTTAAAGTAATAAACGATGAGGGAAAAGAAATAGACTGTGAAGTCCTATTTACCTTTGAGTCTGAAGAAACTAATAAAAATTATATGGTTTATACCGATAATACCATTGATGAAGATGGTAATACTAAAGTATATGCTTCTATTTATAATCCAGAAGGAGAAAGTACTAAATTAATTCCTATTGAAACTGAAAAAGAATGGAAGATAATTGAAACTATTCTAGAAGAACTACAAGCAGAAGTTAGCGATAAAGGCGGAAATAACGAGCAATAATGCTCGTTTTTACTGTATGAAGAACTTTTATAAATTTGCTGTTTTCTTAACTATCATTTCTGCGATAGTTATTACTCTAGGATGTCTTTTCTTTAATTATAATACTGACCCTGTTAGTAAAGATGAAACTAATATTAGTTTTATTGTTGAACCAAACAGTACTTATTTATCACTTACTAATAAACTAAAAAAAGCTGATTTAATTAGATCAGAGTTTGGTTATAAATTATGTGTGAAGTTATTTTCACCTAAACTTTTAAAAGCTGGCAAATATCAATTAAATAAAGCCATGGGTACTATTAAAATAATTGATACTTTAGAAGCTGGAAAAGTTACCAATCCTGATGTAGTTATGATTACTTTCCGTGAAGGTTTAAATATGCGTGCGATTGCTAAATTAATCGCTAAAAACACTCCTAATACTGAAGCTGATGTTTTTAGTGTTTTAAGTGATACCGCTTATTTAGATTCATTAATTAGTAAATATTGGTTTATTACAAATGATGTAAAAAACCCTAAAATATATTATTCGCTAGAAGGATATCTATTCCCTGATACTTATGAATTTTTGAAGAATTCTAATGTTAAGGATATCTTTACCATTATTTTAAATAATACTAATAAAAAACTTACACCATATAAAACCGAAATCGAAGCAAGTAAATATACAGCTCATGAATTACTTACACTAGCGTCAATTATTGAACTTGAAGCAGGTAATGCAACTGATCGTGCTGGGGTTGCCGGGGTATTTTATAATCGTTTAAATAATCACGAAAGCCTAGGTAGTGATGTTACCACATATTATGCCTTTAAACTCGAATTATGGGCGAGAGATTTAGATCAACATCTAGAAATTGAAGTATGTAATGATTATAATACGAGATGTCTTAACTTTGCTGGTTTACCAATTGGCCCAGTATCTAATCCTGGTATCGAGTCGATAAAAGCTGCCATTGAACCAAGAATGCATAATTATATATTCTTTGTTGCTGATAAAAATGGTAAAACTTATTTTATGAAAACAATGGCGGAACATACTGCTAAAATAAATGAATTAAAGAGTAAGGGCTTATGGTACACATACACCAATTAGAAGAATATGCAATTAAGCATAATATTCCGATTATGGAACCAGATGGGATTCTCTTTTTAACAACGTATATAAGTGATCATAATATCAACAATATTCTTGAAATAGGCTCAGCAATTGGTTATTCAGCCATTAAAATGGCGCTAATCGCACCAGATATAAAAGTTACAACTATTGAACGCGATCCTAATCGTTATGAAGAAGCAGTTAAAAATATTAATGATTTTAATTTAGATAAACAAATCAATATTATTAATGCTGATGCTTTTGATGTTAATCTTGATGAAGCATATGATTTGATTTTTATTGATGCTGCTAAAAGTCAATATATTAATTTTTTTGAAAAATTTAGTCCTAATCTTAAAGTAGGTGGTGTTATAATTTCTGATAATTTAGACTTTCATGGTCTAGTTAATGGTGATTATAATAGTCTATCATCTAATGTTAAAGGATTAGTTCGTAAATTAAAAGATTACATTGCGTTTTTGAATGCCAACACCAATTACAAAACCGAGTTTATAAAAATAGGTGATGGTATTAGCATAA
>JBBQFD010000006.1:0-36820 GCA_038321575.1 Bacilli bacterium | reverse complement strand
TGATGGTACAGGATTTGGTGCCGACATTTTAATGATCATTGGCACTTTAAACGCTCTACCAAAAGCAACACAAGTACCAGGTTGTAAAGTTTTTTGTTTCTCTACTACTTCAGCACTAATATTAGGTAACATCTTTTTGATATATTCAATATCGCGAGGATGATTCATTTTAAATATTAAAAAGTTAGATACTTGTGAAATAACTGTTTCAGATATTTCAACAGGGCGTTGTGAAATAAGGTTAAATATTAATCCATATTTACGTCCTTCTTTAGCGATTCTTTCAAAAATATTATAACCAAATAGATATTTATCGCTATCATCTTGAACAAAACGATGTGCTTCTTCTAAAAAGATATGAAATGGAATTGAAGCACGAGCATTTAAATTTTTGGTAAATCCAAATAACATTCTTGAATAAACTTTAGTTATAAATTTACCCAACCAATCATCAATATCTTCTAAATTAAAATTAACTATTTGAGCTTTATGACCATTAAAAGCTACTAAGCTGGCAATATAATTTTCTAAAGTGATAAAACTTGGAAAGTTAAAAAACTTAGCTTCATCACTTATAACAATTGAATGTAATCTTACTTTTAGAGTAATAGCATTGTTATAAGCTTTTTCATTACGTAATAATCCTTCTGATATTAAAGTAAAGTTCAAAGCATTTTCCATATCTTCAAGCGTAAAATAGTTAAGACCTTTCGGTTCATATTTATCTAATTCATCATTGATATAACTGGTTATATACTTAGTTACTAAAACACTTTCCGTAAATTGACCATCACTATCAACAATAAAACATTCTCTAAATTTTCTAATGTAACCAATTCCTTGAACTGGCGATTCTAAACCAAACTGTGGTGTGCTACATGATGCAAGAATTGAAAAAATATCATTTCTTTTACTTGATGATGTTTGATTAGTATATAAAATAGTCATAATGGCTTTGCCGATTAAGTGATTTTTATATCTAATGGTCATTTCATCATTTTGAGCAAATATATTTGATAATTTAATCATTCTTTCAATAATTGGTAATTGACCATGTTCGGTTGCAGACAACATTAAAGCAATATCTTCAACATTTAATAACCAAACCGGAATACATAATTGATTGCCTTCTTTATCATCCGTACTAGTAGTATAATATTTAAAATTATAGTTAGGATTTATCTTATTAATATCTTTAAAAGCATTATGGTATTCACCATATGAATCAAAGATAAAGAAATTAGCTTTATAAGGCATATAATTGGGAGTTGAAAAAATATTTTGTAAGATACGGGCCACTCCCCATGACTTACCAGATCCTGAATTACCAAACACTGCTAAATGATTACTAAAAAAGTCATTTATATCGACTGTTATTGGACAATCTTCATATAAAGGTGATTGGCCAAGTAAGAAACTACCTTCTTTATTTTCACCAACAATCATATTGATTTCTTCTTTAGTTACTAATCTAATATTAGCTTGTAAGGTTGGTTTACGGATAAGACCACCGACAAATTTATTATTAACAATTTCGCCTAAAAAATGAACTTTTATTATATCTTCACTTATATCTTCGACTTCACCCAATACTTTTCTAGTACCGTCTTCAAAAACCACATGAAGATTCATTAAATTCATGATCATTGGTGTTCCCGCATCAATCTTAATATGCGCTAAACTATCGCTAATATACACTATTTTACCAATCATAACCTCACCCTTTTACATCAAATTTTTTAATTCTTCTTTTATTTTTTCATCACTTATTTTATTGATTAACTTATTTATTTGAATACTTTTTTTATATAAATTTAACTTTTCTTCATAGTGATTAAGTTTTTCAATTACATCTTTTAATTGTTTATGAACTGCGTTACGAGTAATTTTACTGTTCTCACCTATTTCTTGATGTGTTAAATTATTAAAATAATAATCCTCAAAATATAATTGTTGTTTATCAGTTAGTAATTCGCCATAAAAATCATATAAATTAATTAAATAAACGCGATCTTCCATTAAACTACCCTTAGTATTGCAAAAACAGCAATAATAATCATCAATAATCCACTAATAGTATAAAATGTTGCAATCCATTTTTGAACTTTGATTGTGTAATAATTAACAGCCATCAAAATGAATGTTATGCCAACTAAAATAGCAGATATATACATTGTCATATATGTTGTATTAATAGATGCATAAATAGATGCCGATATTGCCATTATTGAGAATATTACTTGTTCGAAATAAATTAAATTAAAAGTAATTTTATTCGTTTTATTTTCCATTTTTTTCTCCTATCACTTCTTTAAATAAACTATAAATATATTTCTCGATATCGAAGGTTCTTAAATCACTTTTACCTTCACCTAAACCTATATATTTAACAGGAATATTAACACTTTCTTTAATTGCTAGAACGATACCACCTTTGGCTGTCCCATCTAATTTAGTAAGGACAATCCCTGTAACATTAGTTATTTCTTTAAAGCTTTTAGCTTGATTAATACCATTTTGCCCAGTTGTCGCATCAATTACTAATAGCGTTTCGTGGGGTGCTCCTGGTATTAAATTAGCAATAACTTTGTTCATCTTTGCTAGTTCTTGCATTAAATTATCTTTATTCTGCAAACGTCCAGCTGTATCAATTAAAACTATATCGTATTGATCATTAATGCCTTTAGTAACCCCATCATATACGACACTTGCTGGATCTTTATTATCACTGGTTAAAGTATCAATACCTAATCTATTTCCCCAAGTAACTAATTGTTCAGTAGCGCCGGCTCTAAAGGTATCAGCCGCTACTAATAATACTTTTTTTTGATCATTTTTTAAATTATAACCTAATTTAGCAATAGTGGTTGTTTTGCCTACACCATTAACGCCAATAAATAAGATAATTGTTGGTCCACTCTTATTATAATTAATTTTATTAACCATTATCTCATTATTAACATATATAATAAATAATTCATCAACAATAACTTCGTTTAAATCATTAGTGTCGATAATATTTTCTTTTTTAACTCTACTTTTTAATTTTTCAATAAACTTAATAACAGTTTCAACACCAATATCAGCCATTATTAAGATTTCTTCAAGTTCTTCAAAATAAGCATCATTTACTTTCGTATAATGAATATTTAGAATTGATAACTTAGAAACGAACTCATTACGACTCTTTTCTAAGCCTTTATCATAAAGCGATATCTCTTCGCTACTATTTTTATTAAGGATTATTTTGAATTTGTCGAATAAACTCATTTTATCACCTATATTTATCTACTATCTAATCTATATTTTACACTATATATTTTCAAATTACTAGACAAACGGTCTAAAAAAGTTTATAATTATATAGTTAATTTAAATCTTTAAATGAAAGGAGGATTTATGAATTTTTTAAACAACGAAGACACTAAAGTGTTTGCTTTAGGTGGTCTAGGTGAAGTAGGGAAAAATATGTACTGTGTTATGCACGGTGATGAATTAATTATTACGGATGCGGGTGTCACTTTTCCAGAGGGAGAATTATTAGGGGTTGATTATGTCATACCTGATTTTTCATTCCTAAAGAAAAATGAAAGTAAAATTAAAGCACTATTTATTACTCACGGTCACGAAGATCACATTGGAGGTATACCCTTCTTATTGCAAGCAGTGAATATACCAGTTATATATTCAACTAATCAAGCTGTTGGTTTGATTAGAAAAAAACTACAAGAACGCAACATTCAATATAAGAATATTGTTGTTTATACTGAGGCCACTAAAGTAAAATTTAAAACTATGGAGGTTGAGTTTTTCAAAACAACTCACTCGATACCTGATTCACATGGTATTTGTATCACAACTCCTAATGGAGTTATTGTTACAACTGGGGACTTTAAATTTGACTTAACACCAATTGGTCCAGTAGCTAATATCCACAAAATGGCAGAAATTGGTACCCGTGGTGTTACTTTATTATTAAGTGACTCTACTAATGCCTTAAGTGAAGGTATGTCAATGAGTGAATCAAAAGTTGATAATGCCCTATCAGAAATATTTGCTAGAGAAAAAGGGCGTATCATTATTGCTACTTTTGCATCAAATATATATCGTGTTAAACATATTATTGATACATGTAAGCGTAATGGTCGTAAAGTTGCAATCTTCGGTCGTAGTATGGAAAATAATATTGAAATATCTATCGAAGGTGGCTATATTACTAATAAAGATATCTTTATCACTCCCGAAGAAGCTAATAAGCTTCCTAATGATAAAGTATGTTTCTTATGTACGGGAAGCCAAGGAGAACCTTTAGCTGCTTTATCAAGAATTGCTGAAGGTACTCATCGCCAAATACGTTTACAAGCTGATGATGTTGTTATATTCTCATCATCACCTATTCCCGGAAATGCTTTAAGCATTTCAAGAACTATTAATAAACTTTACTTACAAGGTGTTGAAGTATACACTAATACCCTTTTAAGTGATATTCATACTTCTGGACATGCTAGTCAAGAAGAACTAAAACTTATGCTTAGATTAATGAAACCTAAATACTTTATGCCCTTCCATGGATCATATCGTATGCTTCAACAACATGCTAAATTGGCTATCGAATGTGGTATTCCTAAAGAAAACACCTTTGTTTTAGCTAATGGTGATATGTTATCTATGTATAAAGGAGTCGTTACTCGTGGACCTAGCATCCAAGCTAATGACATCTATGTTGATGGTAATCGAGTTGGGGAAGTTGGTAGTGCTGTTATTAAAGATCGTAAGATCATGGCTAATGATGGTATCATTATCATTATTGCTAATATCGACACAAAAACCAATCAATTATTAGGTTACCCTAATATTACAACTAGAGGCTTTTCATTAGTAAAAGAAAATGATGAATTACTTAAAAAAATTGAAGAAATAAGTAAAAATGCTATCATTTCTAAAATGACAGCACCAATAAACTATTCGGATATTAAATTAGAAGTAATTAATCTCTTAGCTATTTATATATATGAAAAAACAGGTCGTAAACCAATTATTTTACCTGTTATTATGGATATTAGACGTTAGTCTAGTATCTTTTTTTATAAAAAAAAGATGAATTATTTTAATTCATCAATATATTTCTTTAATTGTTTTGTATCTTCACCTAAAATAATTTTAAGTTGATTATCAATCTCTACTATTCCTTGGGCACCCATTTTTTGAATAGCTTCTTTATTGACCATCTCAACATTATGTAACGTTACAATAAAACGTGACTTATTAAACTCATAATTAATAATATTACGTTTACCACCTAAATACATAACTAATTTGTTAGCTTCAAGCTTAAAATCCTTATGCTTAGAACGTGTTATCGCAATCGCAATAACCATCAAAACCATTATTATTAATAAATATTCAAAATATACCATTTTATCACCTACTTAATTATACTATATTTTTATCAATAATGCATATTAATTGTTAAAATAACCTTTTTAGTGTAAGATTATCTTAGGTGATATCATGAAGAAAATATCTAAATATCAAGTTAATCCCGTTATCTTAATATCCATGATTATCATGGCAATAATTAGCATCATTACTATTTATAGTGCGCAATCACTACTGCCTTCATATATGCATGATTTAGCTATTAAACAGTTTGTTTGGTATATAGTAGGATTTGGTATTGCTTACTTCATCATGTTTATCGGTAATAATTTTATCTATCAACATGTTTGGATACTCTACACTATTGGAGTTATATCACTTTTAGTGTTACTAATGTTTGGTCCCGTTATAAATAATGCCCGTATTTGGTTTTCAATACCAGGTATTGGGACCATTCAACCAAGTGAATTTATGAAAATAATTTTAATTATTACTTTAGGAACCGTAATTCATAAATTTAATGAGGAATTTTCTAATCCATCAATAAAAGAAGAATTCATGTTCCTCATTAAAGTAGGGATTATTGTTTTAATTCCTAGTATTCTAACCTTCTTACAACCGGATACTGGAGTTGTTTTAATCTATCTGCTAATAACCATTACTATGCTTTTTGTATCAGGTATTCGCTATCGTTGGTTTGGGATTGGTGTTGGTATCGCCATACTCGTTGTGGCGGTTATATTAGGTATTTATTTTATGAATAGTCAGTTATTTATCGATATCTTTGGAACCAACTTCTTTACCAGAATTGATAGATTACTTGCTTGGTCAAGTAAGAGTGGTTATCAATTAGAAAATGGGATGAGTGCTATTGGTTCCGGTGGCTTATTTGGTCATGGTTTTAATCATACCCCTATATATTTTCCTGAACCACAAACCGACTTTATTTTTGCAGTATTTGCTAGTAACTTTGGTTTGTTTGGATCAATCTTTTTGCTTTCATTAATTGCTATATTTGATATAAAGTTAATTAATGTTGCGATTAAAGCTAACGATAATATCAATAAGTATGTTATTGCCGGTATTATTGGTATGCTTATCTACCAGCAAATCCAAAATATTGGAATGACCATTGGTTTAATGCCAATAACTGGTATTACCCTGCCCTTTATTAGTTATGGAGGCTCAAGTTTACTAAGTTATATGATTATGGCTGGGGTATTCTTTAATGTCTCAAATGAGAGCTTAAGGTATACCAATTAAAGTTGCGTAAAGATATCTTTAATGATATAATCTTTTTGCGGGGATGTTCAGGTTTCGACGGTAATATTAGGTCCTAGGTGGCAAGTCGAAGGCACGCGTTAGGTGCAAAAAAAATATAACTGGAAACAGAAATCAATTAGCTTTCGCTTAAGATAAGCAAGCTGCTTCTTTTATTTCCTCTCCCATGGGGAATCTAAGGGGCTCGATTTAGTGGGATATATTATTACGATGTTTAGGAGTAGTAAAGAATTTAACTAAACTTACTAGAGATTTGGTTGTTGATTGCTTTATTTTCTAGGACAATTATCAATTAACTAAACTTGTAGAGGCTTACGATGCGTTATTATCGGACAGGAGTTCGATTCTCCTCATCTCCACCAAAGAAAAACAACTTGCGAACCAATCGCAGGTTTTATATTATATAGAGCTAAATATCTTCTTTCTTTGAATAAAGGAAAGGAGATATTTTTATGTTAACTTTTAAAGTATTAGATACTTTAAAGCATAGTGATGCTGTATTAAGAATGATTACTAATACTAAACCTTCTAACATTAAAATAAGTAACGGACAAACATTACTAATCAAAAGAACAAACATTAAAAGTGTTGAGCCAATTATTTATGAATTAACTTATCGTAATAAAGTAATTGTTTTATGGGAATATCCAATCAATGAATTAGAAGAAGAAAACTCTAGTTTAAGGCAAACCGCAAGATATTTCAAAGATAAGTTTAATAAATTAATGAAACTATTAAAAGAAAAACTATTTGGTTGGGGTAAAAAAGACTCTATATACAAACAGGTTGTCAATGATTTATATGATAAAGACATATTGGATGATGGTGACATTAAGGATATAAAAAAAGACGATTACGAATTGTAATTGTCTTTTGAAATTGAAGATATTTGCTATTGAATTATTATAAATAAAATCCTATATCGTATAATGTTCTGTATCAGATGCCATCGTGTTTGCTGGTAGAGTACCGGTTGTTCTCAAACATTCATAAGTAGCATACATAGACATAGTAGTTTTTTGAATATCCTCTTGTGATAGACCACCAATTTCATACTGCATAAGTGCTTGATTAAACACTGCGTTAAATTGATCAATTTCCTTATTCTTTTGTTCTACTGTAATACATTTATTATATTCCATTATATACATTTTATTATTGAACATATCCGCCATTTTAAGTAGTTGCTCTTTTATGACTGTTGGATCTGTTTGTTTCTTTTCTAGAGCAAAATCCATCTGATTATCAAGTGAGATACACATATTTTTATAATTTCCTTGAGATGAATATCTATCAAATTGACGTTCGGTATGTAATGCATCAATAGTTAAACCATACAGGAAGTCGTTTGTCGGAATTTCTTCAATCAACGAATTGTCTTGACTATTGATGAGCGGAATTGTACTATCAATTATTCCATTGCCATTTCTGATTAGTGTTTCATAAGAATTATTAAAATCATTATTCATAGCGATTGTCATTAATCTAGTAATGGTCATCATAGGACTATATATTGATGAGTTGTTAATAAATGATTCACCTTTTAGAAGAACATCATCAGTACTTGTTATTGATGGCTTTTCCTTTTTTAAACCTTGATTAACGCTCATTGCTAGTTCAGCAAGTAAATCATTTCCTGTTTCATCAAAAGCATATCCATAAAGAGATGCTTCACCATCTTTATTAGCATATATTTGATGCCCACCAAGAATTCCTTTTTCTAATTGTGAAAGTGGTGGTTGACTTAAGCTTGGTAATCCGATAAAATGCCCCATTTCATGCAATAAATTATGCCATGAGAGTAATGGATTTATTTCATAATGTTTAGCATAGTTAACTGTTGATTTAGACATCCCATCACCACTAACAGCTGTATCAACTGAACCAGATAGCCTACCATTATCCAACACATTGACTCTTTGCATTTGTGTTCTTATTTTATTTTCAATCTCATCCCATCTTTGCTTAGAAAACAAGCAATATATCATTGCTAGACCAATATCAAAACGATTATTCTCTAGTTCATTAAAATTATTATTAAAGTTTTGATAATCATAGTTGTTAACTAATTCTATTGTACCATCGTCCAATATTCTATATTTTGCCATGTTATCATCTCCTATTACATCTGATTATAGTTTACCATAGAATAGATATTTCTATATTCCAAAAAGTTATAATAAAAGCAAACTTTACACTTGTTATATTCGATTAGAGGCTAAAATAATATGGAATTAGATGGTATAATATAAACAGACAGTTTAATATATTAATTAGGTATTGACATTATAGTTTACTATAGTGTTATCATGTAATTGTGAGGTGAGAAGATGTACCGAATTAGCGACTTTTCTAAAATGAGTGATACTTCCATTCAAACGCTTAGATATTATGATAGCTTATCGTTGCTAAAACCTAAAACAATTGGTCAGTATAATAACTATAGGTATTATACAAATGATGAGCTTTTGAAACTTAAAGTGATCCAAAAACTAAAAGATATGGGTTTTAAATTAAGCGAAATAACAAAGATAATGAATAAGTATGATAAAAGTTCCTTGATTTCTCGTAAGAAGAAACTGCAAGAAGAAATTAACAGTAAAGTTAAAAATATGCAGGAATTAGATAAACTCATTAGAAATGTTAAAAATAATGGACATTCATTGCAAAAAGAACTATTTAGCCTCATAAAAACAAAAGAAAGGATAAAAGTGAATATGCAAGAAAAATATGAAAGTGCAAAAGAGCAACTATTAAAGGCTTATGGATTGTATCAAAAAGAAAATCTGAATGAATGTATGATGGCTCTCGAAGAACTAAAACAAGATATATTTGATTCAATTGAAGAAGGTGATCCTTTTTGGTCAAATTCAGCTGGAGATTTATTTTCAGGAATTACTTTTGAAGTTTTTAAGAATAATTCTAAGGAAGATGTTAACTTGTTAAACATTTTTCATTTTAGAATTAATGGTAAAGAAAACATAGACAATATCAAAGAATATACGGATTCTTTACCAAAGGACAGTTATTCTTATATATGTTTATCACCAGTAAGCTTAGCACCGAATGAAACAAAAGCTTCAATCATTGCTGTATACAAACAAAAATTAAAAACATATGTAATGTTTGAATCGAAAAATTAGAAGAAGAATTATCTAAGTAACCTTTATTCATAGTTACAATAGAAAGTTATAGATATTATAAATTTGTAACTATACATGATAAAGTAATTAAAATTAGTTAAGGTATTCCAAAACTAATTTTTTTATTATATAATTAAATTACAAAGAGAGAAATACTTAGTTCGTAACTTGTTTTTCATTGGCACCATAAAAATAAAAACTACTCATTGAGTAGTTTTTTTATTAATTAAAACACATTCTCTTAACGCAATGGGTCCCATCGCTAAATCATGCATTTCTAAACTTTCTAATTCATTTAAATTAATTAATCGATTATATTTAAATGGTTGATCAAATACTATTTTGATCTTATCATTTTCATTATAAAAACTCTTATCTAAATAATATGGATCAAAGATATAAGCATATTCTAAATCAAGTTTAATAATAATAACATAGTGTTCATATTCTTCAAGATAAGTCCTTAAGTATACTACTCCAC
This sequence comes from Bacilli bacterium, assembly GCA_038321575.1. Classification (GTDB taxonomy): domain Bacteria; phylum Bacillota_I; class Bacilli_A; order RF39; family UBA660; genus JBBQFD01. Next base: position 26,536 of record JBBQFD010000006.1, on the reverse strand, counting down.
CCATATTAATACATGGTTTAATATTATTTAAGCTTACTTCTTCATGTTCTAAGATAACACAATTAACATTAAAGTTTTTAGTTGTTGCATAATTATTAATTGTATTCATTAGTAATTTAATGGCTTCCCTACTAGTACCACCAGCTCCTAAATTACCTTTTTCATCATCAGAATCTAAAGTATATTCATAAATTGCTCTAACTAATTCAGCAGGTATTTCTTCTCTTTCAAATAAGTAACTAAAAGCATTTAATAAAGTAATTGAAGCACAATCAAATTCTGTTACCTGAAACATCAAAGGTACTTTCATAATGACCTATCTTTCATTGATTTTTCTAGATCTCTTTGCATGTCTTTCTTTTTGATGCTTTCACGCTTATCATAGAGCTTTTTACCCTTACCGACACCTATTAGTATCTTTACATTACTTCGCTTAAAATAGAGCTTTAAAGGCACTAAGGTAAAGCCCTCTGTTTGAGTACTTTCCATTAGTTTTTTGATTTCTTTTTTATGAGCCAATAATTTACGACTACGAGTTTCTAAATGATTGAAAACACTACCTTGTTTATAGGAATTAATATGCATATTAACAAGCCATAATTCATCATTACGGACAATAGCATAACTATCTTTTAAATTGGCTTTACCTTCACGAATTGATTTTATTTCTGTACCGGTTAAAACGATACCAGTTTCATAGGTATCGAGAATTTCATAATCAAAATTAGCTTTACGATTATTTATCTCAATCATAGTGCACTTCCTTTGTAAATTACTCTTTAATTATAACATAACTATATTGATATTCCAATTAGGTTAAGAAAAAAACCAATTATTAAATAATTGGTTTTTCTATTTCTTTAACCGGTTTTAATGTAGGAATCGTAAAATCAATTGTTTTGGCTTCTTTATTAGCTGCTATTACTTTAATAGTAACTTGATCCCCTAAACGGAATCCTCTTGGATTCTTAGGACTTCTAATTGAGAAAGTTACTTCATCAAAGAAATATCGATCTTGTTTATCAATTAGATTTAATTCATCCAAGCGAACTAATCCTTCAATTAAATTAGGAAGTTCAACAAACATTCCAAAACTTAAAACACTTGTTACCATACCACTGAATTCTTCACCAATATGTTGCATCATATATTCAGCTTTCTTCATATCATCAACTTCACGTTCACATTCAACGGAATCTTTTTCTTTTTGTGATGAATGTTCCGTTAACGCTACTAATTTTTGATTCCAATATTCTGTTGTTTGTTTATCAATCTTATTTTCAAATAAATAAGTTCTAAGCAAACGATGAACGGTAGTATCAGGGTAACGACGAATTGGCGAAGTAAAATGGGTATAATATTTACTTGCTAGTCCGTAGTGTCCAATATTATTCTTATCATATACTGCTTTTTGCATACTTCTCAGTAATAATCTCGATAAGATAGGATATTCTTTCTTATCCATTAAACTATCAAGAATCTTTTGCATTGTTTTAGGGTGGACATCGCTTACTTTACCATCAATTTTATATCCAAGTAAACTAACATACTTTAAGAAATTATCAATTTTTTCTTGTTTAGGTTCCCCATGAATACGGTAAACGAATGGTAATTCCATAAAGAAAATATGAGTAGCTACTGTTTCATTAGCTGCAATCATAAAGTCTTCAATTAGTCTTTCCCCTTCGCCACGTTCACGTAAAACAATATCAATCGCTTTCCCTGAATCATCAACGACAATTTTAGCTTCATCGATATTAAAATCAATCATACCGCGATTTTCTTTAAATTTACGAAGAATATGTGCTAATTCTTGCATCTTCAATAAAGTATCTTTAAATGGTTCATATCCCGCTGGGGTAAGACCTCTTTCAATAACATCATTTACAAGATTATAAGTCATTCTTAATTTAGAGTTAATCACGCTTTCATAAATATCATATTTTACTACTTTACCAGTTGCATCTATTTCCATATCACAAGTCATCGTTAAACGATCAACACCACCTGTTAGTGAGCATATTCCATTAGATAATTTATGAGGTAGCATTGGTATAACACGATCAGCTAGATAAACACTAGTACCGCGGTCATAAGCTTCCAAATCAATCTTACTACCTTCTTTAACGTAGTAATCAACATCCGCAATATGAACTCCTAATTGATAATTACCATTATCTAACATATGTAGCGATACCGCATCATCTAAGTCTTTAGCATCATCACCATCAATCGTAAATGTTACTTCATTACGTAGATCTTTACGTTTCCCTAACTCAGTAATAGTAACTGTCTCAGGTAGTGTATTAACTTCTTGCATAACTTCTTCACTAAAATCATCATTTATACCATATTTGTGAACAATAGATAAAATATCAACTCCTGGATCATTTTTATGACCCAAAACCTTAATAACTTCACCACGATAATTATTATCTTTTAATTTATCAGTTATTTTTACTAAAACTTTATGACCAGGGACAGCTCCCATGGTTTTTGAAGGATCAATTTGAACAGTAATTTTAACCTTGTCATCATCAAGTTCAATATAACTAATACCCGCATTGGTATAAAATTCACCGACCATTTCTTTTAAACTGCGTTCAACAATCTTAACAATACGGCCTTCTAAATCAATACCCTTTTGGGCTGTTATTTCAACAACAACTTTATCACCATGAATCGCACCATTCATATTAACAGGCGCAATAAAAACATCGTTATCGCCTTCAATATCAACAAATCCAAAACCCTTCTTATGAGCAATTAAGCGTCCTAATTTTAGATTATTATTAGTAAATAACATAAACTTATCTTTATTGGTATGATGAATTTTTAATTCATCTTCCATTCTATTTAAAGTTTTTAATAACTCTTTGAAATCATCAATTGATTTCAGTCCTAACTCTGAATTTAATTCACTAACGGTATATGCTTTGTTGCTCTTATTTAAAGCATCTAATATTTTTTGTTCCATCAATACACCTCTACTTATATTATAGAATATTTAACAATAAAAATATACTATTTTATGTCATTAAAAAAATAAGATGTAAATCTTATTTTTTAATTTCTTCAATAAACTGGACCACAAATAATGATTTATTTTTTAAAATCTCATAAGTAAATATTAATGATGTTATGACTGCTCCAAATAAAGCGGACATCATATCCAGCATCGTATCATTAACTCCTGTTAAATAAACTCTTTGAATATCTTTATTGAATAAGATATCGGTTTTAAATTCATACATCTCCCATAATGATGCGATCATCAGCGTTATTGCAATCATAAATAACACATTAAATAAAATACTCTTCTTATCATACTTTTTAAACTTAATTAATAAAGTAATCGCTACTAAAGCACTTAAAATACCAGATAGAAAATGCATTACTTTATCATAATCATAAATTATATAATATAAATTTATAATTGATCCTAAAAAGTAAGCAAAGAATATAAATATCAAATAAATTGTTTCGATAGTTACTGGTATTTTTATTTTAAAGAATCTCTTTAATAGATAAGGCAATAACATAGCTGGTATGATTCCTAAACGAATGACAACACTGTATATATCAGCATGTCCATTTGTTAAGAAAACAGATACGATACCACCTATTATTGCAATCATAATTAAGATTAAATTAAATAAATTATACTTCTTCATGACCAATTTCCTCCATATCAACTTGATTAATTGATTCAAAACGACGACTTATCTTCTCACTTGTAGTGTGAATATCTTTAACGTCTTTGCTAACGGTATCAAGACTACGTGATAACTTATCCCAACGTTCGCGATAGCGTTTAAATTCATCATCTAGTAATTTTAATTGTTGATGAATAACTGATGCATATTTATCACGTTCTAGATTTTTAATAATTATTTGAATAGTGGTTAGGGTACTTATCAAGGTTGTTGGTGAGGTAATCCATACTTTTCTTTTATAAGCATAGTCAATTACATCTTGATGATAAGCATTTACCTCAGCAAATATGGCTTCTGCTGGTAAGAACATAATTGCTTGATCAGTCGTTACCCCTGGGATTATATACTTAGCACTAATTGCATCAATATGCTTCTTCATATCGCTTTTAAAGGCTTTCTCAGCTAATTCACGAGCTTCCCCACTCTTATTACGATCCACTAAGATTTGGTAGTTCTCAAGCGGGAATTTAGAGTCTATAGCTAGGGTTCCAAGTGGTTCTGGGGCAAATAATACACAATCAGCAATCGTTCCGTTTTCAAATGTATATTGTAGTTGGTATATCTTGGTGTTGTTATCACCAAAAACACTACTCATAATATGACGAAGATTTACTTCTCCAAATATTCCACGTGATTTTTTATCAGTTAAAACACTTTGTAAAGCCACAATATCTTTAGATAAATTATCAATATTCTTTTGAGCTTCATCAATTTTTGATAAACGTTCTAATACCGATGTAAAAGTCTTACTGGTTTTCTCAAAGTTCTCATCAATTCGTTCATTAACACGATCCGAGATTAAACGAAGACGATATTCTAATTTTTCATTTAAAGAATTAAAGTCTTCATTGATATTCTTACTGAAATCAGTACGAAAATCACCTATTTCTTTAATCATATTCATTTCTAACTTACCAAGACGCTCAGTAATATTTGATTCATTAATATTTTTTGATAAGGAAAAAATGGTTATAATTAACACTACTACTAATAAACCTATTATTATATATTCCATATATATACCTCTATTCTAAATTAAAATTATGTCTTATAAATTTTGATATAACATAACCAATTAATAATAACACTACTAATTGCATAATAGTTCTTATATCAGTAATACTCTCAAGCATACTTTTACCGATGAATCCCCAAAAGTAAACAATTGATAATTTTGCTATTAACATCGCCGGAATAAACTTCTTATAACTCATTTTTGACAACCCAGCCGCAATATTAATACTAAAAGCTGGTGTAAATGGTAATGCTGTTATAATTACTAAAGTAGTAAAATTCATTGTTTTAACTTTAGTAACAATTTTTTCAACATGTTTCTTATCGAAATGACGATAAATATACTTACTGAATCCTTTTTTGAAAATTGTAAATGCTATGATACAACCAATTACTGTTGATAACCATGAAACAATAAATCCCGTTACTGTTCCAAGGATAATCATATTAATCCCTATAAATAAAGCAAGTGGTAATATAGGAATAATCGATTCAATAATAACAATTGTTGATGCTAATAAAATAATAATAATGGGATTGTTATTTTGAGCAACAATTTTAAGATATTCAACTATCGTATCAATAATATGTTTCATTAACATTCACCTATTTCTATTATAATACATATTACTTAAAATTAAAAGAAGTAAGGAACCCTTACTTCTTTATTTATCTTCATCATTAAAGAAATCATCAAAGAATTGATCATCAGTAATTGTTTTAATATCACTAACTTCTTTTTTAGGTTCTTCTTTAACAGGAGCTTCTTCTTTGATTAATTCGATAACCGGAGCTTTAATTTCAATCACCTCAGGAACTACTTCCGCAATTGGTTCTTCAATAGTTGCATCAAAAGTGAATGTTTCTTGTTCATTTTCCTTTGGTTTAATTAAATCAGAAATAGGTGTACCAATAACCTCTTCTTCTTTTGCTTCAATTACAACTGGTTTAACATCAACCGTTGGTATAGCAGTTGCTGCTTTTTCTTTTTCAAGTCTTTCTTCTTCTTCAAGTTCAGCTATTTTAGCGTCAATTCGTTTAACTAAATCATCAACATCCATATTAGATGGAGCTGCTTCATTAACACCAAACATAGGTGGCGAAAAAGGCATATTAGGTTGATTCATATTACCAAATAAACTAGCTGTTTTAGCCTTACTATGTTCATCAACATAAGCTTTAAGATCAAATACTTCAACCACGCTGGTTTCACGTTTATCGAATGTTGCTTCGGGGTATTTTTTACCCCAATCCATTTGGAAATCAGGTGTCATTTTAGTTTTAAATGGCATTAATCTAGTTCTTAAGATAATGGTTTCCCATTTCTTTAATCTTTGAAGATCACTTACAGTAATAAGTGGCGTACTCGAAGTTTTTTCTTTTTCTTTTGATTTCACTTCGCCAGCCATTTTACTTATTTCCTCAAGAGCACTAAGTTCACTACTAATTAAGTAAATAATATTACCACAGTTCCCTTTAATAACTTCACCGTTTTCTTTACCATATACTTGATATAGTTGAGCAAAGTTTTGAATAATTAAAGTGAAACGAATCAAACGTGAACGAGCTGCCGTAATCATCGTTGTAACATCTTTGAGTGGTGGCATATTCGCAAACTCATCTAAGATAAAGTTTGTTCGATAACTTAACTTCCCACCATTTTCTTGGGCTACATCAATTAATGTTTCATAACATTGTTTTATAAAGTTAGTTACAAGAGGATGATAAGTTCTTTTTTCATCTTGGACAACAATAAATACTGCTGTACGATTACGTCCAATACTATACATATCAAAATCACTATGAGATAACATTTCTGATATCTTTTCGCGTGATGAGAATAACTTTATTTTTTGTTTAAAGACCGCTAATATACTACCTTTAGTATCAGATGGTGCTAGTAATGCACTGGCCACATTCACATACATTGGTGATGCTGGATCTTTATCACTAAAATATTCTTTTAAGTAGTTAGTACCATGGAATTTTTCTTCACCAACAGTACTCATTAAATTTATACTATTTAGATTTACTTCTGATTCCTTAGCATCTTCGAATAACGCTAAAGCAAGCCCAACTAAATAATCGGCTGATGTTTTTTCCCAAAAAGGATCGGCATTTTGCGCTTTATCATCATATAAGATGTTAATAGCTAAATCTTCAAGTAATTCAATAGCTTTATCTTTATTACCAGTTTTATATAATTGATGTGGTAATGCTAAAGGATTCCATGCTGCTCCTAAATCAGGATCACGGAAGTTTAAAACAATTACATTATAACCACGATCACGAAGTAAATTAGCATTAGCACGATATATTTCACCTTTAGGATCGGTTATAATCATTGATTCACCCTTTTTAGCTAATAACTTAACTAAAGGATGAACTACGATTTGAGTTTTCCCTGAACCAGTTGACCCAATTACTAAACTATGATATTCTCCATCATCAACCCATAATTTTTTACCATCATTTAAAAGCGCAATCCCTGCTGCTTCAACTTTGTCGTCATGTGGATAAACCAATTTCAATTGTTTAGTCATTTCTTTTTCTTTTGCCCAACGTGAATATCCATCTTTATCTTTTTTATCAGTTGTTACGCCAAAACCTTTATCACGATCAAAGAAATAAGATGACACACTCGTCATAATCATAATTAAAGCGAATAAAAAGAACACAAAAGTTTGTTGTATATATTCGGGAGAAAAAGCCAAAATTGGATTAAGACCAGCAAAACTATTTGCTTTTGCAAATGATGCTAAATTTATAACCGCAATTGCTACAAAGTATAGTAAAACAAAACAAAATACTATAAATATTACTATGTCTTTTGAATCTACCCTAAATTTTAATTTCATATTACTACCTCCACTAAATTTTATAACTCATTTATTTTTTTGTATCTTGCATACATTATATACCCAAAGGCACCCATAAATAAAGATATTCCGGCAATAATTAGTAATAATTGCACTTCTTCACCAAAGATAGATGAATTAGGTGTGATCACTTTACCACCACTAGTCTTAGTTTTATCAATCGCCATTGCAATGTGATTATCGCTAATGTTAGGATCAATATTCCAAGTATAAGTATCTCCTTCAATTAAGTCAGCATTATTAGCGGTAACTTTATAATTAGTAGAAATCACAAAAGTAATATTAGATTCCCCACTAACTAAATCAAAACATTTAAAATCATTTGACGTTAAAATAGTTATTTTATCGGTTGTAATAATTAAAGAACCATTATCGTAACATCTATTTAATATAACTGAACGAGCATTATAAAACGTATGAGAAGCATAACTATTTGATAATATTAACCCCGAATTAACTAGGCCCTCAATTTTATCAAAATTATAAGCAGCAAAATCTGATGTAACATCAGAATTAGTCGCAATAATATCTTCTAATGTTTGATCAATATTAGTCTTACTAATTAATTCGTTTTTCTCTAATAAAGTTATACTTTCATCAATTTTATTACCAGTTATCACCAATTTATATTTGGCATCGCAACCAGTTATCAAAAAGGTTGCCATTATTAGTAACAATATTTTCTTCTTCATAGTTTTGATGCTCCTTTACTATTTACATTTAACATTAGCCCATTTAACACGAGCTATATCACAAGTTGATATCATATTACAACCAAATTGAGCAAATAAATTTTCGGTATTATAATTTTTGTTGCTTGCATCATAAATTTGAAAATGTAAATGGGTTGCTGTTGAACAACCCGTGTTCCCCATAATACCTATTTGTTGACCTTTGGTAACAGCATCTCCGACTTTAATTTCTTTAGCAACAATGGCTAAATGGAGATATTTAGAGGTTATGACTGTTTCCACTCCATCAACGATAATTTTATGTCTTATTTCAACTTTATTGGCAATAGCTACATTGAAATCACAGATCGGGTTAGCATTCCAATCAGGATAACGATTTTCACCATTACGAGTAACAGCTGTAACAACTCCATCAGCCACACTATAAAGGGGTTGATTTTTATTAGGGCTAACTATATCAATACCATTATGACAAACACTATTACTAATTCCGTAATGTCCAAAACAACTAGATTGCGTTCCTCCCACTGTTCCCAGTGGATTACCCAAAACATCTAAAAGATTTTGTGGAACCATACCAGCTAAGCCCATTCCAACTACGGAACTACCGGTCGAAGAATCCTCTGGTGAATATTCAATACCGATTGCCACCGTACGATCAGTCGCATCAGTAATCATGCTTTCATATAAAGCTTGTTTGGATGCTTCATCAGTCGGAATTGCATAACCAAGTTCTCCAGCTTTTTCAGGAATATAATTAATTAATAACCATTGACTGTATTGCTCAGTTGTTTTTAATGCATACGTTGTTGAATTAGTAATTTTGGCATCAGCCTTACAAACTGTGCTACAAGAAGTAGCATTAGCACCACAAGTTTTACGATCAAGATAAGTATCTGGTTTTTCCAAAGACTTGTCCTGACAGTAATAAACAACATTACTAACAACTTGATTATCAATTAATTTGATAACTTCATCGCTCATTTGATTATAATTAATAGCATCTTTACTAATACATTCAGTCGTACTAGAGCCAGCACAGGCATAATCACTAATAATTGTTGATTTATCTGTAAAAGCTAAAGATATAGCAATGGACGTATCAACTTGAATATTTTGGCTTTGCCAATATTGTTCTCGTTCATCAAGTTTCGTAACAAAACTTGTTTGGGCAGGAGTAGTACCCTGTCCGCTAACTTTAAAAAGGCTTAATAATGACTCAATTGGATTCATAACCATGGAAATAACAGCTGTTATTATTACTACGAATAATAAAAACCCAGCTATCCCTCCAATTAAATATAATTTGTATTTTAAAGGAATTACCCCTTTTGATTTGAATAAATCAAAATCAAAAGGGTTTTTCTTTTCTTTGTTTTCGTTTTCTTTAGCTCCGCCAGTGGCAGGAGCTTTTGGTTTATTAGGATCAGTATTGGGTTTGATTGGTGGATTCATATTAGGTTTATTTAAAGCAGGATTAGCTTTGTCTAAAGCAGGATTTTTCGAACCTAAACCTTTACGCAACATTGGATTATCAGCAACACGGTTCATAGCATTTTGAGCCATTTTAGAATTAGCTGCTTTATTAGCAATCATTTTTGATAAAGCAGGGGGCACGCCAAATGAATCTAAAGCTTTTTTGCCCGCTCCTCTGGCCATATTATTAACTGAAGCACGGGCATTTTGTTTTTCAATATCCGCTTTTGACGGACCCTGTTTTTCATCCATTATGAATCACCACCAATTACTAATTTTTATAATCCTCCGCCACTACCAAATGAATCTAATTCTTCTGGTGTAACGACAATATTAATACGCATTCTTCGGCTTCCACATACAAATAATGCTTCACCTTGGTTATAACGCTTAATACTTTCTTTTTCATTTTCATTTAAATCGATTAATTTTGCTAAATCTTCGACAGCTTGTTTCTTTAAACCCATAACAATGTAATATGAAGCATTATCGAAAATAGCTTTCCCTTGTGTTAAAACATTTGGATCACTAAAATCACTTGGTTGTTGAGTTATAATAATTGTTCCGGTGTTATATTTTCTAGCACGTCTTTGAACTTGTGCCAAGAAATCAGCACCTAAAGTGTTATTGCCACTCAATAATATATGCGCTTCATCAACTGTTAGAATAGTATTAACACTCTTATCCAGTGTTAAACCCCATGCATATTTTAAGATATTAAAGAATAATGCATTACGAATGTTTTTATCAGCATTCATTAATTCCTTAATATTGAAAACAATAAAATCACTTTGTGGTTTAATGGTTGTGTGACCATCAAAATAATATTTTAACTCTTTAACAAGTGGTCTAATTTTCAACTCCATCTTTTCAAGAATATCACGTTCATGAGTCTTTTCTGGCATCGCCATTAAACGGCCCTTAATCGTTGCATAAACATCTTTGAAAGTTGGGTAATCTTCCGGTTTAAAACCAATGAAATTAGTATTAAAATCAATTCCAAAACGACGATAGGTATCTTGAACTAATTCACTAAATAAAGTGATAACATCTTCTTCAATCGTTGGATCATAATATTTTAAGAAGGCTTTAATAGTTTGCAAAGTTCTAGTTAAAACTGTATAACCTAAACCTTGTTTCATCTCTTCTTCATCCGCATCAAGTACGACTTCGAGTGGGTTAATCATTCCGTATTCCCCACCCTTACCTAAATCGATAAAGTCGCCACCATACATTTTAGTCATTTCTTCCAATTCGCCTTCTGGGTCAATAACAACCAATTGGTGATTATTACGAATATGACTTCTTAACATTAATTTAGCAGCTGTTGACTTACCAGATCCAGACGTACCTAAAATAATTAAATTGGCATTATTACGATTATGCTCTTTTTTAATTTGATATAAGAATTGATTGAATAAAATAACCCCACCTGAGAAATCAACACCAATTAAAGTTGATAAACCTGGATCTTTAATACTATCAAAAATAAAAGGGTACATTGCGGCCATTGTGGTCGCTGGCATTGGTGTTCCAACACGATTTTCAATATCTTGTTTTGGATAAATTGGTAGGATCGATTTGAATACTTTTTCTTGTTCAAAACGAAGTGGTACAGCACGCATTTCCATTGCTTCTAAATAGTTCTTTACTTGAACTTTTTTAGCAATTAATTGTTCTTCAGAATCAGCTGTAATCATTAAATGCATTTGAAAATCATAAATTTTAGATTGACTAGAAGCCAACATTTGAATAAAGTATTCAAGTGATTCAACATCTAATCTTATTCTTTCTTGAATTGTTTTGTCGTTTTCATCTTGATATCTTTGTTTTAAATCAGCTATTTCTTTATTCAACATTTTTTGGATGACACTAAAAGGAAGTGGTATATGTTTAATTACCATCTTAATTCCAGCCATGCTTGTTAATGAAGCTAAATATCCTGGATCAATCATCTTAGGATATGAAATAACTGTTAAAATGGTGGCGAATTTATCACTGATGATAAAATCGGATTTTCTAAATTCCAATCCTTTAGGAGCTATTTGACTCTTTATGTCCATCATGATAACACCGTCCCAAATTCCGTAGTTTGACCACCATTTAAGAAATTATCTAGAATAATTCTTAAATCATCATTAGTTGTTTGTTGTGAAATTAATCCAGCTCCAGCAAAACTATTAATTAACATTCTTATTCTTTTTTGAATTAAATCAGTATCTCTTTCTTTAAAGAGTAAGAAATATTCAGTATCAACAACATTATTATTCATAAACATATTGGCTTTATTGATATCTTCTTTAATCATTTTGCGTTTAGCAGGATTCTGAACTGCATTATATAATAATTGCAATTCAGATAAATATACATCAATATCAACTGGTCGATCTGCTACAATAATCCAAAATTCATAATCAATTAAATTATAAACACTCTTTAAATTATTGATAATTCCTGCCTGAGTATCTTGATCTAAAATAAAGATATTTTTAGGTATAATCTTAATCCCGGTTACAATCAAATTGTTATCGAGAATAATCATCCCATTGTTAATACCTTTTACTGGAACAAAATTATCTTCAACATATCTACTTCTCGTCTTTGCCATTTGCAACACACCAACCCTTCCATATAAACTTTTGTCTTTCAGTATAAAAAGCGTATAGTTCTTGTATTAAGACCCTAATATTATGATAATTTGGAAAAGGCATAACGAGAAATGCAGTTATACCAACAGGCGCTAGAGCAATTATTGTATTAACTAATGAAGTAAGCGATAAAGTAAAAATTAATAATACACTAATTGCCGTCCCTGTTCCAAATATAGCTAAGTCTAATTCTGTAAATAACCCTAAAATCAACATTGATTTTTTTGAGTTAGCAGGAATTAAAAATTGATTATCCATATAGCATCACACCCCTTTGATTCCTATCGTAACTTGTTTACTTCGTCTGAACGAAATGCAACGTCCCATTCAACACTATTAGTTAAAATAACATTATATGTTTTAATGGTTTCCATATTGGCTTCGACATCTAAAGCATTTAAAATATCACCAATAGCCTTAAACCCATTAAAGACTAAATTTTCTTGTCTAATACGATTAACAGAGCCAATAAATGATCCCGTCTGCGTACTAGAATTATGAAGATTGTCATTAATAAAAGCTGTTTGCTTATCTTTAAGTTCATCACGCGCTTTCTTAATAACATCTAATCCTGATCGTCCATGAATATAATCATTTAATAGATCATTCAAATATTTGACATCAGCATTTTCTAAAGTAGCATCTAATATTTGATTACATTTTTCATAGTACAGTTTGTAAGTGGTACTTTCACGATTCATATTCTGAGCTCGTGTCTCTATCCCCAAACCAGTACTAACGAGAGAACTTGTCCGACTTGCAAAAGTCGTACCCCTATTTTTCCCAAACATCTTATCACCTCATTATTTAGAAGGTTTAACAGCGGCGTCTGTACGTTTAGCTGTTTCGTATTCAGCGCTATTTTGAACCTTAACACTTTCTGCTTTGGCATTAGCAGCAGTGGCACCATACCCATTTTTTCCTTCAGCATTACATTTGGTTGTAGTATATTTATCAATAGGTTGGGTTTTAGTACCTACTATCTTACCGTCTTTATCGGTCGCCACTGCAGTGTATGTAAGAACAGATGCATTTTCTTCATAAAAGTCATCAGTTTTTTTAAGAATAGCTCCAACTTGAGTTGTTGCCTTTAGATTAACATCGCTATTGACCTCATTTATATATTTATCTCTCGCTTGTTCATAAACCAATCTATTGTTTGTTATATCTGACATGTTCCCACCAGCGATAGCATCATCTAAATCTTTTTTTGCATTACGAACACCTGTATTTTCTTGTGTTGCTGCTTGAATATCATCTTTATATTTAGCATAAGTATCTAAAGCTTTAGATTTTTTATCTAATTTAGAAAATGGTGTATCTAGTCCAAATAAATTTGAAGCACGAGCAATAGCTCGTCCTTTCTTATTAGTTCCGTATTCAGCATAGGTTCTTTGTCCGGCTTGAGCACCAGCTTTTTGCCCCATAGCTATAACGTTACCTTTACCACCAGATTTTAATCCCTCTTTACCAGCTCTATATGCTCCTCCTAGGACTCCACCAGCAGCTTTCCTTAAAGACTCAGCCGTTGAGCCGCCTAGTTGTTTGTTAGCGTTATATTTAGCAAGTGGAGTTGCTATTGCACCCATAGCACCTGCTCCAATCATAGAAGCTCCTGACTTAGCAAAGCCAGGTAATCCCTCTGTTACTTTTTTAAGTGGATTAAGTGAAAATTTGCCGTCTCCAACTTTAATACCTAAGATATCAGTTATTAATTTTGGTGCTTCTTTGGCAAACATTAATAATCCTATGATAATAAATGCTCCTGCAAATAAGCCAACATTATCAATTTTTTTGCCACTATAATCGTAAACGGAAATTATTCCTGCCCCACTTGTTAATTCAGAAATAATAAAGATAACGAAGTAAATTATAGTTAAACGCATAAAGACATCTAAATATGTTGAAGTACATGTGCTAATCCATTTTTTAAATATCCCATCACCTGATTTAGGATCAACATAAGATAGAATTGGGATAGGTGCGATTAACTGTAAGAAAGCTAATTTAACTGACCTTACAGCTAAATCGATACAAAATAACATAATAATCCAAGCAGTGAATCCCCCTGCAACAGTCGAGAAGAAAACACTATAATCCATGACATATCGACCACTAGCATCAGTCTCAGTGACTAATGATGAAAATCTATTAAAATTAGCTTCAGAACGAGCTAAATCATAAGTTGCTTTATTATTACCACTCCACGTTACCCCTTCATATGGTTTAAAAAAACCACTAAAAACAGCAACTGCCATTCTTTTGCCAGCAAGTTCCTGTGTTTTTTGTATTGATTCGGTACGTGTTTTTACATTAATACCTAAAATAACATTACCAATGATGTTCTCACTTATAACAAGCGATTGAATTTCATAAGCCATTGAAAAAATAGTTGGTATTATAACAATCATTACCAAAGAGATAATTATACGTTTAATAATACTACCTGCTCCTACTTTGCTATCATTTAATTTATCGGGATCGACAAATAAACTCAAAAGGGAAAAAGTGGCTTTAAATAACATAAAAACAGCTATAATAGCATATAGTCTAGACGCAAAAACCGCAATGGTTTGTTGCGATAAAATAGTCATTTTTGAAAGGTCATTGAATAATTTATAAACGAGATCTAGAATCCCATATACACCTTTATCAAATATGTTAAAACCAATGTCTCTAAGAAAATTAATTCCCCAACTTGATTTCATTTAAGCCCACCCCCTAGAAATTTTGAATACATGACTTAGTAATCTTATCACCCAAAGCATTAGTAACTAGAAAGTCAATAATGATTGGTAAAAAGAAGATAAGAATCGCTATAATAACACGATTAGTAAAACGTTTAGTAGCTTTTTTAAAAGCGTCAGCTTCTCCGGACATAACTGCTTTAGAAAAATCTAACATTCCAAAGATAACTAAGCCAACGACCACTAATAATTTAATGCCTGTAAAAATTGTTTGTAATTTAGCTTTAAATTGTGTGCCTAAGATTTCACAATCTTTGACATCTTTAATATCAGAATATTTAGCGCTGTATTCTGATAGCTTGTATTCGTCAGCCTTATTTAATAAACTTTGACTAGCGGCTGCAAAATTATCATATTGTGCAGAACATGATGTTGAATTATTATCTGTCATGAATATTTTGGTTTGGCTAACTAATGAGTCAGTTGTTCCAAAACATGTATCAGCAGGCGTAGCATTATCAAGACATGTTATTTGATGATCATTGATTTTTTGCAATAAAGCTGGTCCATCTACTGATGTAATTTTACCATTATCAATGTTCCAGGCAGAACACAATAGATAAGCCTTAGCGTTATCATTATATGCTTTTTCATATATGGGCATAACTCTATTTGCTACTTCAGTAACGTTTGTGAGTTTAGCAGTTTTATATGAGGTTTCGTAATACCATCTCTTACTAGGTGCTTTTCCTTCGTTGGTTAAAAATATTCCAGCATCAGTACTATATATTTTATAATAGGCAACAGCAGGACAATTACCATCATTAAAATTTTTGACATCAAAATTATTTAAATAAAATGATGACACATTAGATTTGTAGGTAAATGCCGGCGAATAGACGCCTATTAATAATTGAAATTTTTCGGCATCTGTTTGTGAATATGGAACAGATTCAACAAGTTTACTATTAATATTAGTTCCATTATATAAAACTTTATTAGTCCCATCAGCTAAATATTCAACTTCAAGTAGTTGAGTGGGATCATCAATATCAGCATATTTACATGTAAAATCCATATAGTATGAGGTTTTGTATGTGTCTGGAATTTGTGTCTTATATTCTGAAATAATTCCTGAAAGTAGTGAGGAAATAGATCCAGTACTAACGTTTAAATTATAAGATGGAGCTAATTCAGGTCTAAAATCAGTAGCGTATGGGCAAACAGTTGATGCTGAACCACCAATACCTGCAGTAAAATCACTTCCAACAGCTGTGTATGACGAACATATATCGGTTGTTGATTTACAACGATATGTGCTATCACCACTGTTTTTTATACAATAAGCAATCGTTTTTTCTTTAGTTAATTTATCGACATAAAATCTTTTTTGTACATTAACGACTTGATCGTCACCACTATATTTATAATCAGCTTCTGAAATTCTTACAACTGCTTCAGCTGATACTTTGGTACTAAACGCGAAAAAAACTAAGATAATAACGATAAAACTTAAGACTTTTTTATTGTACATAAACTTCCTCCATTTTTAAGTATACTATATAGAATATTATACCATAAAAAAAAGTAATAATAAATAGCTTTATTACCACTTTTTAATCATATTTATCGGTCTTTTTACTTAGCAGTAGGACAAGTTGTAGTACTTTCACTTAGAAAGCAACTAACACATTGCATTGGGTTATCTTTGTTACCGGCTGAGGTCAATAGTCCGAAAACCAATTGAACGATAGCAACGACTAAGAATACTAAAATAGCAGCAATTGCTCTTTTAATAAAAGTTTGTTGTCCCTTCTTAATCTCATCCTCTTTTTGGGCCATTACAGCTCTTCCAAGATCCAACATACCAAAGATAATTAAAATAATTGGAACTCCTATTTTGATTAATGTTACTAGCAATGTTATAAATGATGGTAACATTCTATCAATAATAATTCCTCCACAAGAAATATTTTCTAATATGTACATAAATACCCTCCCTTAATAACCTAATAATACTTTATTTTCCTTTATTTGTCAATAATTTAAATGTCAAACAAACCTAAAAGTTTGTTTTTCTTTTCTGCTTCTTCACTAGTTTGTTTATTAAAACCAATTTTTATTAGAAAAACATTTATGGCATGAATATCTTTTTCGCGATCATCTAGTGGTGGCATATTATAAAATACCTTGATTTTCGCTTCATATTCAAAGTCTAATACGTCTTTGGGATTTAATAAACTTTGGTTTAAAATAATTTTTTTATCTTGAACTTTTTGTAAAGCTTTAATATCTGTAATCATCAACCTATTTAATTTTAGGGTCGATGGTTGTAATAAATAATACATTTCTTTACATAATGCTTCCGCTGATGCGCTTTCATTTACATCAATTAAAATAACTTCACTATCACTATGTTTTGATATATTATTACCTATTTCTAAACTAGTGGTGCTATACATATCTTTTTCTCTTAAATATGTGAAATCACGTTTATCAACTTCTAAAGCAACTACACTATAATTTTTTTCTAGTTGTTTTTTCATCATATAAACTAAAGTTGTAGCTCCTGCTTGTTTATTAACATTTCTAAAGCCAATTATTCTTGGCCCTGATTTAGTATTATCACTAACCGTATAATCAGTTTGAACCGTGTTATCTAATTGTTGATATTGTGCTACATCACGATAAGTATTAGGATGATTATATAAATACATAATTCCATCAACGTTTTGGGTAAAGTTATATATACCCATGGAAATCAACTTCGATAAATAATCAGGAGCAACACTTTCTTGATTAGCATCAAGTAGCAGAATTGTTTTATCCATATCAAGTGATATAGATAGTTTTTGTAAAGTTTTAATATCTTTGTAGTCTTTAAGCGCTGTAATATCAATAATCATTCTTTGATAAAAGAAATTCTTAAAAGTGGAGATTATCTCTTCAACATCAAATTCCCCATCCATACTTTTTATAATATCGATGCTTAATGATTGTAGTAATACTTTGTTTTTATTGGAAATTATAACATTCATATCTGTTTCCTCCTACTTTAAATCATATATTACTTTAGTTTCACCATATACGGGAAACTCAAGCAAACTATTTATTATTGGTATATCAAAATACATATAAGCAGTAATACCATAATAAACACCATTAGTTACTGTATATTTAACTATACAATAACGATAATTGCTAGCTGTATTTAATACTACACCACTACTATTTTTAGCTAAACAATTTTGGGTGCCATTTATATTAACGCGATAACCAATTTTACTTAGTTCAGCGTCGATTTCCTCTTTATTATAACCATTGTTCTTTTCAACCATATTTAATATATTATTTTTAACTCTAAAAGCTTTCGTATAATTTAAGGATGATGCTAAAAAAGCGATAATTAAAACAACCATCGTTACGACAATGTTAAATAGTAATGCATTACCTATCGCATTACGCATATTAGCACCTTCTCACTACATATTTTCATCAAGTTTAGGGAATGTTTTAGGGAAGCGATAATAACTATCAGATTCAGAATAAACTGGTATTTTAAGTACACTACTAACAATTGGAATATCAATATACATATAAGTTAATATTCCCCAATGATATTTGTCATTAGTATCTGGTATTTCATATACACAATATACAAAATACCCGCTGAACATCTTTTCAGCTTCAACATTATTCTTTATTGGACAATCACCGCTACTGCTAGTAATAGAGTTTTGGCGATAGCCAATGGTAACCAATAATTTATCAATTTCAGCACTAGCCTTATCGTTATAGCCTTCGTATTTCTCTAAAGCATTAACAATACGACTATTTACTCTGAATGACTTACTGTAACTAATTGTTCCAGCAAGGAAAGCAAAAGTAATGATGATAAAAATAATTATTATATTATATAACGCAACACTACCAATACTTTCTTTCATATATTAAAACACTTCCCATTCACACTCTAAATATTCTTTTAAGACTAATTACATGAGTTAGTTGCACTATTCCATGTATTTGCAACACTGCATGAGCCGTCCCATGAACCTCCGGCATTTGTACAACATGATCTTTTAGCAGTATTAGCCATCATACTAGTGATAAGTGGAGTTGCTATTGCAACAACAATACCAATTAGGATGATAGTAATAACTGTTAAGTTTGCTTCTCCTGCTGCTTCTTTCATTCAAATCACCACCTATTCTTTATTAATTTTATTATAACATAGAATCTTTTAATTACAAATTAAATTGTAAACATAGTTGTCATAACTAGAAGGAGTAAAAATAACACTCCACCACCGGTTACAATCAACATAGTCATGGTTTTACCTTCCATTTTCTCTAAACGTTCTTGATATTTTAAATCACGTGATTTACTTTGTAAAGATGAGACACTCTTTGAAAACATCATTAATTGTTCTTGTTTATTTTCTTGTGAACCTAAACCTAAACGATATAACAAACGCATCATACGCATTGAATCACGAACCGGATATGCTTTCGCAAAATCCATATATGGTTCAACACTAGAGTCTCCTGAATCAATCTTTTCAATCATTTTTTTAAGACCCGGTTTAAAAATATCTGGCGCTGTTAAGACTGAGCGACTAAGTGCTACTGGTACTGTATAATGTTGCACCAATATTTCTAAACTTTTTAAATAATAAGGTAACATCATATTAATAGAATTTAAATTTCTCTTATAATATCCTTTTAATTTAATGTATGGATATTTAAATATCACAAACCCAATGATAACTGCTAGCAATGCATTAACAAAGTTTAATTGTGATAAGAATAAGAAAAACATTAACACAATCGTGATTAATCCATTACGAACTCTTGTTCCAAATAGATTATTAACATCATCAATACTAGCACCATATTTAACATTAACTAAAAAATTATAATCATCTTCCATTAAAAAACGGAAGTATGGTTCGGTTTCTTTAATAAACTTATTTGAGTCAATCTTTCGATTATATTGTAATATGAATATAATAATTATACCTATAAATATAAATTCCATTATTCAGCACCTACATTCTCATTATAATACTTCTCACCACTAAGTAAGAAATATGTATTAACTAAAACAATTATATGTAATAGCAATTGAACATATAAGCTGTCAATAGCTTTAATATAAGTTTCAACTCCTAATAGAAATTGAACTAACATAACCATTAAATATAAAACAATTCCAAATTGTAAGAACTTCTTATGGAATGAAGCACGATCTAAGCGATCTCGGTAAACACTTTCAACTAACATATCAATATCTAATGACATATTTTCCAATGATCCACTTGAATCCTTAGAACCTTCATTAGTTATTTGTAAAAATAGTTGATGCATATTCTTAACGATATAAAATGGATACTTATTATCAAAATAATTAATTGATTCAACAATCGTTCCATTATCATATGCCATATCAATCATTGTTTTAATATCCGTTTTAACAGGATCTTCTAAAACACCTGATTCATATACCCCTTCCAAGGCTTTAACAAACGACTGAGTAGTCGCGAATTCCATAATAGTATTAGTTGTATATACTTGAATTTGTTCAAAGATAAATTCACTATATATACGTTTACATCTTAAGAATGTTAAATAAGGAATAATTGTTATTGATAATACCATATATAATAAAGAAATAAGAATATTATAGAAATATAAATAAGAGATTAAGAATGCTGATACCGCAAACACTGTTATTTGAATCGTATATTGTCTAACTGAGTATTCTTGGCCCAGGTTCTTAACTTTTTCTCTTACTTCTTTAAAAGAAAAGGGTGCATATTTATTATAAAGACTGCCAGTTTGGTTGACGATATATTTATAGACATTTTCACCATTATTACGGCGATATACAGCAATAAATATTACGATTGCTCCAATTATTAAAAACATTATATTTTCCATTTAATAGCCCCCTTCTATAAAATTATTTCGATCTTTTCTTCTTCACCAATTGGTTTAACATCAGGAACTGATGTATCATTAACCGTAATCATATCTGGTGATATAACTACCCCTTGACCAAGTAAATAGTCTTGTAGATGTTTACTTGGTACATTACGTATTACTAAACCACTTGGGTTTTTCTTATATATTGTATTACATATTGATTTATTATCTTCAGTAACATAAAATTCAACTACTTCACCTATTTCACGTACAAAACGTTTTGTATCTTTATCTTGATAACCACGAACATAAACCCCGATTTGAATATAACGATAAATCGTTTTAACAAATTGATCTACATCTTGATTGGTTTCAAGTAAACTATACATACGTAGTGGAATAGATTCTGCTTTATCAGCATGGATTGTTGATAATATGTAATGTCCAGAAGATATTGAGTTACGAACTGCTGTTACAGCTTCGGCACTACGACATTCTGATAGTAAAATCCACTTTGGATTTTGACGCATACAAGTAACTAAAACATCAGTATATGATGCAATATTATTTGTTTTCATAGCGACGATATCACGATGTGGAAAAATACGATCTAAATGTAATTCTAAAGTATCTTCTATGGTAATTAATTTTTCATCTTCACGAGTATGAGCTGCTAAATACTTAACAAACTCGGTCTTACCAGAACCAGTTTCACCACACACTACAATATTACAATGACCTTCAACACATTTAATTAAAAAGTCATGAATATCAAGGGTGATATATTTATCAGCAATTATTTTTTCTTTTACTAAACGTATTTTTGCTGGTGTTTTACGTAAAACAGCAGCAATTCCATTCTTCGCAATCGAATCATGAATAAAATTTAAACGTAATTCAGCACTTTCTGCATCCAAGAAGGGATGAGCCATATTAAAGGTACTTCCCATAACATTGGAACATTGAAAAGCGATCTTTTCCATTAAAGCATCATCAACACCAGAATTTTCAACTCTAAATAAGCCTTTAGATAAGGTTTTAAGCCATAACTGACCACCATTACTGTATGAGATATCTGTTATATCATCATCAGCCAAATAGGGTTTTAATGGTCCAAAATCTATCTGTGCGAAGATAGTGTTATCATTGTTCATGTTATGCTCCTGGTACTACTTCAGCAATAGTAACAGTATTGGCGTTAATGAAATCTTTTAATTGTTGCGTGCTTACTTGAAGCGTTCCGGTAGTTGATACTGTACCACCATGTGGTATTGGGAATAATTCTACTGAGAAACTATTCATATAACTAGCCTTACGTAGTAAAATGTTTATTTCATCAGTTACTCCGAAAATTAAAGTTGCTGGTACTCTTTGTTCTTCACTATTTTCAAAAACATGACGTCCTGAACTGTCTTTAACAGCTAAGACTTCAACATTTTCGATTAATTTACCAACCATAATTTGGCCGGCATCATTAACCGCTTTCATATAAATATCAACCATATTACCTGGAAAAATAGAATTACCATAAGTTGTATCCATCGTTACTGGGAAGTTATATGGTAATTGACCAGCTTTTACTTCCACGAATGATGAATCAGGTAAATCTGTCTTTTCAACCAATACTCCTGTATAAAATAAACTGCCCGCTGGAATAACTGTATTATAGTTAGTAAACTTACCAATTACTAAACTTGATACTCTAACTACTTTATCAGTTAACATAATCGGAGCTATATCAACGTATTCAATCATATCACTTGTTATTTGCGTACGAGGTTGAATCGTTTCTTTAGCTACTGGAATACCGGTTATTGGTGTTACAGCATTTCTAATTTGCATTGTATATCCAAAATAGAGTATTGCAATAACAACCACCACCCCAATAATGGTTACCGTGTTCTTATTTTTTAAAAATCTTTTTAGTGACAATAGAATATTATTCATTTTCTCAATCCCTTCTTCTAATATGGCGTTTCTAATATTGCGTCTAATTTATTTGTAATGTCAAAGTTTAAGACTTGTCCAGTTCCGCTTCCACTTTGAGCACTTGAAACCTTAATACTTACCTTTGGTGGTACCTCGTTTACATCATATATTTCAATTTTGTAATCACGAGCTAAATTAGCACTTTCTGCAAATCTGCGTATAAAGTTTTCAACAAACTTTTCACGATCAATACGAATCTCTCCATATTTACGGTAAGCAGCAAGATCAAAGGCATCCATCATTGCTGATTCCGTTGTTTCTTTTAATAAATAATAATTGTGTTCATCGGTGTTGGTGAGTGTTTGAAAGAAAAAGATAAATCCAATAGCTGTTAAACCTAGGAATAACACCGTTACTCCCCAAAATGACTCTCTCATTTACTTACCACCTCACTTACATGCGTCCCATGTCTTAGACATGCCGCAACCACTAACAACACTACTTAATTGTGTACGTAAATAATTACTACGACAATTACTACCATCATTATTGTTATTTAAATCTATACCATCACATATCATATTAAAATCATCATAACCGTGAGTTATATTATACGTTTTAATTTCACCTAATTTAGCTTTATTTACTCCAGTAAAATCAATAACATACATCGGTTGCTTAGTTGTATATAAAGCAGGTCCCGCTACTCCACGATTATTGGTTATGAAATCAGTAATGAAATTATCTTTAACTCGCCAGTTGAATCCAGCCTCACGCGTTGATCCATCGGAAGCAGGAAATGGATTAGTTAAATCAATTGGGCGATATACAACATTTAAACCACCAGAACAATTGATACCAACACATCCGCCACTTGATCCACCACTTGATCCACCACTTGATCCACCACTTGATCCGCCACTTGGTCCATCATTTTTATCGAATGTATATGTACATGAATAAGTTAAATACCCACCAGTTTTAGAAGCGGCAGGAACATAAGTATCAAAATTAATATTTTTATTAGTTGCATTATCAAACCTTGTTTCACCAAGATCTTTATATCTAATTGATATCGTTCCTGTCCCGCTAGCACTATCAGCATTGTATCCAAGTGAGTAATTCGCATATCCTATATCAGTATATGCTCCTGATTTAATATATGCAGCTGACAAGGAATCAACTACTAAACCACTATTTTTTAATACATAACGGTTTTTATTGATTGGTAATTGATAATTAAAGTTTTCCGTAGCTGTTTGTTGAACCTTAGTATTAAAATATTTCTTCCAGGTTCCACCACCAACAGTGTTCATTACTACACTGTCACTACCATTACATACAGTGCCAACACATGTATAATCATAAGTTAAGCTATTACATTCAGCACCAGTACAATAGGTATTGGTAGTTGAATTCTTATCAGTTCCCTTATCAGAAACTGATAATGGATAAGATTGTAATGGATAACCATCTTGTTTATTTTCCGCAATCAAGGTTGGATTTTGACTAAATGTCATATTCCAATCAGTACATTGCTTAAACGCTGTCTTTAAATTATTTACGCGTGTTACAGCATTATTATATGCAGTATTAGCAGCATTTACAGCAGCTATAAATGATACACCAGCGCAAGTTGTTTCATTATATGTAGTTCCATTATAAACATATGACCAAGTATACTTAGTCCCAACCGGTTTTGGTTTTGTAATTGTTACAGTACAAGTTTTACCATTATTAGCATAACAGAAGAATGTAGTATTTCTACTTCCGGTGCAATATGTACCGGTAGTAACACCACTACCATTTACACATTCGGTAGATGGCAATGAAAATTGATTATACGAAGATAAAGCCAATGATCTTAACGTAAATGTGTAATTTGGACTGTTTCCGAACATGGTTTTAATTATATAACCATAGGGATTGGATGCATTCCATATCGGATAATTATCTCCTGATATGTCGTGAAATGATTTGCCACTAGGATCAGTAATTTCAAGAATGCATGACATTCCATCTAAAACATATTCATTGGGCACCTCTTTAAAGGTGTTGGGGAAATTTTTGACTGGTGCATACCAATATGACGCAGTTGCAATTTCATTTTCGTAAACTGTTTTTAGTCGGTTTCTATCAGGTTGGCATCCCGTCGCGTAAGCAGCGGACTCTTCGTTTGTTACATCTTCTTCTATTGAACAAGGCCCTATATTAATAGCGCCTGCATAATTAGCAGCCTTAATTGCTTCCCATTTATCACTTTTAGCTTTTAACTTTTGCCATGCATTATATTTGCTAACCATATCAGAGCCGTCATTTGAACTATAAGACGCTGCTTTATAGTCAGCTTCCCATTTGCTAAGTTTAATATCTGTACGACATTCTTTAAGAGTTGAAACAGATACCGGTTCAAATAAGAAGTGAGTTCCAGCTTTTAAATCTGTTACTCCTTCTGGAAAATTAGTTGTTAGTTCTTGTCTACAATAAACAGGACAATATGTTGAATTACCATTTGCTGGTTGCGTATCTAAATATTTAGTTGGTCCTGAATTTTGGATACATTTCCAATTATCAGTATCTTTAAATGTTGATTCTTCTCCACATTCACCAATTTTAATCGTTGGTAATTCTGGTACACACCAGTCTGGTACAGCAGGTAATAAATCATTTAATTTAAATACCCCTATTCCTATCCCTGCATTACTAATTATTTGTCCTTTAGTTAAATAATTACCGCCAGCATAAACACTGCCGTCAGTTAATCTTCCTAATCCGTAATTTACTATATCTGAAACATATATTGATTTTGGTAAGTTATAATGAGTTAACCCTTTAACCCATCCAACATTAGTATCACCTAATAATAAAGCAGCCTCATTAGCCGTTGCAGCTACGTAATATTTACCACTGTCAATAGCAAAATAGCCAATTGGTTCGACAATAAAGAAATAATTATAGCTGTTTTTTAAATTAGAAAAAGTGCTTACACAATTATTACTTAGAACGCATCCTGATGATGTTTTAACATCATTAATATATGATTGTGGTGCATTTAAATCATTTAATAATTCAATGAAATTTGGGACATGCTTAGTTGCATCAAAGTTTTTCATAAAATAGTCATATACGACTGTTTTTGAAATGTTTTTAATTGATTCTGTTGGTACAAATCTTGGCATATTAACAATAGGTGCTTTATAAGCATAAACTCCTTTTGTTAAACTTAAACGTGACAAACTTGAAGTACCCAACGTTAAATATTCTAACTTAGATTTTTTTGCGCCTGAAAAATAACTGTAACCTTTTAATCCCGTAAAATTGGAATAATCAGTTGATATACTTCCAGCTACACGATTACCGTTAGCATCAACTAATGTAATACGCATTCCAAAAGGTGCATCATTTGGCCACCAACTAGTAGTATTAGGCTTTGTTGATATTGGTGTTTGCGAACCAGTATAAGCATCTCCGCCAAACGAAAAAGCTTTAACTATATTATTTGATTGAAAAAAGATGAACATAAAAATAAATATTTTAATAATAATTTTTTTATTCATCGTTTCACCCC
>JBBQFD010000005.1:0-40900 GCA_038321575.1 Bacilli bacterium | reverse complement strand
GGAGATCTAATCCTAGTACGAGAGGAACGGATTGGACATACCTCTGGTGTATCGGTTGTAGCGCCAGCTGCAGCGCCGAGTAGCTATGTATGGAATGGATAACCGCTGAAAGCATCTAAGCGGGAAGCCAACTTCAAGATGAATTTTCCCATTTTTTAAAAAGTAAGATCCCAGATAGACCATCTGGTTGATAGGCTAGAGGTGGAAGCATTGTAAGATGTTGAGCTGACTAGTACTAATAGATCGAGGATTTAATCCCATAATTTTTTAAGAAATTTGATTAGATTACACATTATCTTGTTTTCAGAGAATTATTTCTCTAAATATAATATGAGGCTATAAGTCTCAAAATAATAAATTGGTAGCGATAGTAAAGTGGATACACCTGTTCCCATTTCGAACACAGAAGTTAAGCACTTAAACGCCGACGATAGCGCAAGCAAAAATAGGAGCCGCCAATTTTTTTGTGTCTATTAATCTACTTACGTAGATTTTTTTATTGTATTAAAATGTCTATTTTGTTATAATGTTATAGAACGATTGGAGACATAAAATGGAAAAAATAAGCATTAGTCATCAAATTATAAAAATGATTAGAAAACTTAAGAAAAAGAGTATTAATGAATTGCTAGTAATTGAAGGCTTGGGAGTTATGGAACTCGCAATTAAGTCTTTAACAGAAGTTAAAGCTTTCATCTACTGTGATGAATTAATATATTCTGATGAAGCACTTGCTTTAAAGAAAAAATATGAACATATAACAGCAAATGTTTATTCAGTATCTAAAAAAACCTATATTAGCATTGCTGATAAAGATAACTCCGGTGGCTTTATTGCTATTGTTAAACATCAAACATTAGATATTAATGCCATTAACTTGGATGATTATAACTTTATTGTCGTATTAAATGCTTTAGAATTACCTGGTAATATGGGATCTATTTATCGTACCTCATATGCTGCCAAAGTTGATTTAATTATTAATGTTGATTGTATAACCGATATAACTAGTCCTAAATTTGTAACTAGTAGTCGTGGTGTATTCTTTGATATACCAACAGTTAATGCCACCTATGATGTTGTTCAACAAAAATTACTTGAACATAATTATCGTATATTACTTGCGGAACCAGAATTAGGTAAGTCATATCATAAATTTAATTATGATGGTAAAATTGCTATTATCGTTGGGTCTGAACGCTTTGGTATTAATCCTAGTTGGTATTCAAATACTAATGAAAAGATCTATATCCCGATGCGTGAAGGCATGAAATCATTGAATGTTGGGGTTGCTGCTTCAATCTTAATTTATGAAGCCGCTATTCAAAAAGAAAAGATTTAATTTGAGGTTGATAATCGATACATATTTTAATATAATAGAAGTGGTGATAAAATGGAACATAGAATAATGACTCGCTCAGAAGAAGAAACAATTGAATTAGCTCAAAATTTTGAATCCGAAAAATTTCCTAATATGATTATCTGTTTAGATGGTGATTTAGGTAGTGGTAAAACGGTTTTCGCTAAAGGTATTGCTAATGCTTTAGGAATAAAAGAAAGCATTACTTCACCAACTTTTACTATTATTAAAGAATATAGTGGTGAATTACCCCTTTATCATATGGATTTATATCGTTTAAATAGTAATGTTGAAGGACTTGGTATTGAAGAATATTTTAATCGTGGTGGCGTAGTCGTTATTGAGTGGGCCGATACGATTAAAGATTTATTACCTCAAGAAAGATTAGATGTTGTTATTAAAGTTATAGATGAAAATAAAAGATTATTTATTTTTACTCCTCATGGATCAAAATATGAAGATTTATGTGAGGCGGTATTATAATGCATTTATTTATTGATACTGCGAATACTGATTTAGTAATTGCGGTAACTACTGATAATGAGATTATATATCTTAGTGACGAAGCTAATGACACTAATTTATCGATTAAGCTAGTCCCCGCCATTAAAAAAGCTTTAGATAAAGTTAGCATTAAAGCTAAAGATCTTGATCTTATTTTTATTGTTAATGGCCCTGGTTCTTTTACGGGAACTAGAATGGGCGTAACTGTAGCTAAGACTTTAGCGTGGTCCCTTAATAAAAAAATAATTCCCATATCGGAATTAGAAGTCATGGCATCTACCCCTTTTGAAGGTGATTATCTAATGCCTCTAATTGATGCCCGTCATAATGCTGTTTATGGGGCCTTATACGATCATAATGGTAAAGCCATTATAGAAGGTTGTTATACAGTATTAGATGCTTTATTAGGCCTTATTCCTAGCAATAAGAGCATCACAGTAGTAAGCCGTGATAAGTTTAATCTTAAATATCCTATTATTGAACCTAAAAAGGATATTATGACTATTATTAAACGTCATTTAAATGACGAAGGTCTTAATCCCCATAATTTAAATCCTAATTATTTGAAGAAAACAGAAGCTGAAGAAAATCTTCATAAAGAGGGATAATATGATTAGACATGCTGAAATAAAAGATTTAAATATTATAAATTCTTTTCTAAAGAGTTTTAATAATATTGTTATAAATGAAGAACAACTAACTAATCATCCTTTTTCGCGCTATTTAGTTGCTTTAAAAGGGGATATTATAGTTGGTTTTTTAAACTATGCGGTTATGTACGATAAAGCTGAATTAAATTATATTTATATTCTAGATGAATATCGTCATTATGGTTATGCTAAAGAAATGATGGAATATTTTATTGAACAAATTATTAAATCAAACTGTTTAAGCATAACTTTAGAAGTCGCAGTAAGTAACGTCTCTGCAATCAAACTATATGAACAATATGGTTTTAAAACAATATCAATTAGAAAAAACTACTATAATAATGAAGATGGTTTATTAATGATAAGAAAGCTTGGTGATTAAATGAAACATACTTATATATTAGCTATTGAATCTAGTTGTGATGAAACAAGTGTTGCTATTATTTGTGATGGGAATCGTGAAATAGCTAATATTGTATTATCACAAATGGATATTCATGCCCAATATGGTGGCGTGGTTCCTGAAATAGCTAGTCGTCATCATATTGAAAACATTACCATTGTTATTGAAGAATGTTTAACAAAAGCTGGATTAAAAATGGAAGAAATTGATGCAATAGCAGTTACTTATGGACCAGGTTTAATAGGGTCACTTTTAATTGGTTTACAAGCCGCTAAAACCCTCAGTTTAATTTACAATAAACCGCTTGTACCAGTTCATCATATTGCAGGTCATATTTATGCCAATAATCTTGTTAAACCAATGAATTTCCCATTGATTGCTTTAGTTGTTAGTGGTGGTCATACCGAGTTAATCTTTATGGAAGAAGATTATTCGTTTAAACGTATTGGTGGTACTTTGGATGATGCAGTAGGAGAAGCTTATGATAAAGTCGCAAGAGTTATGGGTTTAAACTATCCAGGTGGGCCTTTAGTTGATAAGGCTGCTCAGATGGGTGAAGATACTTATCAACTACCAACTCCGATGAATGATGAGAGTTATAATTTTAGTTTCAGTGGTTTAAAAAGTGCCGTTGTTAACTTAATTCATAATGAAAAACAAAAAGGATTAGTGATTAATGTTAATAACTTAGCGTGTTCTTTTCAAAACCGAGTTGTTGACATTTTATCAAAAAAAACAATGCATGCTTTAAAAGAATATAATGTTAAAAATTTAATTATGGCTGGCGGCGTAGCTGCCAACAGAGGATTACGTGACCAAATGATAAAATTAACTCAAGAAAATGATATAAATCTATCAATCCCACCAATTGCATATTGTACTGATAATGCTGCTATGATTGGTGCGGCTGGTTATTATGCTTATAAATTAGGTCGAGCAACAACACTTGATTTAAACGCTAAAGCAAATGATCAATTATACTAGATTAACTAAAAAGTTAATCTTTTTTTGTATTTAAAAATCATATAATTCACAAAATACAAGACTTATCATTTATATTCTTTTATGTTATGATGGTATTGGTGATTTTATGAACTTAGATAAGTTAAATGATATGCAAAAACAAGCTGTAATAACAACCGAAGGACCACTACTAGTTCTAGCAGGAGCAGGTAGTGGTAAAACGCGTGTTTTAACCACCAGAATAGCTTATCTAATTGAAGAAGTGGGTATTGATCCATATAATTTATTAGCTATAACATTCACTAATAAAGCTGCTAAAGAAATGAAAGAACGAGTTATAAAATTATTAGGACAAGTTGCCTATCAAATTCAAATATCAACTTTTCATTCATTTGGCTTATTAATTATTAAAGAGAATTATAAATTACTTGGATTCAATGCTAATTTTACTATCCTTGATAGTGATGATTCCTTAACAGTTATTAAAAAAATAATGAAAGAATTAAATCTAGACGTAACTGAGTATAACCCTAAAGCGATTAAAAAAAGTATTAGTGGTGCTAAAAATGAATTAGTAACTCCTGAGGCTTATGATAATTATGCTAGTAGTGACTTTGAAAAAAAAGTTGTTATGATTTATCAACGCTATCAAAAGAAATTGCATCTAAATAATTCATTAGATTTCGATGATTTATTAATGCTACCAATTACTCTTTTAAAAGAAAATCCTGAAGTCTTAAAGAAGTATCAGGATCGTTTTCACTATATCTTAATCGATGAATATCAAGATACTAATGCTGCTCAATATACTTTAACTAAAATGGTTAGTGCTAAACATAAAAACATCTGTGTAGTTGGTGATGAAAATCAATCAATTTACTCATTTAGAGGATCTAATTATCGTAATATCTTAAATTTTGAAAAAGATTACCCCGGTGCT
This sequence comes from Bacilli bacterium, assembly GCA_038321575.1. GTDB lineage: Bacteria > Bacillota_I > Bacilli_A > RF39 > UBA660 > JBBQFD01. Next base: position 36,080 of record JBBQFD010000005.1, on the reverse strand, counting down.
AAAGTTATTTTACTAGAAGAAAATTATCGTTCTACCAAAAACATCTTAAATGCTGCTAATAGTGTCATTAAAAACAATAAACAACGTAAAGATAAGAAATTATGGACTGATAATTTAGATGGTGTTAAAATTAAATATCATCGTGCCATTGATGAAAAAGACGAAGCCTATTATGCTATGCAAGAAATTAAAAATCTTATTCACAAAGGCGCTAATAAAGAAGAAATAGCCGTATTATACCGAACTAATGCACAATCACGTAATGTGGAAGAAGCCCTGCTTCGTGAAAATATTCCTTATAAAGTAGTTGGTAGTTTCTACTTCTATAATCGTAAAGAAATAAAAGACTTAATTGCTTATATGAAACTTATTTATAATTCAGCCGATGATGTTAATTTACTACGTATCATTAATGTTCCTAAAAGAGGTATTGGTGATAAAACCCTTAATAATCTAACTAATCAAGCCGTTACTAAATCATTAACTTTATATGATGCGATTGATAGTGGTAAAGAATTAGAATTTAAAAAAATAATTGAAGAATTAAAAATATTAAAGGAAACTTCTTCTCTAACAGAATTAGTTGATCATATTATGAATAAAAGTGGAATTAAACAAGAATTAGTAAGTGAAAAATCCTTAGAAGCAGATATTAGATTAGAAAACTTAGAGGAATTTAAATCTATAACTAAAAACTTTGAAGAAAAAAATGGTATAATATCTCTAGAAGACTTCTTACTAGAAATAAGTTTAGTCGCTGATATGGAAGAACATAAAGATAGCAAAGATGTTATTACGCTAATGACTGTTCATTCAGCTAAAGGTTTAGAGTTTTCCAATATCTTGGTTATAGGAATGGAAGAAGGAATTTTCCCTCATAACAATTCATTACTTGATTCGGAACAACTAGAAGAAGAAAGACGATTATGTTATGTGGCTATTACTAGAGCTAAAGAGAAATTATGGCTTATTAATGCTAGAAGAAGGACTTTATACGGTATTGATAGTTATAATCCAGTTAGTCGTTTTATTGAAGAAATAGATGAAGAATGTTTAGATACTGATTTCGAAGATACTAAAAAAATCAATCTTAAAAGCGACAACAACCATAATATTGATACTAGTATTGATTATAGTATTGGTGGTAATGTTATGCATGGTGTCTTTGGTATCGGGGTGATTGTTTCAATGGATAAAACAATATTAACAGTTGCCTTTCCTCATCCACACGGTATTAAAAAAATTATAAAAGGTCATAAAAGTATTAGAAAGGTATAGGTGTTTATGGATAATTTCTTAAATCAAATTGCTAAAGAAGTAGAACCATTTAAAGACTGGATTTATGAAAATCGTAGTAATCCTTTTTTCTGGGGTGGTTTATTTATGTTAGGTTTGGTTATCTTTGGAATAACATATAATTCACTTCAAAAAGAAAAATAATACTTAAAAAGCATATGTAATATCATATGCTTTTTGATTGTAAAATAATCTGTTATATGATATATTTATACCATAGGATGTGCTTAAAATGAATAAAAAAGGATTTACTTTAATTGAGTTATTAGGCGTAATTGTTATTCTTGGCATTTTAGCTTTGATTGTTTTTCCACCCATTATTAATCAAATAAGAAATATTCGTGATCAAACTAGCGCTGGCACATTGAAACTTCTTTATACTGCCACAAAAAAATACATGAATGAAAATAAAGATAATTATCCCCTTAAAGAAGACAGCACTTATTGTGTCTCTCTTCAAACATTAGTCGACAATGGCAAAGCAGAAGCACCAATTACTGATGCTCAAACAGGATTAGATATGCCATTAACTAAACAAATCTTTGTTGATGTTATTAGTTCAAGTAATATTACGTATTCACTTGTTGATGCCTGTGATTATATTGATCCATCAGGTGCTAAAGCACCAGTTTTAACAAGCGAAATGATTCCTATTACTTGGGATGGTACAAAGTGGGTTAAAGCTGATTTAAAAACAGCATGGTATAGTTATAATGATAAAAAATGGGCTAACGCTATTTTAGTAAATGAAGTATCTCGTATGTATTATCAAGATGCCGCAGCAGGTACTTTAATAGATGATAATGCTGTTTTAATGTATCTAGTATGGGTACCAAGATTTCGTTATCAAATATTTAATGCTAGTTTTTCTTCAATTCCTGTTCAAACAATCAATATTATTTTTGAGGGAAAAAGAGCAACTCGATCAAACGGAACACTTAATGGTGATTGGTTAACTCATCCGGCTTTTACTTTCGGCACTACTCAAGTAAATGGTCTTTGGGTTGCTAAATTTGAGGCTGGTTATATGGATGCCACTACCGCTGCTCAAGCTCAAATTACGACACCTGAAGTAAATAAATTAATATCTAAACCTAGCACTTATTCATGGCGTAATATATCGATTTCTAATATACATACCGTTGCGACTCAATTAACGACATCAGGCAATATGTACGGTTTAGAAAACACAACTACCGATACTCACGTTATGCGTAATAGTGAATGGGGTGCTACTGCATATCTAGCACAATCTATTTATGGAAAAAATGCCGAAGTGTGGATTAATCCTAACTTCAATTATTTAACCGGTTGTGCCGGAGCATCAGTATCGGCAGCATCAAGTTCCACATGTAATATATATTCATCAGCCTTAGGAATAAATGCTAGTACAACGGGCAATGTTTATGGAATATATGATACCTCTGGTGGTGCTTTAGAAGCAACTATGGGTGTTCAATATAATAGCGGAACAAATACCAATTTAGCAGTTCAATTATCAGGGTTCTTACAAGCCACTCTTGATGCTGAACCAATGTCAAAATATGTTGATAAATACATTTATGGAACAACTTTTAATGATCAAACGGCCTTTAATCGTAGTCAATTAGGTGATGCTAATGGAGAGGTTAGAGGATGGTATGGTGATCAAGCACAGATAATTTATAATGTTAGTGCTTGGACATTAAGAGGTGGAACTCATAATTCAGGTTTACTTAGTGGCATTTTCTATGGAAATAGTCAAACCGGAGCCGGGAACACTAATTCAGGGTTTAGACCTGCAATTGCTAATTTAAATTAAAATAAACAGTATCTCAGATACTGTTTTTTCTTTAAAAATGGTATAATATAGGTGGTGATAAAATGGTAGAAAAGCGTATGAAAGAACTCATTAAATTTATTAATCAAGCAGCTTATGAGTATTATACTTTGGATAAACCAACCATAACCGATCAAGAATATGATCGTTATGTTCAAGAACTAATTAAATTAGAAAAAGATAATCCAAATATGATTCAAAAAGATTCACCCAACCTAAGAGTTGGTGGTGAAGTTATTGGTGAATTTAAGAAAATAACTCATGAAATTCCTATGCTTAGCTTAGGAAATGTTTTTGATGAATCTGATATTATTGCTTTTGATGAAAAAGTTAAAAAAGAAATTACTAATCCATCATATGTATGTGAATTAAAGATTGATGGTTTAGCGGTATCATTATTATATAAAAAAGGTAAATTAATCCGCGCAGCAACTCGTGGTGATGGGATAACTGGTGAAGATATAACTCATAATGCTAAAACTATTAAAAGTGTGCCATTAACTTTAAAAGAACCAATTGATATTGAAGTTCGTGGTGAAATATATATGAGCAAAGCATCTTTTAATGCTTTAAATGATGATAAGAAAAAAAATAATGAAGAATTATTTGCTAATCCTCGTAATGCTGCAGCCGGTAGTGTTCGTCAATTGGACTCTAAGATTGCGGCTAATCGCAAACTAGATTGTTTTGTTTATCATTTACCCAATGCAATCGATTATAATATTCATTCGCATTATGAAGCTCTAAGTTTTATGAAAAGACTTGGTTTTAATGTTAATTCTAATATCGAAAAAGTAAATAATCTTAATAGTTTATTAAATTACATTAATAATTGGTCTAAAAAAAGAGATAGTCTACCATATGAAATCGATGGTATTGTTTTAAAACTTGATAATATTGACGATCAAATTATATTAGGTTATACAGCAAAATATCCTAAGTGGGCAACTGCTTATAAATTTCCTGCTTTAGAAGTAATAACTAAATTAACTGATATTATTTTTAGTGTTGGTCGTACTGGCCAAGTTACTCCTAATGCTGTTTTGGAACCAGTTAGAGTAGCAGGATCACTTGTATCGCGTGCTACTTTGCACAATGAAGAATATGTCTTAGATCGTGAAATTAAAATAGGTGATATGGTTGCTATCCGCAAAGCTGGGGATGTTATCCCTGAAGTTATAAAAGTTATCAAAGAAAGACGTACCGGTAAAGAAATAGCATTCACTATGACTAAAAATTGTCCTATTTGTAAAAGTAACTTAATTAAAAAAGAAGATATGGCAGCATATTACTGTATTAATCCTAATTGTGATGCTAAAAAGATCGAAGGACTAATCCATTATGTAAGTCGTGATGCTATGAATATTGATGGCTTTGGTGACCGCATTATTGAAGACTTTTATAATATGGGATACCTATCATCATTTACTGATTTCTATCATTTAAAAAATAAAAAAGCTGAACTTCAAGAATTAGAGGGCTTTGGTGAAAAAAGTATTACTAATCTCCTTGATAGTATTGAAAGCAGTAAAAATAATTCCTTAGAACGTTTATTATTTGCTTTAGGAATTCGTCATGTTGGTAGTAAGACCGCTAAGGTTTTAGCAAGTCACTATCAAAATATTGATGCCTTAATAGAAGCACCATATGAAGAGCTAATCAATATTTATGATATAGGGATTATTATTGGTAAGAGTTTAGTTGATTATTTTGCTAATCCAATTAATCAAAAACTAATTATTGATTTAAAGATTATTGGTTTAAATATGATATATAAAGGATCTAAAATTAAAAATAATCCACTATTTATGAATAAGACCTTCGTTTTAACTGGTAACCTTGAAAGCTATACCAGAGAAGAAGCAACAGCCTTAATTGAATCACTGGGCGGATCAGTTACTACCGCTGTTAGCAGTAAAACAACGGCGGTTATTGTAGGTGCTACCCCTGGTAGTAAATACGACAAAGCTAAAGAATTAAACATTCCTATTTGGGGAGAACAAATGTTCCTAAATAACTCAAAAAAATGATAAAATGATATCATTTTTTTTATGGCTATGTTATACTTATTAAAATAGATTGGTAGTGATAAAATGGATTTATGGAGTAAATTTAGTGGTAATATCTGGAAAGAAAAAGTAGATTTAGAAGACTTTATTCTTAATAATTATCATGAATATTTAAATGATGAATCTTTTTTAGTTGGTACCAGCGATAAAACTAAAAAATTATGGACTAAATGTCAATCACTATTAAAAGAAGAATTAAAACATGGTGTTTTAGATGTTGAAACAACTATTATGTCAGGTATTAATCATTTTGAAGCAGGCTACATCGATAAGTCGCTAGAAGTTATAGTTGGTTTACAAACTGATAAACCACTTAAACGAATTGTAAATCCTTATGGTGGCATTCGCATGGCACATGCCTCTTTAGAAGCTTATGGTTATAAATTAGATCCTAAATTAGATAAGTATTTTACGGAGTATCGCAAAACCCATAATCAAGGGGTTTTTGATGCCTATACAAAAGAAGTTAAAGATGCTCGCAGAGCAGGATTAATAACCGGCCTACCTGATGCTTATGGTCGTGGTCGTATCATTGGTGATTACCGTCGTATTGCCTTATATGGGATTGATTTTTTAATAGTCTCTAAAGAACATGATTTAATGCATCTTTTAGGAGACATGACTGACCCAATTATTCGCCTAAGAGAAGAAGTGACAGCTCAAATAGTAGCGTTAAAAGATATTAAAGATATGGCATCTAAATATGACTTTGATATATCTAAGCCGGCTACTAATAGTAAAGAAGCTATCCAATGGTTATACTTTGGTTATTTAGCAGCGATAAAAGAAAGCAATGGAGCAGCGATGAGTTTAGGTCGTACTTCAACTTTCCTCGATATTTATTTAGAACATGATTTAAAAGAAGGTTTAATAAATGAAATTGAAGCTCAAGAATTAATCGATCAATTTATTATTAAGTTACGTTTAGCACGTCATTTAAGAACGCCTGATTATGATGAATTATTTGCCGGTGATCCAACATGGGTTACTGAAGCAATTGGTGGTATGACTAATGATAATAGGTCACTTGTTACTAAAACAAGTTATCGTTTTCTACATACCTTAATTAATTTAGGACCAGCCCCAGAACCAAATTTAACTGTCTTATGGTCAAATAATCTACCAGATAATTTTAAAAAGTATTGTTCATATATATCAATTAAAACAGATGCTATTCAATATGAAAACGATGATTTAATGCGTCCTATTTATGGTGATGATTATGCGATTGCTTGCTGTGTATCGGCTATGAAGGTTGGTAAACAAATGCAATTCTTTGGTGCCCGTATGAATATTGCTAAAGCTTTGCTTTATGCCATAAATGGTGGCAAAGATGAAATAACTGGTGATACCGTTATTGATAATATCAAGCCAATTACTAGTGAAACTTTAAACTATGATGAAGTTATTAGTGCTTATTATCATGTATTAGAACATGCTGCTAAAACTTATGTTGATGCAATGAATATAATTCACTATATGCACGATAAATATGCCTATGAAACAGCTGAAATGGCGCTACATAATACCATTGTTGGTCGTTTAATGGCCTTTGGTGCTGCTGGCTTATCAGTAGTAGCCGACTCTTTATCAGCTATTAAATATGCTAAAGTTAAACCTATTCGCAATGAACAAGGTTTAGCAATTGATTTTGAAATAACTGGGGAATTCCCTAAATATGGTAATGATGATGATCGTGTTGATAATATTGCAGTTGGTGTCGTTACTAAACTATCAGATGAATTAAAAACTCATCCATTATATCGTAATGCTATTCACACTTTATCAATTTTAACTATAACTTCAAATGTCGTTTATGGACAAAAGACTGGTTCAACACCTGATGGTAGAAAAGCTGGTTCTCCTCTTGCTCCCGGCGCTAATCCCATGCATGGCAGAGATACAAATGGCGCTTTAGCTTCCCTTAATTCAGTAGCTAAGATACCATATAAAGATATATGCCAAGATGGGGTATCAAATACTTTTTCAATTGTTCCAAGTGCCCTAGGTAATAGTGAATCAGAACAAATAAACAAACTTATAGGTATTCTTGATGGTTATTTCAAACAAGGTGGTCAACACTTAAACGTTAACGTGTTTAATCGTGAAACTTTAGTTGATGCCATGGCTCATCCTGATAAATATCCAACCTTAACCATTCGTGTATCTGGGTATGCTGTTAACTTTAATCGACTAAGTAAAGAACAACAACTAGAAGTCATTAGTCGTACTTTTCATGAGGTAATCTAATGAAAGGTAATATTAACTCTATTGAAACTATGGGGTTAGTTGACGGACCAGGCATTCGCTTTGTTTTTTTCATGCAAGGTTGTTCATTAAGATGTTTATTTTGTCATAATCCTGAGACGTGGGCTAGTGATGCTAAAATATTAATGACACCAATTGAATTAGTAACCAAAGCTTTAAAATTTAAAAATTATTTTAACAATGATGGCGGTATTACCTTTTCTGGTGGTGAACCACTATTACAACCAGTATTTTTATTAGAAACTTTAAAACTATGTAAGCAAGTTAGTATCAATACTTGTCTTGATACATCAGGTTATGGCATGGGTAATTATGAAGAGATTCTTAATTACACAGATTTAGTTATTTATGATATTAAAGCTTTAAATAATGTTGATCATCTCAATATGACTGGCAAAGACATTAAAGAATCGTTATCTTTTTTAGCAACTTGTCAAAAATTAAATAAAAGAATGTGGATTAGACAAGTTATTATTCCAGGGTTAAATGATAATAAAGAATATATCTTAAAACTAAAAGAATATATAAGTAAACTAAATAATATTGAAAAAGTCGAATTAATTCCGTATCATACTTTAGGGGTATCAAAATATAATAAATTAGATATACCATATCGTCTTGATGGAGTAGAGGCGATGAATCAAATTAAACTAAAAGAGCTAAATGATATATTAATTAGTTAATGGAAAGAGGGATATTATGGATCGCAATATAAATAAAATAAAAATACATGCTAATGATAATATTTTATCAAATGAAACCGCGATAAAATTAAAAGAAATATTGTTAAAACATAATTACGAATTAGTCGATAACAATCCTGATTTATCAATTGCTATTGGCGGTGATGGTTCTTGTTTAAGAATGATCAAAGCAAGTGATTTTAATAGTGATGTTCACTATGTGGGTGTTAATGCCGGTACGCTAGGTTTTCTTCAAGAAATTAAGGTTGATGATATTGAATTATTCGTTCAAATGCTAAATGAAAACAAATATAAAGTTGAAGAAGTAGGTATTCAAGAAACCGAAATTATTACTGCAAAAGAAACTTTTAATTATCTTACTTTAAATGAAATCGTTATTCGTGAAAAAGAATTAAATACCGTTATCTTAGAAATAAGAATAGATGGTGCTTGTATGGAAAAATATATTGGTGATGGCATTTTAATAGCAACCTCTATTGGCTCAACAGCCTATAATTTAAGCTTTGGTGGTAGTATGGTTTATAATAAACTTCATACCTTGCAAATAACCCCCATTGCTCCGCTTAATAATAAAGCTTATCGTAATTTATTAAATTCAGTAGTTATACCAGAAAACACAGAAATCAGTATTATTCCAATTAAAAAGAATTTGTTATTAAGTATTGATGGTACTAATATCATATTTAATGATGTTATAAGTATTAAAACAGCCGTTAAGAATAAACGAATTAAGTTTTTAAGATTAGAAGAATACAATTTTTATGAAAAAATAAATGAAAAGTTTTTAGCAAATTAAAAGGACCATTTGGTCCTTTTATTTATTATTTAATCGATAAAAATTGATTGATGGCCGATTCATAAAGCGCAAATCAAGGACTGAAGTCCCAACACCGCTGGAAATAAACAAATCAGTACTTTTAATTTCATAACGTGGTTCATAGTATTTTTGTGCTCCATTAGGAAGGATTAATGCTCCAACAAATGGTAATCTTACTTGTCCATTATGCGAATGACCAGCTAAGATTAAATCATAATCATCAATATTAATATCATCAATATAATCTGGTTCATGAATAACTAAAATACGATACTTTGGTGCCATCTCTTTTAGCTCTTTTGTATTAAAAGTCGCTAGAAAGTCATTTACTTTTTTCATTTTAACATCAATTTTAGTTTTAATCATCAAGTTAGTGCTAACTCCAGTTATTAAAATAGGATTATTATCACCTTTATATATTAAGTCATAATTATCATCTAAATTAATAAAACCACCATTTTCAATAATCATTGCCCATTGTTTGATCTTATAGTCATGATTACCCATAATCGCATATTTATTTAAGGTCACTTTAATGTTTTTTAGTGACACACTGATTTTATCAATAGTTTTTTGATCTATTTTGGTATCACGATCAATTAAATCACCACTTAAAACCACAACATCTGGTTTTAGCAAGTTAATTTTAGCTACCATCTCATCTAATTGTTTTTGCTTAACGGTACGCCCATAATGAATATCACTTATATGAACTATTTTCAAGCCATTAAAATTAACTGATATATCAGAATTAACAACACCATACTCTTTAACAACCAAACCAGTTGTGCCAATAAAATGAGCATACAATAAAAAAGATGTTAATAATAATATCACTACTGATATAGTAATAACAATTTTTCTTTTAACTGATGGTTTATTTTCTTTACTCATTTTATCACCCTTTTATTTTAAAATTAAAATTAGTAATTGAATAGAAACTAAAATGCCATTATGAATAAAATGTAATCCCATGGGAACAAAGATATTTTTTGATTTAACTAAGGCATAAGCAAATATAAATCCAGGGATACTATAAGGAATAATATATAATAATTGACCAAAATTACTTGCTGAACTTACAATATGCATACCACCAAATGCTAATCCCGAGCATAATATAAATATTACGTCATTTTTAAATATATAGCGGAAACCTAAACGGAAAACTAATTCTTCCATAATTGGTGCAAATATTACGGCAGTTATATAAATATATAATGGACTTATTGTAAATATTTTACGGACTAGTTCCTCATTAGCAGGTATATCTTTTACAAACACCATAATTATGGCATTACTTAACATCATTAATGAAATTGCTAGTAGCCAATATTTAAAATAAGTATCAAAATATATCTTATGATTTACTTTTAAATCCTTAAAATCAGTCGCTAATCTTTTTCTAAAGACCGCCATAATCATTAGTAACATTATTAATTCATATACTATTGAATAGGTGAGTTTAATAAATAAAGGGAGCTTATTCATGTCGATTTTTAATAATTTAAAAGGTATAAATTGTAGTTCTGGTAAAAACAAATATATTGCAATTACTGTTAACCCCATCAATATTGGGATCATTACCTTCTTGTTTAGCATCTTATCAACTCCATGTTAATATTATAACAAAATTATCTTAAAAAGAGTTAACATTTCCTCATATTTGTGATATAATTTGTGTGTTAGGAAGAGTGGGGAAGCCCACTCTTTAATATAGATGGAGGTATTTATGAATATAGAAAGCGAAATTAGATCACTAATTGAACCCGCAATTAATGATTTTGGATACCATCTAGATAATATTGTTTATGAAAAAGAAGACAATATAAACTTCTTGAGAGTTATTATTGAAAAAGACGGATCGGTTGATATAGAAGACTGTGTCAAAGTTTCTAAATTAATTAATCCTATCCTAGATACTAAAGAAATTATTATGGAACATTATGTCTTAGACGTATGTTCTAAAGAGAAAGGTAATGAATAAAATGGATACAAATGCATTTAAAAAAGCAGTCGATGTTTTAGTTAAAGAAAAAGGTATTAAAGAAAGTATTATTTATGAAGCAATGGAGTTAGCGCTTACATCAGCATATCGCAAGAATTATAATTCCCTATGCAATGTGAGAGTTGATATTAACCGTGAAAATGGCGAAATTCATGTTTATTCAGTGCTTACTGTTGTTAAAAAGGGATATGTAGCTGATGAATCAGAAGATGCTATTCCAATTGTACCAATTGAATTAAAGGACGCTAAAAAACGTGTTCCTGATATTAAAGTAGGTCAAACTATAGAAGATGAAGTAACACCACGCGATTTCGGAAGAGTAGCAGCTGCTACTGCTAAACAAGTTGTTATTCAAAAAATAAGAGAAGCAGAACGTAATAATATAATTGAAGAATATGGCGATAAACAAGATGAAATGATTTCAGGCATTGTTGCTATGGAAGATGCTCGTAATTATTATGTTGATTTAGGTCGTACCCAAGGAATTCTTCCTAAAACAGAAACTATTCCTGGTGAAATAATTAAAATGGGTGCTAATGTCAAAGTATATGTCACAAAAGTTGAAAATAATCCTAAAGGACCACTTATTTTATTATCAAGAAATCATTATGGATTTATTAAACGTTTATTTGAATTAGAAATCCCTGAAATCAATGAAGGCATTATCTTAGTTTATAGTGTTGCTCGTGAAGCGGGTAATCGTACGAAGATTGCTGTTTATTCAGAAAATTCTAAAGTTGATGCTGTTGGTTCATGCATTGGTGAACATGGTATGCGTATCAATCAAATTCTTAAAGAATTAAGCGGTGAAAAGGTCGATGTTATTCCATATGACAAAGATCCTGCTACTTTCATTAAAAATGCATTAAGTCCTGCTAAGAACTTATATGTCTTTATTACTGATGATAAGAAAAATGAAGCAATGGTCGTTGTCAGCGATGATAACTTCTCACTAGCCATTGGTAAAAAAGGTTTAAATGTTCGTTTAGCGGCTCGTTTAACACATCACAAGATTGATGTTAAAACATTCGAACAAGCAAGTGAACTTGGCATCAACATTGTTGAAGAAAGATAAGGTGATGCTATGAAACTTAAAAAGATACCAATGCGTAGTTGTGTAGTAACTAAAGAAAAACTACCTAAACAAGAACTTATTCGCATTGTTCGTACCCCTGAGGGAAAAGTTATCATTGATTTAAGCGGAAGAGCTAATGGTCGTGGTGCTTATCTTAAAAAAGATTTAAAAGTATTTGAACAAGCTGAAAAAAGTAAGGTATTAAATCGTCACTTAGAAACGGAAGTACCTCAAACTGTATTTGAAGAGTTAAAAAAACACATTAAAAATTAGTAAGGAAGAGGTGATATTTATGATGACTGTTTTAGAATATGCATTAGATGTTAATAAAAAAGTTGAAGAAATTCTAAAGAATTGTCAAACACTAAATATAAAAGTCAGTAATAGAACTGATCTTTTAAGTGAGGAAAATATTGTTGAATTAGATCATTTAATCAACAAAAAAAATGTAGCAACAGAAGCTGAAGTAGCGGCTGCTGATGATGAAGAATTAGACGAACGTGTTGAAGAAATTCTTCAAGAAGAAGCTATCGATGCTGATAATGTTATTGTTAAAGAAAAATTAAAGAAGAAAATTGATGTTATTAAAAATACTAAAAAAGATCTTGCTAACAAGAAAAAAGATATGTATAAAAATAAAGAAAAATTGATGGTTAATAATTCATGTGATACTGCCAATGTAATTTTGTATACTGAAAATATGACCATTGGTGAATTAGCAGTTCTGTTATGTGTTAGTAGTGCAGAAATTATCAAGAAATTATTTTTATTAGGTGTTATAACTAATATTAATAGTCCTATTACCTTCGAAAATGCTGAAATTCTTGTCTTAGATTATAATAAGACTTTAAAAAAAGAAGAAACAGCCGATGTTGCTAATTTTGAAGAATATGAAATTATTGATAACCCTAATGATTTAATAAAACGTGCCCCAGTTGTAACTATTATGGGTCATGTTGACCATGGGAAAACCACTTTACTTGATAGTATTCGTAATACTAATGTTGTAGCTGGTGAAGCCGGCGGGATTACTCAAGCAATTAGTGCTTATCAAGTTGAATACAAAGGTGAAAAAATAACCTTTATTGATACTCCAGGGCACGCGGCATTCACTGAAATGCGTGCTCGCGGTGCTAATATTACTGATATCGTTATTATCATTATTGCAGCTGATGATGGTGTTATGCCTCAAACAAAAGAAGCAATAGACCACGCTAAAGCAGCTAATGTACCAATCATGGTTGCGATTAATAAAATGGATAAACCAGGCGCTAATCCTGACCGTATTATGACCGAATTAAGTGATTATGGATTAACTCCTGATATGTGGGGTGGTAATACTTTATATAATAAGATTACTGCATCTAAGGGTGAAGGAATCACCGAATTACTTGAAAATATTCTTTTAATTGCTGATATGGAACAATATAAAGCTAATCCTAGTCGTTATGCTGTTGGAACAGTCGTTGAATGTCGTTTAGATAAACACGTTGGACCAGTTGTAACCTTACTTATTCAAAATGGGACCTTAAGATTAGGTGATCCAATTGTTGTTGGTTATGCTTTTGGTAAAATTCGTACTTTAAAAAATGATAAAGGCGAAGAAATCATGGAAGCCTTGCCTTCACAACCAGTTGAAATAACCGGCTTAAATGAAATACCAGTTGCTGGCGATAAATTTATGGCTTTTGAAACTGAAAAAGAAGCTCGTAATATTGGTGAACAACGTAAAAATCAAGTTCGAATTCGTGAGAAGAATAATCGTGGAACCGTTACTTTAGAGGATCTTTTTGCTAAGATTCAAGAAGGTATTAAAGAAATTAATGTTATTATAAAAGCTGATGTTAATGGAAGTAGTGAAGCAGTTAAGAACTCTTTAGAAAAACTTGTTGTTGAAGATGTTCGCGTAAAAGTAGTTCGTAGTAGTGTTGGCGCTATCACTGAAAGTGATATTGTTCTAGCAAAAGCATCTAATGCTATTTTAATTGGTTTTAATATTAGACCTAATAGTAATATTAAAGAATATGCCCGTGAAAACGGAGTTGAAATACGTCTTTATGATATTATTTATAAAGCTGTTGAAGAAATGGAAGCAGCTATGAAGGGTATGCTTGAACCAATTTATAAAGAAAATGTTTTAGGAACAGCACTTGTTCGTCAATTATTCAAATTCTCAAAAGTAGGAGTAATTGCAGGATCATATATTACTGATGGTTTAATTCGTCGTGATGCTAAAGTTCGTATCATTCGTGATGGAGTTGTAATCTTCACTGGAAATATTGGTTCTATTCAAAGAGAAAAAGATAGTGTTAAAGAGATTAAAAAAGGTCTTGAATGTGGTATTACCATTGAAAACTATACTGACATCAAACCTGATGATATCCTAGAAGCATACGAAATGGTTGAAATTGAAAGATAGGTGAATTATGAGTATAAAAATAGATCGTATTGGTAGTATTTTAACTAAAGAAATAAGTGAAATATTATCAACCGAAGTTAAAGATCGTTTAATTAATTTTGTAACTATAACTGACGTTAAAGTTACTAATGATTTAAGTTACGCGAAAGTATATGTAACCGTTTTAAATGATACCAATAAAGACGAAACTATGAAAGCATTAAAAAATGCTAGTGGTTTTATTCGTCATCAACTATACGATCGTGTTGATTTAAGATATATTCCAGAAGTTCAATTTGTCTATGATGATTCGATTGATTATGGTAAACGAATTGAGTCACTAATTGACAATCTAAACAAATAAATATAATTGACATAATAATATCCCTATGGTATATTTATTGTGTAAAATATTTAACAATGATAAATATTTAGTAGTTATTTAAATAGTAATTAGAAAACTAATGCTTGCTGCAAATTAGTCAAGTTTAAATAATGAAATACCTATTTTGAGTTAAAGCGTTACTTGCGTTAAAAGGAAAGTGCATAAGTTATTATGAATTAAGGTGGTACCGCGATTATTCGTCCTTAAACATGATAACTTTTTTTGCTAGAAGGAGATTTATGACATTATTTGAAGATTTAAAATGGCGTGGCCTGGTTGAAAGTATTACTAGCCCTGATTTAGAAGAAAAACTAAATAAAGGAGGCTTAACTTTTTATATTGGAACTGATCCAACGGCTGATAGCTTACATATCGGTCATTTTGCATCAGTCTTATTAACCTCAAAAAGATTAGAATTAGCAGGTCATCATCCTATTATATTAGTAGGTGGTGCTACTGGTTTGATTGGTGATCCTAAACCTAATAGTGAACGCCCAATGATCACTAAAGAAGAACTAGCAAAGAATTATATTGGTTTATCTACTCAAATAAGTAAGATATATAACTTTGAAATGGTTAATAACTATGATTGGTCTAAAGATATTAATTTTATTGATTATTTAAGAGACTATGGTAAGTATTTTAGTATTAATTATATGCTTAATAAAGAAACAGTTAAAAGTCGTTTAGATATTGGTATAACATATACTGAATTTTCATATATGGTTATGCAAGCTCTTGATTTCTTATATTTATTTGAACATAATAATTGTACTCTACAAATTGGTGGACAAGATCAATGGGGTAATATTACATCAGGTGTAGAATTAATTCGTCGTAAAATTGGTAAAGAAGCATATGGACTAACAATGCCACTAATTACTAAAGCCGATGGTTCAAAATTTGGTAAAACTGAAGAAGGCGTTTTGTGGTTGGATAAAAATAAAACATCTAGTTATGAAATGTATCAATATTTCTTAAATACTGAAGACTCACAAGTAGTTGAATATCTTAAAAAATTAACTTTATTATCAAAAGAAGAAATTGATAAATTAGAATTAATTGTTAAAAGTGAACCAGAAAAAAGAGAAGCTCAAAAGGTTCTTGCTAAAGAAATTATTATGATGGTTCATGGTGCTGATGAATTAAATACAGCACTAAAAATAACTGAAACCTTATTTAGTGGTCATATCAAAGCTTTAACAACCGAAGAACTTCATATTGCTTTTAAAGATGTCCCAAGTTTTGAAGTAGCAGTCGGTATGAATATCCTTGATATGCTAGTTAATAATGGTGTTTGTCAAAGTAAAAGAGAAGCTCGTGAGTTTATTATTGATGGTGCCATAACTATAAATGATGAAAAATTTAGTGATGAAAATGCCATCATAACTAAAGAGATGGCTATTAATAATGAATTTATTATTATCCGTCGTGGTAAAAAGAAATATTACTTAGGTAAAATAGCATAAAAAAAGAGATTATAAAATCTCTTTTTTTATCGGCTATAGAATTCAACAATTAATGCTTCATTAATATCAGCATTTAATTCGCTTCTTGTTGGATATCTTAAATAAGTTCCAGCAAGCTTAGTTTCATCAAATGAAACATATTCAACGCGTTTACTAATTGCTTCCATCGCAACTTTAATAGCTGGATGATTCATTGCTTGTTCTTTAACTGCTATTACATCGCCCGGTTTAACACGGTATGATGGAATATTAACCTTTTTACCATTAACAGTAATATGACCATGGTTAACGATTTGTCTTGCACCCTTACGAGTATTAGCAAGCGCTAAACGATAGACAACATTGTCTAAACGACTTTCTAATAATTTCAAAAAGTCTTCACCAAGGACACCCTTTAATTGACGAGCTTCAGCGAAAGTCTTTTTAAATTGTCTTTCACTAAGTCCGTACATAAATCTAACTTTTTGTTTTTCTTGTAATTGAATTCCATAGTTAGAAAGTTTCTTACTACGCTTTTGACCATGTTGGCCCGGCGCAAAAGGTTTCTTTAATAACTCTTTACCAGTTTCCAATATAGAAAAACCAAGTCTACGTGATTTACGGTATTGTGGTCCAGTATATTTTGCCATTTTCTTCCCTCCTTCGATATTTGCTTAAACATCGAGGTTATTCTGTCAAATAATAGGGTGTTTATTCTAATATTTTCGCTCTGCAGCAAAAGTTACGCAATAACCCATAAAGGTAATAAACACGTTAATATCATCAGAGTAACGCTGCTAGATGCATACGCATTTATAATTATATGATATTTTACCTTTATAGTCAAGCAAAAATACATATTTTTACAATTTAAAACTGCACTAAAATTCTAAAAAAGGATGGGAAAAAACTAAAAAATGTGATATTATTATAATAACGAGGTGATAAGATGGACGCACTAACATTAATATTTATATCTTTATTTATTACCGGCGTAATTCTTATCATAATTGTTTTAAATATTATTCAAAGTATGAAAAATAAAAGATTTAAAAAACGCTTAGAACAATTAGAATATGAAAAGAATTTAATTGATGGCACACCCATTATGCCTGAATTATCAAAGATTGAAACCTTCTTAAAGAATGAGAAATTAGAAGTTATGTTTGTTGATTGGAAAGATCGTTTACATATTATTAAATCAACCCAAGTTCCTAAATTAACTGATATGATTTTAGAAGCTGATTATTCATTATCAAAATTAGATTATAAAGCTGCAACCTATAAAACTGCTAAATTAGAGATGGAATTATATAAAGTAAAAGCTAATGCTGATATGTTATTAAATGAAATAAAGAAAATCACTTCAAGTGAAGAACGTAATCGTGCTATTATCACTAAATTTAAAACTAAATATCGCGAATTAATTCAAATATTTAATGATCGCCGAATCGAATATGGTGAAATAGGTAATTCTATAAGTCTTCAATTTGAAAATATTGCTCGTCGTTTTGACGATTTTGAACGTGTTATGGAAAACAATGAATATAGTGAAGTAACCCAAATTATAAAAGCTTTAGACGAAATGTTAAAACATATGGAAGTAGTTGTTGAAGAAGTCCCAAGTATTGAACTTTTAACTACTAATTTAATTCCTACTAAGATAAAACAAGTTGAAGATACTTATCGTGAAATGGTTGAAAATGGTTACCCTCTTGATTATCTTAATATTGAATATAATATCGGTGAAGCTAATAAAAAGGTTAGTGATATCTTAGATCGCGCTAATGTTTTAAACTTAGAAGATAGTTTATTTGAGTTAAAATTATTACTTGAATATTTTGATAACTCATTTAATGACTTTGAAAAAGAAAAAAATGATCGTACTACCTATGAAGAAACAGATGAAGCGTTTAGAGTTAAATTGGAAAAGATTAACAAACAAATAGCTGATATATATGCTCAAATAGATGATGTTAAAAATATCTATAATCTATCTAAAAATGATATTGTACTACTAGATGAAGTTCATCAAGAATTAACCACCTTAAATAATGATTATAAAACTCTTATCGATCATACTCGTAATAATACTTTTGCTTATTCTAAATTAACAAAAGAAATAGAATTATTATTAAATAGATTAATTGCTGTTGAAGATCGTTTAGATAATTCACTAGACGCTATTGGCACCATGAAGGATGATGAAATTCGTGCTCGCAAGGAACTAGAAGAGGTAAAACGCATTCTAAAAGAATCTAAAAACAAGATTCGTGAATACAATTTACCAGTTATACCTAAAACATATTTTGTGGAACTTGCTGAAGCCCAAGCTGCCATCAAAGAAATTATTCATGAGTTAGATAAAACCCCAATTACGATTAGTGTTTTAAATACTCGTGTTGATACCGCTCGTGATTTAGTATTAAAATTATATAAATCAACGAAGGACATGATGAAAACAGCAATGTTCGCTGAAATGGCGATTGTTTATGGTAATCGTTATCGTACAAGCATTGAAGATTTAGATAAGAATCTAACTTATTCTGAATTATTATTCTATCGTGGTGATTATTCAAAATCATTACAACTTACAATTAATGCTTTAAATCGTGTTGAACCAGGGATTTATGAAAAGCTATTAGTATTATTCGATACTGAAAAGTAATATTAAATATTACTTTTTTTATGTAATGTGTGACAAATTAACATTTTTTTGGTAAAATGAATGTAGATAGAATAAGAGGGACTTTATGGATCGAATGGTAAAAGTCAATTATCAAAATCGTATCATAAAAGAATTTCCAGCGGACACCAGTTTACTGGAAATAAGTAAAAAATATCAAGATAATTACCATTATCCTATTTTAGTCGCCAAAATTGATAATGAAACCAATGCTTTATCAGAAGTAATTACGAGAAAATGTGTAGTTGATTTCTTTGATCGTACCTCATTACTCGGTAATACTATCTATGAAAACAGCCTTCAATTTATTTTAGTTGTCGCTGTTAAACGTTTATTTGGAATAGATACCGATGTTATTATTGAACATTCAATCGATAAAGGTTTTTATTGTGAGATTCAAAGTGATGATATTGATAAAAATTCTATTAAAGAATTAAATGACGCTATGGATAAAATCATTGCAGAAGACTTATTATTTGAAAGTGTTAGTGTTTCGCGTATCGATGCTATTAATTACTTTCAAAAGAAAAAACAAACCGATAAAGTTGATGTTTTAAAATATGTAAGTAATAGCTATATTAATCTTCATCGCTTAGATAATGTATATGACTACTTCTTTGGTGAATTAGCATATAGTACTAGCGCTATTGATGATTATAAAATAACATACATTAAAGATAACGGGTTTGTAGTAAGTTTCCCTGATATATATCACTCTAATAAAACAGCTGAATACGTTCATCATGAAATGATTTTTGATGAGTTCTTGAATTATACTAAATGGGCAAGAAATCAAGGAGTTGCTAATGCTTCTGATTTAAATAAAATAGTTTCAACTGGTAAAATAGATAATTTAATTAGATTATCAGAAGCTTATTTTGATCATCAATTAATAACTATTGCTGATACAATCAGTGAAAATCGCAAGAATATTAAACTAGTTTTAATAGCAGGTCCTTCATCGAGTGGTAAGACCACAACAGCTAAGAAATTAGAAATATCATTAGGGAGTCTTGGTTTTAAAACTCATCGTATCTCAATTGATGATTATTTCTTAAATAGATCAGATACTCCTAAAGATCAACATGGTGATTTTGACTTTGAATCAGTACATGCTGTTGATATAAATCTTTTCAATAAGCACTTAATGAAGTTGATCGATGGTGAAAAAGTCTTGCTCCCCAAATATAACTTTGTAGCAGGGAAAAGAGAATATAATAATGACACCTTACAAATAGGTGAGGAAGACATTATCATTATTGAAGGCTTACATGCTTTAAATGAAGAATTAACGATGTCAATTGAAAAACGTAATAAGTATATGATTTATATTAGTCCGCTAACCCATTTGAATATCGATAATCATAATCGTGTTCACACGAGTGATACTAGGAAATTAAGAAGAATTGTTCGTGATAATAAATATCGTGGTTATAATGCGGCTGACACCCTTAAAATGTGGCGTAAAATACGTGAAGGCGAAGAACAAAATATATTCCCCTTCCAAGATGATGCAGATGTGGTTGTTAATTCAGCCCTATCATACGAGCTAGGAGTATTAAAGACTTATGTTGAACCATTATTGTTCTCCGTTGCGGAAGATGATGAAGTATACCCCGAAGCGCTAAGATTAATTAATTTTTTAAGGAACTTCTTACCAATACCAAGTGAAGATATTCCTAGTGATTCAGTTATTAGAGAATTTATTGGTGGAAGTTGTTTCAAAGAATAGGAAAAGAGGAGAAAAAATGATAAAAGTAGCAATTAACGGATTTGGTCGTATCGGTCGTTTAGTTTTCAGAATTATGGAACAAGATCCTAATTTTGAAGTAGTAGCAATCAATGATTTAACGGATTCTGAACAATTAGCATATTTATTAAAATATGATACTAATCATCGCAATTATCGTGTTGATGAAATAGGTTTTGAACCAGGGTTTATTAAAGTAGGTAATCGCAAGGTTCAAGTATTTGCTGAAAAAGATCCTAAAATGTTACCATGGGGACAATTAGGTATTGATGAGGTATTTGAATGTACTGGAATATTTACTGATTTAGAAACTGCTAATATTCATATTTTAGCAGGTGCTAAGAAAGTAATTATTTCTGCTCCCGCTAAAGGTGATTTAAAAACAATTGTATTTAATGTTAATGAAAAAATCTTGGATGGTAGTGAAACAGTTATTAGCGCTGCCAGTTGTACTACCAATTGTTTAGCACCGGTTTTAGATATTTTAGATCGTGATTTTGGAGTTGTTAAAGGCTTCATGACCACTGTTCATGCTTACACTAATGACCAAGTAATACTTGATGTTGCTCATAAAAAAGGTATCTTATCAAGACGTGGTCGTGCTGGAGCTGCTAACATCATTCCATCATCTACTGGCGCAGCCAGTGCTATTGGTCTTGTTCTACCTCAATTAAAAGGTAGATTAGAAGGTTCAGCGCTAAGAGTTCCAACTAGTGATGGTTCGGTTGTTGATTTAACTATTGAGTTAAAACGTAATGTTACGGTTGAAGAAGTAAATAATGCTTTCATCAATCATAAGAATGAAACCATTAATTTAACAATGGATCCTGTTGTTTCAAGTGATATTATTGGTTCTTCTTTCGGTGCTTTAGTTGATGGATTATCAACTACTATTTTGGAAGTCGATGGCAAACAATTAGTGAAAGTAGTTGCTTGGTATGATAATGAAATGGGTTATAGTACACAGATGGTTAGAACTGCTAAATATTTAAGTCAATTTTTGAATAAATAAATAATAAAAGATTAGTTGACATTGACTAATCTTTTTTGTGCTTTAACTTGTAAAATATACCAAAATGTTATAAAATGATTATAAAGAATAGGTGGATAATATGCAAAAAAAAGGTTTTACATTAATTGAATTATTAGGGGTACTAGTCGTATTATCAATAATTTTAATTGTGGCTGTCCCATCAACTATTGCCACTTTAAAAAGAGCTGGGGTAAAAGAGTATAATGCTTTTTTAACTAATTTATATACCGCAACTGAATCATATGTAGAATTAAATCGTAGTCTTTTTCCACAACTTGATCTCGTTAATGGTCGAGTTGACATTCCCGCCCAAACCCTTCTTGATCAAGGCTTAATAAAAAAGATGGGTATTGATCCCGATACAGGTATAGTTATACCAAATACATACACTGTAGTTGCAACTACTCAAACCGATTTTACTGTTAAATATACTATTTCCAATTTAAACACTAATATTAAATCATATGCTCAAACAGGCTTAATATTACAATATGATGCTATTAATAATGTTGGTGAAGGTCATAGTAAAATAACTACTGTTTGGAATGATTTAAGTACTTATCATAATGATATTTTAGGAATAAATCCTACTAAGTGGAATGATAATAGTCTTACTTTTGATGGTTTTAATTTAATATCAAAGAATATTATTGATCCAGCTTTATTAGGAAAGAATATAACCATGGAAATATTCTTGTTATCCAATACCGATAAATTTGTTCATATTGGTCTTAATAGAGGCAATGATGCTAACAATGGTATTGGCTTAAAAATTCGTGCTGCAGCTGATGGTCGTCCATGGTGGAACTGTTATCCCATTAACACGCAACAATATGCAGCCCCAGATACTTTTACCGCTAATGGTACTTCTAAATATTCATTTGTTTATCGTAATAATTTTACAGGGAGTACTGCTAGCAAGTTCTTTAATAATCGAATGACAGCCGCATCTGTTTCTAATATTACATCTCTCAATGAAAGATTTCAAATTGGTTATTCAACGGAAAACTTAATGGGTAAAATATACTCAATAAGATTATATAATCGTGCCCTTAGTGACGCTGAAATAACTAGTAACTACAATTTAGATTTAAATCGTTTTAGATAAGAGGTAATTATGAAAAAAACAATTAGAGACTACAATATAAAAGATAAAAAAGTAATTATTCGTTGTGATTTTAACGTCCCTATGAAAGATAATATTATTACTGATGATAATCGTATTATCGAAAGTTTAACAACTATTAAATATGCAATAGAAAAGGGCGCTAAAGTTATTTTAATGTCTCATTTAGGACGTATTGAAACCACTAAAGATAAAAGTAGTAATAGTTTAAAATCAGTTGCTATAAGATTAAGTGAACTTTTAGAAAAGACAGTCTTATTTATTTCTTCAACTCGTGGGGTTGAACTTGAAACCGCTATTAATAATTTAAATAGTGGTGATGTTCTATTAATGGAAAATACCCGCTTTGAAGATTTAAATAATCAAAGTGAAAGTAAGAATAACCCTGAATTAGGTTTATATTGGTCAACCTTAGGTGATATTTATATTAATGATGCTTTCGGTACTAGTCATCGTTCCCATGCATCTAATGTTGGGATTGCCTCACATTTACCTAATGGTATTGGTTTTTTAATTGAAAAAGAATTAGCGGTATTATTACCAGCTATTAAAGACCCAGTTAGACCGTTTACGGTTATTTTAGGCGGTTCTAAAGTATCTGATAAGATTGGCGTTATTTCTAATTTAGTTCATAAAGCTGATTATATTTTAATAGGTGGGGGAATGGCTTATACCTTTCTTGCTGCTCTAGATTATGATATTGGTAATTCATTATTTGATCGTGATAATCTTGATTATTGTAAGAATATTTTAGATAAATACAATGACAAAATTGTTTTACCAGTTGATGCGATATGCGCTAATGAAATAAGTGATACGACCGCAACTTATATTCGTTCTATAAATGGCATAAGTGGTCGTGAAATAGGACTAGATATTGGACCTAAAACAATTGATTTATTTAATAGTTATTTAGATAAAAGTAAAACTGTTATTTGGAATGGTCCACTTGGTGTTTTTGAATTAGAACACTTTGCTAATGGGACTAAAATGATGTGTAAGAAATTATCAGAAATAAGTGCAACCACTATTATTGGTGGTGGTGACACTGCCTCAGCAGTTATTAATTTTGGATATAAAGATTCCATGACTCATATTTCAACTGGTGGCGGGGCTTCCTTAGAGCTATTAGAGGGTAAAGAACTTCCTGGTATAACAATTATCAATGAGATAGAATCGTAGGTATATAATGAATAAAAATAAGATTACCAGTAAATTGAATATTATTCTTTTAATTGGTCTTAGTTCAGCAGTTTTATATTTTTCGTTAAAAGATAATTTTAACGAAATCGTAAAAGATATCTTAAATATGAACCCTTGGTGGTTATTAGTAAGTCTTCTTTTAATTTTCGGTTACTGGTTATTTAAAACAATTGCTTTTCATAGTTTAATTATTAAGTTTGATAGTGATTATAAATTTATCAGAGCTTTTAAATTAATCATGTTAACCCAATTCTTTAATGGTATAACCCCATCATCAAGTGGTGGGCAACCATTCGTGGTTTATACTTTAAAAAAAGATGGTGTCAAAGGAACTGATGGTACTAATATTGTTGTCCAAGACTTTATTATTTATCAGATAGCTCTTATTAGTTTAGGTGTTCTTGCAATCTTCTTAAATTATTGTTTTAACATCTTTAAGACCGTGGGTATCTTACAAGAAGTTGTTTTAATAGGATTTTTTATTAATGTAGGGGTTGTTGTAGTTTTATTTATGGTCGCATTTGCCAAAAAATTCAATAAAATTCTTATAAAAATTGCTATTAAAATATTAAGTAAATTTAAACTTATAAAAAATAAAGATACCACGATTGATAGTTGGGAAGAACGTATCAATGATTTCCATGAAGGGGCATCGATGTTATTTAAAGATAAAAAGCACTTTATGAAAACACTGGGCATCAATGTCTTAGCCTTATTAAGTTTATATTTAATCCCGGTTACTATTTTATATAGTATGGGTAATTATAGTAGCTTTAATGGTATCTTAGCGGTTATTACTTCATCTTATGTTATGTTGGTTGGATCAATGGTACCAATGCCAGGTGGAACCGGTGGTTTAGAATTTGCGTTTATCGCTTTCTTTGGTAATTTCTTAACTGGTAGTATCTTAAATGCCATGATGTTATTATGGCGCTTTATAACCTATTACTTAGGTATGATTATTGGTGCTTTAGTATTTAATGTATGGAGAAAGAGAGATTAATATGCGAATAGGGATATTTACTGATACTTATCCACCTTATATTAATGGTGTTTCAACTAGTGTTGCTATGCTTGAAAAAGCCCTAGTAAAAAAAGGACATCAAGTTTTTATTGTAACTGTTAATAATGATAATATGAGTTATAAATATGAAAATGAAAATAAAATTATTAGAGTACCAGGTATTCCAATTGGGATATACGATTACCGTTTAACCGGTATTTATCCACTGCGAGCTATTGAAAAAATTAGGAAGTGGAACCTTGATGTCATTCATTCTCAAAGTGAATTTGGTGTCGGAACGTTTGCTAGAATTATTGCTAAGCAATTTGATTTGCCTTTAGTTCATACTTATCACACTATGTATGAAGATTATGTTCATTATATAACTAAAGGTTATTTTGATGGTACTAGTAAAAAGATAGTTGAATATTTAACTAAGTTTTATTGTGATAAAACCGCTACTGAGTTAATAGTTCCTACCAAAAAGACCTATGATTTATTTAAAGAAAAATATAAATTTGATCGTAATGTTCACATTGTACCAACCGGTATTGAAGTTGAACGATTCTATAAAGAAAAATACACCAAAGATGATTTAGCGCCACTTCGCACTAAATTAGGTATATCTGAAGATGACTTCATCATTATGTTTGTTGGTCGTTTAGGTCAAGAAAAGAGTGTTGATGTCCTTATCAATGGCCAAAAAGACTTAGTTAAAATCAATAAAAATAGTAAATTAATTATTATTGGTGATGGTCCTGATATGGAAACATTTAAAAAACTAGTTATAAAACATAAAATGACTGATAATGTCATCTTTACTGGTAAAGTACCATGGGCTGATGTATCAACTTATTATCAATTAGCTGATGTCTTTGCTACCGCCTCACGTACTGAAACCCAAGGATTAACCATTATTGAGGCTATGGCAGCATCAATTCCTGTTGTTTGTGTTGATGATGAAAGCTTTCGTAACGTTGTTGTTGAAGGCTTAAATGGCTTTATATTTGATAATAAGAATCAATATGTAAAAGCCGTCTTAAAACTGATGCATGATGATAAATTGTTACTTAAAATGGGTAAACAAGCTCGTGTATCATCAGAACTACACTCATCAAAATACTTTGCTGAAAGAGTTTTAGATGTTTATAAATTAGCTATTGGTCATAAACCTGAAGAAAAGAAGACGTTCTTTAAACGTTTTCGTAAAGAATTGACGAGGGGATTTAATGAAGAAAAATAAAATTGTGGTTGCTAATCTTAAAATGAATATGGATTTAGCAGAAGTTAGTAACTATTTAAGAGTTATTAATAAAACTATTAATAGCAAAGACGTCATTATCTGCCCAACAAGTATTTTTATACCATATTTTTTAAAACATAATTATCAAGTAGGTATTCAAAACACCTATTATAATGATTTTGGTGCTTATACAGGTGAAGTATCACCATTACAAGCTAAAAGTATGGGGATTGATCTAACTATCCTTGGTCATAGTGAAAGACGCCTTCATTTAAATGAAACTAATGAATTAATTAATTTAAAAGTTATTGAAGCCCTAAAACATGATTTAAAGGTTATTTTATGTATTGGTGAAACCGCAGAAGAATATGCTGCTAAAAACACTAATGATATTTTGAAATTACAAATATCAAAATCACTAAATAATTTAGATCAAGAAATGTTAAAAAAAGTAATTATTGCTTACGAACCAATTTGGGCAATTGGAACTAATTTGACACCAACTAATAGCGAAATCGAAACGACAATTAGCTCGATAAAAATGATGATAAAAGAGCAATTTAATTTTGATGATATGCCAGTTATTTATGGCGGTTCAGTTAATGATAAAAATATTAATGAGCTAAATACCATCAAAAATATTGCTGGATATTTAGTTGGTGGCGCATCCTTAAGTCCCGATAAATTTTTAAAAATAATTGAAGTTGTTGTTAATCAATAACTTTTTTTCTTTTGATTGACAAATAGTTAGTCAAGTAATTGTCAATTGCCGTAATTAGCGGAGGATAAAAATGATAAACACCAAGATAAATAAAGGCAATTACCACACTAAGCTATTATCCATTAATGATAATTATATTGCTTATAAACATAAAAGCCCCAATAATATTATGATGTTTGTCAATGATATTCGTAAACTAATTACAGTTAAAAAACAGCTAATGGTGTTCACCAAAACACCTAATTATATTGAAAAAAGAGTAAAAGATATTCTCCATAATCTTGGTTTTCCATCTCACCTTATAGGGTACCAATATTTAATTGCTGCGATTTGCATGATCTATTTTAATGAGTTTCCCAACAAGGGAATTACGACTATTATTTATCCTAAATTAGCGACCATGTTTAGCACTAATGCATCTAGTGTAGAAAGAGCAATAAGACACGCTATTGAGATAAGTTGGTGTAGGGGATCAATTAAACTTATTCACGAAATATTTGGTTATAGTATTCACATTGATAAAGGCAAACCTACTAATTCAGAGTTTATCATTACAATTGTAGAAAGATTAAGAAGTGAGATTGTTAAAAGATGAAATAAGTTATCAACCATTTTAATTGATAAATAAGCATAAATATATTATAATTGATATGGTGATAATATGTGGAAAATAGGTAATGTTGTAATAAATAATAAAATAGTTTTAGCACCCATGGCAGGTATTAGTAACAGTGCTTATCGAACTATTATCAAAGAAATGGGTTGTGGTTTAATATTTGCTGAAATGGTGTCTGATAAAGCTATTAGTTATGGTAATCAAAAAACCATTGATATGCTTTATATGACTGATATGGAAAGACCCATTGCTCAACAAATATTTGGTAGTGATAAAGAATCATTTGTAAAAGCTGCTAAATATATATATGAAACAATGAAACCAGATATAATTGATATAAATATGGGCTGCCCTGTTCCTAAAGTTGCCATTCGCAGTCAAGCTGGTAGTGCCCTTTTAAAAGATCCTATTAAAGTAGCGGAAATTGTTAAAGCCGTTGTTGCGGCTATTCCGATTCCCGTAACCGTTAAAATTCGTAGTGGGTGGGATAATAATTCCATAAATGCCCCCGTTATCGCAAAAATATGTGAAGAAGCGGGCGCTAGTGCCATTACTATTCACGGCAGAACTAGAAGTCAAGGCTATAGTGGCCATGTAGATTTAGATATTATTAAACAAGTGAAGATAAGTGTTAATATCCCGGTTATTGGTAATGGTGATATCAAGACTTGTTATGATGCTAAAGCTATGTTAGATTATACTGGCTGTGATGCTGTAATGATTGGTAGGGGTGTTTTAGGTAATCCCTGGTTAATTAAAGAATGTATTGATTATTTAGAATATGGTATTGAACCTAAAAAGATTAGTATTGAAGATAAAATGAAGATGTTGAAGAAACATTTATCATATTTAATGACTACTAAGAATGAAAAAGTCGCTTTATTACAAATAAGAAGTCATGCTGCTTGGTATTTAAAGGGAGTTACTGGTTCTAGTAAATTAAAAAGAACTTTATCACAAGCAACTAGTGTTATCGAAATAGATAATGCTATTAAAGAATTTATGGAAGGTGATCAAAATGACTAGTACTAAAAAAAGATTTAATGCTTACTTACTAGATATTATGTTACTAGGTTTAATTTTAATGGTCGTTGGTTTTATTATTCCTGAGAGTCAAAATGTTCGTATATTATATAACGAATTAGCGGACTTAAATGTTCAATTTACCAAGAATATTATTAATTTTAGTACTTTTTTTACTCGCTATGCTGATATTACCCATAACCTTGATATATCATTAGCTTTAACAAGTATTATTAATACCTTCTTTATCGTTATTTACTTTATTTTATGGCCATACTTTAATCAAGGCAGTACCTTTGGTCAAGCCGTAATGAAGATTAAAGTTGTTGGTGAAAAAGATAAATTACCAACGATAAAAGAATTAATTATTCGTAATACCATTATTAATGGTTTATGGTATATGATTTTGTCGTTAGTATTGTTATATCTACTATCAAGTAATAGTTATTTTATTATCGTTACCATTTTAGGTTTTATCCAACTTGTAGTAGTCATAGCTAGTGTATTTATGGTAATATATAAGAAAGACAAACGTGGCTTACATGATTTAATAAGTAACACATTTGTTAAAGATTTTAAGTAGAGGTGAATTATGCGCGAATTTAGTGAACAAGAATTAGTTAGAAGAAGTAAAGTCGAAACATTAATTAACAAAGGCGTTGAACCTTTTGGTAATCGTTTTGATGTAACTAGTAATTCTAAAGATATTAAAGATGCTTATGATAAATATACTAAAGAAGAATTAGATGAAATGGTACTACCAGTTGTTATTGCTGGTCGTATTATGACTAAAAGAGTTAAAGGAAAAGCTGGTTTTATGAATATCCAAGATAAATTTGGTCAAATCCAAGTTTATTTAAAACTAGACCTTGTTGGTGAAGACCAATATAATTTATTTGATGATGCTGATTTAGGTGACATTGTTGGTGTTGAAGGTAATGTTTTTCGTACTCATATGGGCGAACTTACCGTTAAAGCTAGTAAATTTACTCATCTAGTAAAAGCTTTAAAACCATTACCAGAAAAATATCATGGCTTAGCTGATGTGGAAGAACGTTTCCGCAGACGTTATGTTGATCTTATTATGAATGATGATGCTAGAAGAGTTGCTTTTATGCGTCCTAAGATTATTCGTTCAATTCAACATTACTTAGATAATCTAGGGTATACCGAAGTTGAAACTCCAGTCTTAAGTGCTGTTTTAGGTGGTGCATCAGCTCGTCCTTTTGCAACTCATCATAATACGTTAGATATGGATATGTACTTACGTATTGCAACCGAATTACCACTTAAAAGATTACTTGTAGGTGGTATGGACGCTGTTTATGAAATAGGTCGATTATTCCGTAATGAAGGTATGGATCGTAATCATAATCCTGAATTTACCACTATTGAATTATATAAAGCTTATAGTGATTTAGAAGGAATGATGGATATTACGGAAGGAATATTTAGTACCGTTGCTATGGATGTACTTGGTACTTATGATATTGATTGGAAGGGCCATCAATTTTCACTTGCTCCTAAATATAAAAGAATTCATATGGTACAAGCTATAAAAGATATTTGTGGTGTTGATTTCTTTAAAGATATGACTTTAGATGAAGCAAAGAGTATTGCTAAAGAACATCATATTGTTTTAGAAGATCATTTTAGTTATGGCCATATTGTTAATGCTTTCTTTGAAAAATATGTTGAAGAAACCATTATTGAACCAACCTTTATTTTTGGTCATCCACTAGAAATAAGTCCGCTTGCTAGAAAAGATAAATTAGATCCTCGTTTTACCGAACGTTTCGAATTATTTATCTGTGCTAGTGAGTATGGTAATGCCTTTACCGAACTTAATGATCCTATTGATCAATATGAAAGATTCGAAAATCAATTAAAAGAACGTGAATTAGGTAATGATGAAGCTAATGATATGGATTTAGACTTTGTTGAAGCTTTAGAATATGGTATGCCACCTGCTGGTGGACTTGGTATTGGTATTGATCGTTTAGTAATGATGATTACTGGTAGTGAATCAATTCGTGAAGTTATCTTATTCCCTCATATGAAAAACAAGAATTAGAAAGAGGTATCTATGAAAATATTATCAGTAAATGCCGGTAGTTCATCATTAAAATTTCAAATGTATGAAATGCCTGAAGAAAAAGTATTAATTTCCGGAGTATTTGAAAGAATTGGTATTAATGGAAGTTTTTATACCATCAAATTAAATGGTGAAAAAATACGTAAAGAATTAGAATTAAAAAGTCATGAAGACGCTGTTCGTCTTTTATGTGAAGAACTACTTGAACATAAAGTAGTAATATCACTTGATGAAATCGAAGGTATTGGTCACCGTGTTGTTCATGGTGGTGAAAAATATGCTGAATCAATCGTTATTAATGATGACGTTTTAAAAATAGTTGAAGAATTAATTGATTTAGCACCCCTTCATAATCCTGCTAATTTAGTTGGGATTAGAGCTTTTCAAAAAGTAATTCCAACTGCTACTGCGGTTGCTATTTTTGATACTGCTTTTCACCAAACCTTACCTGAAGAAGCTTATTTATATGGAACTCCTTATGAATGGTATAGTGAATATAGTGTTCGTAAATATGGATTCCATGGTACTAGTCATAAATATTTAGCTAATCGCTTACAAAAACTATTAGGTAAAAATGACCTTAAAGTAATTACTTGTCATTTAGGTAATGGCGCAAGTATTGCTGCTGTAAAAGATGGATTATCAATTGATACCTCAATGGGCTTTACGCCTAATGCTGGATTAATTATGGGTAGTCGTAGTGGTGATATTGATGTCACTTTAGTGCCTTTCATTATGAATAAAACTGGTAAAGATGTTAATGCTGTTGTTAATGATTTAAATAAAAACAGTGGTTATCTTGGTATAAGTGGCATTGGTAGTGATTCAAGAGATATCGAAGATGGTATTAAAGCCGGTAATGAAAGATGTATTTTAGCACAACATATGTATGTTAGACGAGTAGTTGAATATATTGCTAAATACTATGTCTTACTTGGTGGGGTTGATGCTATTTGCTTTGCTGGTGGTATTGGTGAAAATTCAATGGATACTAGACTTGCTGTAATGGAAAAATTAGCAGTCTTAGGTGTTAAACCAGATGAAGTAGCTAATAACGTTCGTGGGGTTGAGACTTTAATTACCAAGGCAGATTCTTTAATTCCTTGCTATATCATTCCAACTGATGAAGAAGTAATGTTAGCTAGAGATACATTTGCCTTTATTAAATAGAAAGTGTGATGCTATGTTCAATAATATCTATAAAAAAATCTTTAAAACAATTAAAAAATATGACACCATTGTGATTGCTCGCCATATTGGAGCTGATCCTGATGGTCTTGCTAGTCAAATAGCGCTAAGAGACATCATCATTAATACTTTTCCTAATAAAAAAGTATATGCTGTTGGATATCCTGCATCTAAATTTAAGTATATCGGGATTCTCGATAAATTTAGTGATGAGATGTATGAAAACTCACTTTTGATTGTTGTTGATACTCCCGATAAAAAAAGAGTTGATGGATTAGATCCATCTCGATTTGGTGATTCTATTAAGATCGATCATCATCCTTTTATTGAAACTTTTTGTAAGTTAGAATGGATCGATGATACTGCCTCAAGTGCATCACAAATGATCACTGAATTAATCTTCAAAACTAAATTTAAAATGACTAAAGAAGCAGCTGAAAAATTATTTATAGGGATCGTTGCTGATACTAATCGCTTTTTATTTTATTATACAACTCCCAAAACTTTTTCACTCGTTTCTAAACTGATTGCCAAGACAAACATTGACTTTACAAATTTGTATGAAGCGCTATATTTAAAACCGATCAAAGAAGTCAAATTTCAAGGGTATATTGCAAACAATTTAACGATTACCGAAAATGGTTTAGCATACATGCGCGTTACTGATAAAGTATTAGAAGAATTTGAAGTTGATGCTGCTACGGCACGCAACATGGTTTCTAATTTTAACTACATTGAAGAAATTGTCGCATGGGTCATTTTTACCAACGATAAGAACGGTGAACTTGTTCGTGGGTCGATTAGATCACGTGGTCCTATCATCAATGATGTTGCTACTAAATACAATGGTGGTGGTCATCTTTATGCTAGTGGTGTACGTCTAAAAAGTGAAGCTAAAATCGAACTACTTATCAAAGAATTAGATCAAGTTTGTATCAAATATAACTCACCAGAAGATTAACAAAAAAAATAAGTAAAGTTTGTCAATTAGACAGACTTTTTTTAGTGTCAATAAATGCTAAATTGACACATATTTTTCACTTAAAAAATAACTAAAAAAAGTGCGAACTATTGTTTGACTTTTCATTTTTTACAAGTTATAATTGAAATATCGCTAAGGTATAGGAGGATGATTTAAGTGATAGAATTTGAAGACAAATTAGCAACCTTAAAAGTTGAAAAAAGAGATGGTAAGAAAGTTGAGTTTAATGGAACTAAAATTGCCATGGCTATTAAAAAAGGATTCGATAGTATTGTTCCTGAAGATGAAGAAAGTAAGTACACTGATAAAGATATAAATAAAGTTTATCAGGAAGTTATTAATCAAATTATGAAACAATATAGTGAGTCTGACAAAATTCAAATTGAAGACATTCAAGACATGATTGAAGCTGGTTTTAAAAAACTAGGTTATCAAAATGTATATGAATCATTTTCCGCATACCGTATTCATCGTGCTAAGTCACGTGAAATGTTTTTTGGTAAAGATGAACATAAAATTCATAAGTTTTTAAAAGCTTTAGAAGATTTAGGTCTTAAATCAGCTGATGAAGATGATGCTAAACGTGAAAACGCTAATGTTGATGGTGATACCGCTATGGGAACCATGCTTCAATATGGTAGTACTGTATCAAGAGAATTCGCCAAAGCTTATTTAATGGATTATAAGTATGCCGATGCTCATGATAACGGTGATATTCACGTTCATGATATGGATTTTCTACCTATGGGAACAACAACATGTACCCAAATTGATCTTGCAAAGCTATTTCATAATGGTTTTTCAACTGGTCATGGTCATTTAAGAGAACCAAAAGATATTATGTCTTATGGAGCTCTTGCTGCAATTGCTATACAATCAAATCAAAATGATCAACATGGTGGTCAAAGTATTCCCGCTTTTGATTATTATATGGCGCCTGGTGTTGTTAAAACATTTAGGAAACAATTTAAACAAGCGATTAATGATTTCCTTGATTTTACTGACTTTGCGAAGTTTGTAAGTATTGATAAAATTGTTAAAGAAATTGATAAAATTGAAAGTATTGAATTTGATCTTTCAGCATTTGATAAATTTACTAAAGGATCAACTGAATTAACTAGATTATTTAAAATAAGTTATGAAAAAGCTCTCCAAAAGACTAATCGTACTACTTATCAATCAATGGAAGCATTTATTCATAATTTAAATACAATGCATTCTCGTGCTGGTGCTCAAGTGCCGTTCTCATCAATTAACTTTGGGACTGATACTTCACCAGAAGGGAGAATGGTTGTTAAAAACTATTTATTAGCAGCTGAATCTGGTTTAGGTAAAAATGAAACTCCAATCTTTCCAATCTCTATTTTTAAAGTAAAAGAGGGAGTTAACTATAATCCTAAAGATCCTAACTATGATTTATTCCAATTATCATGCAAAGTATCAGCTAAAAGATTATTCCCTAATTTCTCTTTTATTGATGCCCCTTTTAATATTGGTATATATAACCCTAATGACTTCAATACTGAAGTTGCTTATATGGGATGTCGTACTCGTGTTTTAGCGAATGTAGCGGATAAGAGTCGTGAAATAACCCCTGGTCGTGGTAATGTTTCATTCACTTCAATTAATTTACCAAGATTAGGTATTAAAAACGGTATTATTAAGAATGAAGTAGCTGATATGGATGGCTTTTATAATGATTTATCTAACATGTTAGAACTTGTTAAAGATCAACTATTAGAAAGATTTGCTATCCAATGTAATAAAAGAGTTTATAACTTTCCTTTCTTAATGGGTCAAGGTATCTGGATGGATAGTGAAAAACTAAAACCTAATGATCGCTTACGTAAGGTTTTAAAATATGGTACTCTTACCGTTGGTTTTATCGGTCTTGCTGAAACTTTGAAAGCATTAATTGGTAAACATCATGGTGAAAGTCCTGAAGCTCAAGAATTAGGTATTCAAATCATTGGTTTTATGCGTAAACGCTTAGATGAATATTCACAAAAATATTCACTTAACTTTTCATTAATCGCAACCCCAGCTGAAGGTCTATCAGGAAGATTTGTTAAAATAGATCGTGCGGTATATGGAAAAATTAAAGGTATAACTGATCGTGATTATTATACTAATTCCTTCCATATTCCTGTTTATTATAATATCTCAATTGAACGTAAAATTAAATTAGAAGCACCATATCACGCTTTCACTAATGCAGGTCATATAAGTTATATTGAACTTGATGGTGATACCACTGATAACTTAGTTGCTTTTGAAAAAATTGTTCGTTTAATGAAAGAATCAGGTATTGGTTATGGAGCAATTAATCATCCAGTTGATCGTGATCCTGTATGCGGATTTACTGGTGTAATTGGTGATATTTGCCCAGGTTGTCATCGCGATGAAAGTGATGGTATTAAATTCGAAAGAATTAGACGTATCACTGGTTACTTAGTTGGTACTGTTGACCGTTTTAATAATGGTAAACGTGCTGAAGAACACGACCGCGTTAAACATAAATTAAATGCAAATTAGATTAGCGCAAGCGATGCAAGCTGATAGCATTGTTGATGGAGAGGGCATAAGAACCGTTATTTGGACACAAGGTTGTTCTCATAATTGTTTGGGTTGTCATAATCCGGAAACTCATTCATTTGATGAAGGCATTCTAAAAGATGTTGATGAATTAAAACAAGAATTAAAATCTTTTAAGAACCAAGATGGTATTACTCTATCTGGTGGTGATCCTTTATTTCAAATTGATGCTTGCACGGAGATTGCCGTATTCGCCAAGAGTTTAAAACTTAATGTTTGGTGCTATACCGGCTTTACTTTTGAAAAACTAATACAAATGGCTGAAATCAATCCTAAATTATCGTTATTCCTTAAAAATATTGATGTTTTAGTTGATGGACCATTTGTTCAACAAGAAAAAAGTCTTAATTTAAAATTCAAAGGTTCAAGGAATCAAAGGATTTTAAATTTAAAACAAAGTCTAAAAAAAGGAAAACCAGTCGTATTAAAAAAATATCGTGATGAAAAGAAATATATCGTTAATAACGGTGAAGAAAAACATTTATATTTATAAATGTTTTTTTCTATAACATAGAATATAGATAGCTTA
>JBBQFD010000004.1:0-41709 GCA_038321575.1 Bacilli bacterium | reverse complement strand
TTTCTTCGACAATCGCTTTAAATTTACCTTTTTGAGTAGCAAAAATTAAATCACTATAATCGGTACGAATAATAGGCATGTTTGTGGGAATAGATATAACATACATATTATAAATATCACGGAATTCTTCTTCTTCTGTTTTAGCGGTACCTGTCATTCCTGATAGTTTTTTATACATACGGAATAAATTTTGGAAAGTAATGGTTGCTAAGGTCTTAGTTTCTTCTTGAACCTCAACGCCTTCTTTGGCTTCAATAGCTTGATGTAAGCCATCTGAATAAGTACGTCCTTGCATTAATCGACCGGTAAATTGATCAACAATAACGACCTTACCTTCAGTAACAACATAATCAACATCACGTTTCATCCCAAAATTAGCCTTTAAAGCTTGATTAATATAATGAACTAAAGTGGCATTGCTAATGTCATATAGATTAGGTACGCCAAATGATTTTTCAGCACGACTAGTACCATCAACATCTAAGCTTACAGCTTTAGTTTTTTCATCATATAAATATCCGTTATTTTCTTTTAATGATTTAACAAAATGATCGGTTTGCATATATAAATTGGCAGCTTGCATAAAACCACCAGAAATAATTAATGGTGTTCGAGCTTCATCAATTAAAACTGAGTCAACTTCATCGACAATCGCAAAATTAAGACCACGACTAACGCGTTCACTAGCTTTAACAACCATGTTATCGCGTAAGTAGTCGAAACCAACTTCGTTATTCGTTGTATACATAATATCGCATTCATAAACTGCTTTCTTTTCACTTGGTGTTAATTCACGATAATTAACGCCGACAGTTAACCCTAGGAAACGATATATATTTCCCATCCATTCAGCATCACGACCAGCTAGATATTCATTAACAGTAATAATATGAACCCCTTCACCTTTTAGAGCGTTAAGGTATGCGGGCATGGTTGAAGTAAGGGTTTTGCCTTCTCCGGTTTTCATTTCCGCTATATTACCATAGTGAATTGCAAGTCCACCTAATATTTGAACATAGTATGGTTTTTCACCAATTTGACGAAAAGCAGCTTCTCTTGCAACAGCAAAAGCTTCAACTTTAATATCTTCAATGGTTTCACCATTTTTTAAACGCTCTTTAAATTCAATAGTTTTAGCGCATAATTTATCATCACTAAGTTTGCTCATGGCTGGTTCTAATTTATCAACCTCATCAGCAATCTTTTTGAATTTTTCGAGTTCTTTATATTCATGATCAATGAGTTTTTTAAAAAAGTTCATTTACATCTTCCTTTCTCATTCTTTTATATTTTACCAAAAAAACATAAAAAATAATAGTAGCAAATGAAAAAAGGACTAATTTAGTCCTCATTTGCGATTAGAAGTCCATAGTTTCCTTCAGTACGACGATATATTACACATTTTTTACCGTTCTTATCATGTCTAAACAAGAAGAAATCATGTCCTAAAAGGTTCATTTGTAGAATAGCTTCTTCCTCACTCATTGGTTTCATTTCAATAAGTTTGCGCTTAACAACTTTATTATTTTCTAATTCCTCTTTTTTAACATCAAATTCTAGATTAAATTCAATTAAACTTGGTTTAATTTTTTTATGATGCATACGTGTTTTATTCTTACGAATTTGACTCTCAATTTTCTCAGATACTAAGTCAATAGCGGTATATAAATCTTTATCACAAGTTTCGCCTCGTAAAATGATATGTTTTACTGGTATTGTTACCTCAATTATCTGTTCGATACCACGAATGCGAATAAGCACACTCGCAACAAGTGAGTCAGGATTGCTAAAATACTTATCTAACCTTCCGATTTTTTCTTCAATGTAATTCTTGATGGGCTCAGTAATTTTTATTTTACTACCATGAATATTAAATTTCATATTATCATCCTTTCTAATTTTATTATAGCACAATTTTATACCTATGTCATATCACAAAAAAAGAAGAAAAATCTTCCTTTTTAACCTTTATTTATATTGCTTCCAGCAGTATATCCGGCAGTAAATGCTATCGTTAAATTATATCCACCCATAGGTCCATGTAGATCAAGTAATTCACCTACAAAATAAATTCCTTTTTGATGTTTTGATTCCATAGTTTTAGGATCAATCTCATCAATATTAATGCCACCACCGGTGATAATACTTTCTTGTAATTTACCGGTATCAGTTATTTCGACAACAAGGTGTTTTATTTTATTAA
Source organism: Bacilli bacterium (assembly GCA_038321575.1). Lineage (GTDB taxonomy): Bacteria > Bacillota_I > Bacilli_A > RF39 > UBA660 > JBBQFD01. Next base: position 39,506 of record JBBQFD010000004.1, on the reverse strand, counting down.
GAATAATCTCTCGATTTAATTTAGATAAACTAGCAATTTTAATACTACCTAAATTACTACATAAATATTCACTTAAACGATTTGGCAATAGTGTTTTAACCCATGTTTTAAGTTCAATTTTAGATGGATAATTATTCATATCTGTTAGTAGTTCATTGATGCTGATATGAGGCTTAAAATCAATAAATATGGATGCTTTAGAGGTGGTTTTTAATTCTTGATAAATATGTTCACTTAGTTTAAAAATACTAGGTCCACTTAACCCGTTATGAGTAAATAAAAGTGATCCTTCACTTATATTATTATTGCTAGTGATGGTAACTTCATCTAAGGTTATACCAGCTAGAGGAAACTTATCTTTAATAATAACGTAAGTTTCAGCAGGATATAATTCATTTATCGTATGTCCTAATTTTAAAGCTAATTGATATCCATCACCAGTAGATCCAGTTTCTGGATAACTTTTACCACCAGTTGCAATAATAATATTACCAGCAGTATAATCACCATTATCAGTAATCACGGTCTTTAAATGATCAATTCTAATATCTAAGACAGTTGTATTATATTTAATATCGATATTAGGATTAATTAATTCACGTTTTAAAGCATCAATAATAGTTATTGAATTATTAGTGATTGGAAAAACACGATCATGATCCTCTATTTTTAATTTAACACCTAAGTCTTCAAAATAGTTATATAGAGCTTTAGAATTAAAATTATTTAAAACTGAATCAAGATACTTACCATTATGTAGTTCATTTATAAATGATTGATTATCTTTAAGATTAGTGATATTGCAACGACCACCACCAGTAAGTTTTAGTTTTTTGCCAATTTCATTATTTTTTTCGATAAGCAAGACTCTATTATGTTTACTAGCGGTAATAGCGGCCATAATACCAGCTGGGCCAGACCCAATAACAATAACATCGTACATACTTATCACCTCTTTATATATTTTATCATAGAAAAAGGAAACTTATTAGTTTCCTTATCTTAATTTAGCTTTTTCAACTCTAACAACACGGTCATAAAGTTTCTTATTATAAACTTTCTTTATAAATTCATCGACAACAGCGTTATCAACATTCATAAAAGTAAATTTAGTTAAGATTTCAATATTAGTAAATGCATCGGTATTGATACCGGTTTCTAATTTTAAGAAATCTAATAATGAGCCTTTTTTAAGATTATCCATTTTACCGATAGTTAAGAATACTCTGGTAGTATTACTATTTGCTTCAGCATAATGATTAGTATTAGCTGTAACAGTTAAATCTTTGTTTAAATCTGATCCTAATTCTTTAGCGAAAGCTACTTTAAGTAACCCAGCGCTAAATTTCATAAGATCGTCTTTATTCATATCTCTAACATATAAGACATATTCTTCATATTCTTTATTATCAATTACTTCTTGAACACTAGCAACTATTTTTTTATAGCGAGTTGCTACAATATCACTAGTATTAGGTAATTCACTTTTAGTAATATGGCATTTCGCAATACGTTCAACGTCGGCTAAGAACCTTACTTCGCGATTATTAACAAATGAGATAGCCATACCGTCATTACCAGCACGACCAGTACGACCAATACGATGAATATATGATTCAACATCTTGTGGTAAATTAAAATTAATAATACATGTTATATGTTCAACGTGAATACCACGAGCAGCAACATCAGTTGCAATCAAATACTTAAATGATCCTTTTTTAAAGCGATCAAGCGTTTGAATACGCATACTTTGAGCAATATCACCATGCATAGCTTCAACACTATAATTACGTTTTGATAATTCCCCAAATAAGTTATCAACATCTCTTTTAGTTTGACAGAAGATAATAGCAGATTTAGGATCACGAGCATCTAAAACTCTACATAATGCTTCAGTTCTAGTTTTTTCGTTAACTAAATAATAATATTGTTTAACATTGATTGCTGTTTTACTTACTTCTTCAATAGCAATATGTTGATAATCTTCTTTCATATATTTACTAGCTAATTTTTTAATAGCTGAAGGCATTGTTGCTGAAAACAACAATACTTGTTTATTAGGATTTGTTTGATTAAAAATTACTTCGATATCTTCTAAGAAACCCATATTTAACATTTCATCGGCTTCATCTAAAACAAAGAAACTTAAATGATCTATATTTAAATATTTTCTTCTAATTAAATCCATAACACGACCGGGAGTACCTACAACAATATCAACGCCTTTTTTTAAAGAGCGAATTTGTGGTTCAATACCTGATCCACCATATACTGCAAGGATATCAAAATTACTATCACGATTAATCGTTTTAAATTCTTCTGATACTTGAAGTGCTAGTTCTCTAGTAGGAGTTAAGATAATGGCTTTAACACCTCTATCGCTAGCATCAATCATCGTTAAAATGCTGGCGGCAAAAGCTAATGTTTTACCTGTTCCCGTTTGTGCTTGACCAATAACATCATTACCTGCTAAAATCTCAGGTATGATTTCTTTTTGTATTTTAGAAGGTACTGTATACCCTAAAGTTGCTATGGATTTTAGCACTCTAGGGGACAGTCCTAACTCATTAAATTCAATATTTTCCATTTAAATTCCTCTTTCCAATCAATTCATTATACTAGATATCTTTTTTAATAGCAAGTATAAAGAAAAAGCTAACTATTTAGTTAGCTTTTTCTCATATTTATTTTCATTTACTTCAGTTAAAAGCCATGCTGTTTTGTTATCTATTGGAAAACCAGCGGCTTTTGTTTGCCCGCCAGCATCAGGATGAATTAATTTAGCAATTTCACCAACGTTAACGTCTTCTTTGGCTGTTCTTAACGAAGCTGAGTTGCGGATCTGATTTAAAATCATTATAAAATCTAATTCAGGATGCTTTTTAGATAAAGCATTACCTAATTCACTACGAAAGTTTTGAGCGAAGGTTATACCTACTAGATAATTTTTACTAAGACCTAAATTTAATTTCATAGTAAGTAAGCTCTTATCACATTCTTCAATATAATTAGCAATTTCGGTTTTACGAATATCTAAGAAAGTTTGGTCTATTTTACTAAAAATTACTTCTTCTGTTTTATTTTCGATTATTTCATCATAATACTTTTCAATAAAGCGTTTTGCTTCAAAAATTGATAATAAATCGGTAAGTTGTTTCCCTTTTTGATTGCCGTTTTTAGCCCAATCCCAAGTATCATAACTACGAACTGCTTCGACAAAATCAAAAACATATGGTGTTCTTATAGCCTCATTTTCAGGATAGGTATTTAATAAGTATTCATGAAACAAACTTGTTCCACAAGTTAAAACATCACCTTTTTTAGGTATAACATTTAAATATTCGGGAATGTCTCCTCTTACTTCTGATTGATGGTGATCGTAATGTACTATGCGCTCACTAAATTCAGGATTCTTATTTAAAAGAGCAATAGCGTCATTACGAACCGGCAAATCTGTTATATAAACGTGATCATAATTAGTATAGAAATAAGTATTATTTAAATCAACTATAACTGAAGTTAATTCACCAACTTCAACTAAAATGATATCAACCTCTGAATCAATTAGTTTAGCTAAAATAGCACAACCTAATCCATCAATATCGGCAATATGAGTAATTATTAAATTTTTGCTGTTGTTATTAATTTTTTCCATATTTCCTCCTTGTCCACTACATTTTAAGAGCTAGCGTTAATTCTAAATGTCTTGCTAGCGGTTCAATAATATTGTAATATCCCATTTCTTCTAAAATAGCATATTTTTGTTCAATTGTACATTCATTAATTTTTAGTGCTTTAAGTAATCTTTCCATTGCACTTTCATATTTTTGGTTTTCGAGATTAATTTTAGTTTCAATTAGTTTAGTTCTTGAATTAATTAACGCTTGTTTAGCAGTCACTTCGTTTAAATTAAGTGTTTTGTTCATTTCTGCATATACTTCAGTAGTTTTTTCTCTTTCAATACCAGCAATTTTTTTAAGTTTTTGCTCTTTTGAAAAAGTAATACGATGGCTGTCGATTAATCCTACCTCAGCATCAATTAAATATACAGTGTGTCCTTGTCTTTGGCCTGTATATCCACTAACAGCATCCCAGTCACCATGACCACATAAGGCAGCTGAACGAAGAACGGTTGTACGAGCTTCTTCATCATTATACGTATAATCACTATGAAGGTGTCCTGCAAAGATATATATATGTTTAGCTTTAGCACATTCATCAGGGAATTGGTGAGAAACCATACTTACTAAATCGCTATCACTTTGGTTTCGCTTAGTTTGTGGTGCTTTACCATGCGAGAAAACCACAAAATAATCACCATGAACATAGCCATTAGTAAAACGAATATCCTCAAAAGTATTAGGTACTATAACTTTAGTATCAATGCTAACTGCTCCATTAGTTGTTTCTACATATTTAGTATATATATCTTGAAATAAATGATAACTAGATAATTCATCATGATTACCTGGATTATATTTAACAATAGTTTGATCAAATGAATTTTTAAGAGTCTCAATTAAAGACATATATCCAACTTTTCCCCATATATATATTTCTTTAGGTCGAGAGTCATTGTTTTGTTGAGTGCCGGCTGGAGTTTTATCATCGACAGTATCACTGTTATAAAAATCATTACCCACTCCGAGTAAAAATTTACCGGCCTTTACTTGTTTTTGATACATATAAATGGCTTGAGTGGTTAATTCAATTCTTGCCATAGCGTGTTTTGTTGAGTAATCTTCAAAGTCACTTATTGCTCCAAGTTTTCCTAAGTGAAGTTCTAATCCTGGTGAAACAAGAAGTAATTGATTATCTAGGTTTTTATTATCATCTAGTTTTTTTTCAAGTTTTTGAAGTGATAATTCATAAGAGGTAATACCATGTTCTTTTAGAAATGTTGATAAATATTGGTCATATTCCGCTTGGGTAAAATGAAGAAATGGTACTTTTCTTAAGAATGGTTCAATTCTCACACGATCATTTAAAACAACGATTAATTCATTAGTGCCGTCTTTTTTTTGAATTTTAACTGGTGTTGTCCAATTACCAAACTCTACTTTTAAATCATAAAGTCCTGGATCATAATTCATGTATTCTAATATTTTATTAGTATCAGCTATTTGTTGGCGTAATTTATAATTAACCTCATCTTCACTATCGTTTTCTAAATCGACACCAAAAATAGGAAGTAAATCAGATACTTTGATTGCAAACCCATGCATAAGTGATTTAGGAAGTTTTTCCTTATCATCGATTATTGTTGGCTCGTCAATTACTTCTTCAACTTTTGGCATAAGAGTATCGGTCATGGCAACATATTTAGAGAACTCTTGGGTTTCAGCATTAGTAATTAATGCCTGACTAACTAAACGAGATAAGCTTGTATGGGATATTTCTTCACCGGTAATTTTATAATAAATACCAGCAGCTTCTTTCCAGGTCTTAATTTTTTTAAAGTCTTTCAAGGTTTTGATGTAAAAAATTAAAGTGTTGTTGTATTCTTTTCTCATTCGTTCTCCTTCTCATTTTTTTATCATAAAAAAAGAGGTGATAAGTCCCTTATCATCTCTTTTTATTATTATTCATCATAGGTGTTAAAAATTCGTCCATATGACACCTCGTTGTATTCTGACTAGTTTAATTATAGTATCAACAATAGTTATGTGTCAATACAAATTTGTATATTTTTTAAAAAAGAAAATAAGGTTCTTATTTGAACCTTATTTATCAACCTAATTCGACCATGTCCTTTTCATCATCAAATTCATTTTCGATGATGTTTAATTTTTCTTTAATAACTTTTTGACTATAAATAATGCTTTCCATTTTCTTGTGTAAATCTTCTAATAATAATTCTGATTTTAAATCAACTTTATAGTTGTTAGCACTACGAATACGATCTTTATCTTCTTGACGATTTTGACTCATCATAATAATTGGTGCTTGCGCAGCTGCTACAGAAGAGAGAATTAAGTTTAACAAAATAAATGGGTATGGATCAAAAGGTCCACTTAAAAAATATATATTGAGTGAAATCCATAATAACATAAACGTCGCAAATCCGATAATAAAATACCAACTACCAGCAACTTCTGCTAATTTATCAGAAGCACGATCTCCGAAAGTTAATCTTTCTTCAGTTACTTTATTAATATTTAATGCTATTTGTTTTTCAACTAAAACATCTACTAATTCTTGGATGTCTTCCTTTGAATCATTATGAGATAGTATTAATTGAATTAATTGTTGTCTTGTTACTTTGCTTTTCTTCACACTAACATCTCCTATACTAAATCAATTATATATCAGTTAAGAGATTATCTCAATAATATTGTGTATAAATCGTTATTATTGACAGTCAGTTTTAAATAATTACATCGTTGATATTTAAATATATTCTATTATATGGTATAATATCGTTGTTAAGGGAGATATATTATGGAAAGAAATTTTGTAAAATCATTGCTGGAATTGATCAATGATAAAAACTATAACGGTCGACCTACTGCAAGAGAAAAGATATTCGAATTAGTTAACACGAACCTTCTAAATTCAGAAGTTGCTTATGCATTGGATGTGTTACCAATCAACGGATCTTCACAACATGATGTTAAAAAGTATTTCATTACTCATTATTCTAATCTTTTTACTAAAGAAGATATTGATCATTTGATGAAGGTATCAGATGAACATATTATTGAAGGAGTTCCTGAATATGATCTTGAAAAAATAAAAATCATTCGGGATATCGTTGATGCACATAGAGTTACAAATTCTAGTGTAAATATTGCTGAAGAAGATATAATACCAAATAAGAAAAACTTAAGTTAAGTAAAACAAGAACCTTGACCTTAAAAAATAAAAAGATAATTTGTATTATCTTTTTTTGTAACTTGCATTTTTTTTAAAATATTATATAATATTAAAGCTGGGGGTGATATTTTTGATAAAATCTGATGATCAAAAGTTATTACATAAAAATAATATCTGGAATTTTTTATTGAAAAATCTTACTACCGAAGAAGTTGAAAAATGTCGTTTAGCTTTTAATAAAAAATCAGTTAATTTTACTGCTTCCGAAGCTAAATTATGGGTTTTAATGACAGATGGGAACGGGTTATTTGATGAATGGCAAATTAATTTTTTAATGAAATATATTTCAGTGGAAAAAAGATGTCATAAATTAAATGCAAATGATATTGATAAGAAAAAATATTTGGAAAAAGAATTAGAAACTATGAATATTGATAGCGAACATATTTTTAATCAAGAATATTCTAATGTTTTAGAAAAGTAAAGATAATTAATATTATCTTTTTTTATTGTGTGAAATATTTTCCTTCTTGTTGTATAATATAATTAGGAGGTATTTATGATAAAAGAGTTTGAAGAGTTTCTTAAAAAAGGTAATGTCTTAGATCTAGCTATTGGGGTTGTTATTGGTGCTGCTTTAGGTAAAATTGTTACTTCACTAGTAACCAATATCTTAATGCCTTTAATTGGTATTATATTAGGGGGATTAAATTTTGCAAGTTTAAGTTTCACCATTGGTAATTCTTATATTTATTACGGCTTATTCATCCAAAGTGTAGTTGATTTCTTAATTGTAGCAGCCGTAATATTCATGTTTATTAAGTTCTTAAATAAGATCAAGAAACCTAAACCTGAAGTTAAAATTGTTAAAAGCGAAGATATAAAACTTTTAGAAGAAATTAGAGATTTATTAAAGAAAAAATAAAAAGGACATAGTCCTTTTTTATATGAAAAGATATTCTTATCGTGCTTTTTTAAATATTATAAAAATAAAAAGTAATTACTTATCTTTTATTAATAACATACTATCACCAAATGAGAAAAATCGATATTTTTCTTCAATAGCAGTATCATATGCTTGCATGATTAAATCTTTACTAGCATAGGCACTTACTAGCATCATTAAGGTTGATTTAGGTAGATGAAAATTAGTAATTAAAGCGTCAATTGCTTTAAATTGATAACCAGGGTAGATAAATATATCAGTTTCTCCATAAGCCTCTTTAAATTGGTTGTATTTAGTCATAACTGTCTCTAAAGTTCTAACAGTAGTTGTACCAACAGCAATAATTTTTTTATTGTTTTTTTTAGCATTATTTAAAATATCTGATGTTTCTTTAGTCAAGAAATAACTTTCTTTATGCATATGATGATTTAAGACATCATTAACAACAACCGGGCGAAAGGTTCCCAGACCAATATGAAGCGTTATATAAGTGATAATAATACCCTTATCACTTATTTTTTTTAATAATTCAGGAGTAAAGTGGAGACCGGCCGTTGGTGCTGCAGCACTACCTAATTCTTTAGCATAAACGGTTTGATAACGATTATTATCTAATAATTTTTCTTTAATATATGGTGGCAAGGGCATTTCCCCTAAACGATCTAATACTTCTAAAAAGATTCCATCATAATCAAGTTTAAACATACGAATACCATCATCTTTTAGTTCCGTGCAAGTAGCCACTAAATCATAATTACCGAAAATAACTTTCGTATTTAATTTAATTGATTTAGAGTTACCAACTAAGCACTCAATAGTATCATCTGGTAATAATTTTAAAATTACTAGTTCAATATGACCATTAGTATCTTGACGATAACCATTTAATCTAGCAGGAATAACTTTTGTGTTATTTAAAACTAAGACATCGCCTTCATTAAGATAATCAATAATATCATAGAAATGCTTATGGGAAATATCTTTTGTAGCAATATCAACGACCATTAACTTTGATGTTGCGCGATCCTTTAATGGATGCTGAGCAATTAAATCAAGTGGAAGTTTAAAATCAAAATCATTAGTTCTCATTAATATGCCTTCTCTTTACCTAAATCTAATTTTTTATAATATGTTTCTTTTAATTCTAAGAAACGATCTTCTTTAATTGATGTTCTTATTTCTTCCATTAAATGGAGTAAGAAACGTAAGTTATGAATTGATAATAATCTCATTCCTAGTCCTTCATTACATTTAATTAAATGACGAAGATATGCTTTAGTATACTTCAAACAGCATTCACAATCGCAAGCGGGATCTAAAGCAGTAAAATCTGCTTCATATTGTTTATTACGAAGATTAATACGACCCATACTAGTCATGGCAGTACCATGTCTAGCAATTCTTGTTGGTAAAACGCAATCAAACATATCAATCCCGCGTTCAACACCAGCGAATATCGCATCAACAGTTCCTACACCCATTAAATATCTTGGTTTATCTATTGGAAGATAACGAATGCCATCTTCAACCATTTGATACATAGTTGGTTTATCTTCACCAACACTAGTTCCTCCAATTGAATAACCAGGAAAGTTCATCTTTACTAATTCTTTAGCACAATATTCTCTTAGATCAGAATACTTCCCTCCTTGAACAATCCCAAATAGTGCTTGATCATCTCTCATGTGTGCTTCTTGCCCTCTTTTAGCCCATCTAAGAGTTCTTTCGACACTATCTTTAACATAATCATAAGTAGCAGGAAAAGGGACGCATTCATCAAAACTCATGATAATATCAGCACCTAAATCATTTTGAATTTGAATTGATAATTCAGGGCTTAAAAATAAAGCATCGCCGTTTAAATGATTCTTAAAATAAACGCCTTCTTCTTTTATATCACGAATTTTCGCAAGCGAAAAGACTTGAAAACCACCGCTATCAGTTAACATCGGTTTATTATAATTCATAAACTTATGTAAGCCACCGGCTGCTTTAATAATCTCGTGACCTGGTCTTAACCAACAGTGATATGTATTACTCAAGATTACTTGACTACCAATAGTGTATAATTCCTCAGGTGATAGGAATTTAACGGTCGCTAAAGTCCCCACTGGCATAAACATTGGGGTTTCAACTACACCATGAGGAGTTTCCATCTTGGCATATCTAGCTTTGGTATCGCTAGAAGTATTTATAATTGTGAATTTTATTGCTTCTTTTTTCATATAAGAATTATACCACAAAATCATGGTTTGAGACATATTTAATAACAAAAAAACAAACCGAAGTTTGTTTACATTTTATAAAATAATTTTAAAATTAATTCTTTTTCAGGGTAATCAGCGTTAATTATAGTTTTTTCAAAAAGATTACGATCATATTCTAGTTCCTTCTTAGTAATTTTGATGTTTTCACCATCATAATCCAATATAGTATAAAATGTTTTATTATCAGGTGTACAGCCGCTACTGCCAACATCAATATATTGCTTATCTTTACTAATAAATGTATTTGAACGATGTTCATGACCATAAAAAATATAGTCGTAATTATAATTCTTAAATATGACATCAATTTGATATTCTTTAAGTGCTTGAAGTTCATAGAAATTGTCAGTGGCTTCATTATAGGGAAAATGCATAAAAGCAAAGGTTGTTTTCCCCAACTTAATATCATAATTTAAATCTAATTTTTCTAGTTTTTCTTTTTGTGATTGAGTTAAACTTGTTTTAACCCATAAATGATGTTCTATTTCTGAGGTAGTTAATTTCTTTTCGAAATGAGTACCTCTAGTAATATACATCTCGTGGTTGCCTAAAACCATTTTAATATCATTGTTTAATATAATATCTAAACACTCTTTAGGGTTAGGTCCAATCGCAACGATATCACCTAAACATATTATTTCATCAAAATTATTATTTTTTATATCATTAATAATGGTTTCAAGAGCTTGTAAATTACCATGAATATCTGAAAAAATAGCGATCTTATGCATATATCCTCCATTAAATCCCTTGGTTGTTATCTTAATAATTATAGCATATAAACTAAACCCTTTCACAACTTAATCTTATCGATAGATTTTTTATCTTGTAAACGATTCCTCTTCGGTTACTACTTCACCAACAATACCCAGTTGTCTTTCTCTGGATAGTTTTAGCAAATCTTGTTTATCACGCATAAACTTATTAATTTGCTTTCTCTTGTTATCAAATTCAATAATACCAAAATCTCCATTACGTTCTTTAATCATTCTTGCATTGCGCTCTTCATCAAGCAATAAATTAGCTAATCCTTGACGATATTCTTGTGCTGAAGTATCCACACCGTTAATTAAATCATTGTCAATAGTTATAAGAATATTACTTATTTTTTGTATTTTATCTTTTCTGCTTAGATATAGATTGAAGAAACCATTTTCTAACGCTTCAATCCCGATTGTACCATTTCCTGTTTTAATAATTGGATAGCTAGATTTCATCTCTAACCCTTTGCTATTCTTATAGGTAGAGACCAAACTGTTTGCTTGTTTTTCAATTATTTGCTTTTTAACAACATTCATAATTTCTAATGCGCGATAAGTATTACAATCTTTATAATCTATTGCCATTTGAGCATATAAATATGGTAATAATTCACCAACTCGTTGATCTTTAAAGTTGATTTTAACATTACTGTTTTCATCCAAAGAATGATCGTTTAAAATATCAATTTGGTATGATATATTCTTAGCGATTTTAGGGTTTAATTGATAGTTTGCTTCTGGAGACTTACCATAGCTATCGAAATATATTTTTTGTAAACAATTATTTTTTTGTAATTTTATGTATAAAGTCGGGTCGTTGTATTGATCAATTTTTTGTCCATCTTTAGCAACATATACATAGCTAGCACCATAATGTTCTCTTTTATATTGATTGAAAAGTTGATGATCATATTCAACATTATAATTTACTTGCATGTTTTCCAAAGGATTATTATTATTCTTAATGTCTTCTAAACCTTTAGTAATTGTTTTTAATAAGAACTTATCCTTTGAAACAATAAAACTATGAGATTTAGATTGAACAAAACTAGTAAACTCATCAAATAATTTATTATGATCAAGATTAGAATCCTTGTGTTTTTCTCTATATTCGGTAAGTAAGTCCGCAAGAAAAGAATTATAACTAGTTGTGTAAGTATCTTTTGCTACACCTATTCCATTAATATTTGGTAAGAATGGATTAACACTAACATTCTTACCTTTTAAATTCTTATATTCACTATAAAAGTCAGTCACTTTTTTAGCATCTTCAACATTACTTAATCGCAAAACAAATAGTTCTGCTCTAATTCTTGGCGATATCTTAGAAGCAAACGATATTTTATTATTTATTAAAAAGTCATATACTTTTTTTATATCATTAGCCATTGAGTCAGCATCAGTAGGAATATATAATTTTATTTCATCACGCAATGGGCTAATATCATCATTCCTGAAAGTAGTATTAATATGAATAAAACTATCTTCCTTTTGATCTTGGTATTCAATTATAGTAGATATAACTTCACTGCTTTCACCCTGCATTTGTTTATATTTTTCATTAATTAGTTTATCAGATACATAATCAGCACAATAATCTCTTATTGATCTAATATCCTCACCCTTTGTGATGGGATTAATATTATATCCTGCCAATTGTTTATACATATTAATGTTATTGCTTTTTATATTTGAAAGAAAATTATTTATCGCTATTATTTGTTCGTTCATCAATTAAATCCTCCAACATGATTTTATCATGCTTGATTTTTGCGACATTTAAAATAGCTGGTTCTTCATTTAATGGGTCGTATTCACGATTAGTTTCCCCAACCATTTCTTTTTCAACATCAAACTCGATTGTATTATTTTCAACCTCGACTTTATCTTTATCTTGTTTCACAATAACACCTCTATTATAATCATATCATAGTGTTCTTTTATAAACAAATATAAGCTTTAAATAATTGTTAATAAGTGTAAAATTAAGTTTAAAAGTTATTTAATAATGTTTTGAAATCTTCCGACTAAATTGTTTTCTGCAAATATTACTTTTTTCCCGCGACGATGATTACTACTGTTAGTTAATATTTTCCCCCATCTGTTTGTATCACTCCTATATCTAATTATGCTATATATAACAAAAAAACGAACCCCTTAGCGGAATTCGCTTTATTTATTTAATGGGGCGACGTATCGGAGTCGAACCGACGCATAATAGAACCACAATCTACCGTGTTAACCACTTCACCAACATCGCCATGCCTTAATATTTTATCAAATATATATATAAATAACAATACTTAAGTAAAAGAAAACTCTTAAATTTCTTTAAGAGTTGATCTTACTAAACTCTTTCGTCTCTGTTAAATCTGTTGTTACTTCTGAAATTATTTCTTTCAGCTTTTTTCTTATCACGACAGTCTTTACATCTAACTGGTTCATTAGTAAATCCTTTTTCTTTGTAGAATTCTTGTTCTCTTACTGAGAATACGAATTCTTTACCACAGTCTTTACAAACTATTGTTTTGTCTTCCATTTTTCGAAACCCTCCTTTATAAATTTGATTTAATAGATTATTTGGACTCCGAAAATAAAGGGAAGTATCGAAATAATTTTTAAACCACTTATAATTTACCATAAAAATAAGGAATATGCAAGTTATTTATTCATTTTTAGTGTTTAATCTGTAATAATAGTCAAGCTTTTCTTCTGAATAGTTGGTTATTTTACCGCTTGGTAAGATAAGCATACGATCAATACCAATCATATTAACGAATTCTGGGTTATGACTTACCAGAATAATTGTTCCATTATAACTACTAAAATTCTCACCTATAATCTTTTGGGTGTCAGGATCTAAATGGTTAGTTGGTTCATCTAATAGTAATAAGTTAGCACGTTTAATCATAGTTTTACATAGCGCTATTCTAGCTCTTTCTCCTGGTGATAAAACGTTAGCTTGTTTAAAAACATCATCCCCATGGAATAAAAAACTACCTAGAATGGTTCTGATTTCTTTTAAAGAGTAAGTTCCATCATCAATGTTTTCTAAAACATTTTTATCGCGATTTAGTTCTTCTTGTTCTTGAGCATAGTAAGCAACATCGGTTTTAGAACCAAAATAGATGGTTCCTTCTTTGGGGGTTAGGATATTCATCAAGAGTTTCAGTAAGGTCGACTTACCGACGCCGTTTTCACCAACAATTAAGAATCTTTCTTTACGATTGATAAGAAAAGATAAGTTATGGAATAATTCCTTACTATTGGGATAACTAAAACTTAGGTTATTGACAATAAGTGGTGTTTTAGATTCTTCTTGATTAGGTTTAATATTAAGTTTAATTCTTTTATAAGTTTTATCACTACCGGTTCTAGCATCCATTTTTTTAGCTAGCATTTTTTCACGACTTTGAGCCATTTTCTTTCTTTTACCTGATGAATTTGAATATAGTAAAACAATATCACGTAATTTATTGATCTCATTGTCTTCTTTTTCAATTAGTTTTTCTTTAATATCTTTAGCTTGTTTAGCTTTTTTTAAGAAGGTAGTGTAGTTACCTTCATAAACCGTAATTTTCTTTGATACTTTATCGATATATAGAGTCTTATTAATGATTTGATCAAGAAAGTGCATATCATGAGAGATAATCAAAATAGTTCCTTTATATTCTTTTAGATAATTAATAATATAATCTCTAGTTGTTACATCTAAATGATTCGTTGGTTCGTCTAAAAGTAGTATTTCAGGATTAGAATACAGTAAATGAGCAAAAGCGATCTTTGATTTTTGACCACCACTTAAGTCGTTTAATTTCATATCTAATAAAGCAGTATCAATTTGCATATTATTAATAAGTTCAAATAAGATGTTTTCAGCTTCATAATACTGATAATAATCTAATAACTCTTGAGTCTTAGAGATATCTTTTAATAGTTTGTTTTGTAGCTTTAAATCAGTCTCTACCGCTACTTCATCGTATTCTCTAGTAAGTCTTGCTTCTAGTTCTTTTAATGGCCTAGCAGTCATTAAATAGTCAAATACAGTGATGTTTATATCATCTAAGATAACTTCTTGGGGTAAATAACCAATCCTTTTTTTATTACTTATTTGTAACTCTCCACTATCAGGGGTTAATTCTTTTAAGATAAGTTTAAAAAGAGTGGTTTTACCAGCGCCATTAACGCCGGTAATTCCAACCTTATCATTATCATTAATTTGAAAGTTAGCGTTATCATAAATTTGCTCTAAATTAAACGCTAATGATAAATTAATGCCCTTCATAAAATCACCAACTTCTTTTAATATATAACCAAAAAAGTAGAAAAATTACTTTCTACTGTCTTGTTTTTTTCTAACGTCAGTATTTAATATTTTTTTGCGTAGACGATAGTTTAATGGCGTTACTTCAATTAATTCATCAGTATTAATATAATCTAAACAAGTTTCAAGACTCATTACTCTTGGTCTTTTAAGAACCACGGTGTGGTCTTTGCTAGAACTTCTAGTATTGGTTAATTGTTTAGCTTTAACAATATTAACAGCAAGATCATTATCGTGATTATGTTCACCAATAATCATACCTTCATAGACTTCAGCTCCTGGTTCAACAAATAAGATACCACGGTCTTCAATTTGACCGATACTGTAAGCGGTAGCTTTTCCATTTTCCATAGAAACTAGAACTCCTAACTTACGTTCCCCAACTTTAGTACCTACCATTTTACGGTATTCTTTATAAGTATGATTAATAATACCATAACCTTTAGTCATAGTCATAAATTCTGTCATAAATCCAATTAAACCACGTGATGGGACAATATAATGTAATCTTACTTGATTACCATTATGAGTCATTGTATCCATAGCGCCTTCACGATTACCTAAGGCTTCAATAACATTACCAACATGTTCTTCAGGAACATCAATTTGAACATCTTCAAACGGTTCACAAACAACACCATCAATAACTTTACGAATTACTTCAGGTTTAGATACTTGTAATTCAAAACCTTCACGACGCATGTTTTCAATTAAAATTGATAAATGTAACTCACCACGACCAGAAACAATAAATGATTCTGAATCGTTAGGTTCAACTCTTAATGATACATCACGTTCAGCTTCTTTATGAAGACGATCTTCAATCTTACGAGTTGTTAATAACTTACCTTCTTTACCTACAAATGGACCAGTGTTAACACCGAAAGTCATTTGTAGAGTCGGTTCATCAA
Organism: Bacilli bacterium; assembly: GCA_038321575.1. Lineage (GTDB taxonomy): Bacteria > Bacillota_I > Bacilli_A > RF39 > UBA660 > JBBQFD01. The sequence continues at coordinate 23,478 of JBBQFD010000004.1, read as the reverse complement.
TACGTAAATGTGGTAATGCTTCTTCAGCACCAATATTACATACGGTTTCACCAACAAAGATATCAGGTAAGCCTGCAATAGCAATAATATCCCCTGCTTGGGCTTCTTCGATTTCAATACGTTTTAAACCAAAGTAACCAAACATTTTTTGAATACGGAATTGTTTGATTGTTCCATCTAGACGAACACATGAAACCATTTCATTTATTTTTACTTTACCACGTTTAACAAGACCAATTCCAATACGACCAACAAAGTCATTATAATCGAGTAATGCTGGTTGAAATTGTAGTGATCCATCAACATTAGCTTTTGGTTCTGGTATATAACTAATAATCATATCTAAAATTGGATCCATAGTTGGTTTTTGAGATTCAACTTCAGGATGCAAACTAGATGTTCCTGCTAACCCTGATGCATAAACAACGGGGAAATCAAGTTGATCAATGTCTGCACCTAATTCAATAAATAGATCGATTACTTCATCAACTACTTCTTTAGGACGAGCAGTATCTTTATCAATTTTATTTACAACTAAAATAGGTGTAACGCCTGCTTCTAAAGCTTTCTTTAAAACAAAGCGTGTTTGAGGCATGGTTCCTTCATAAGCATCAACGACGAGTAAAACACCATCAACCATGTTCATAATACGTTCAACTTCACCACCAAAATCAGCATGACCTGGTGTATCTAAAATATTGATACGATATCCTTCATAGTTAATAGCGGTGGGTTTTGCTAAGATGGTAATCCCTCTTTCGCGTTCAATATCATTTGAATCCATTGCACAATCAATAATTTCTTCATTGGCTCTGAATGTTCCTGACATTTGTAATAATTTATCGACTAATGTCGTCTTCCCATGGTCAACATGGGCTATAATAGCTATATTTCTTATTTTCATATTGGTACTCTCTTCCTTTTGCCTGGGTTATTATAGCAAATTTAACTGCATCTGTAAACATTTATTAAAAGAAAGTAGGTGTTACCCTACTTTTTAAATCTTTTTAGGATGTGTTGCTTAATTTTTTCTCTAAATACTTTGTTATCAACAATAACATTAGTTGTTGCTACAAAAATAAAAATGATTACTAATAATGTACCATAAACGAAGTATCCTAAATAAGGATCTTTTAGCACATATATAATAGATGCTGCAGCGAACATTATATTAATTAAGTATATCAATAACACTGTTGTTCTTTGTGAAAAATTACGATTAAGTAATTGATGATGAATATGGAAACGATCAGGGGCTGATATATCCTCCCCTTTAAGCATTCGTCTTATGATTGCAAATAAAGTATCTAAAATTGGGATTGCTAGAATAAATATTGGAATAATAAATGAGGTCATCGTCACGTTTTTAAATCCGAGTAAACTTATACAAGCAATAATAAAGCCTAAGAACATTGATCCACTATCACCCATAAAGATAGTTGCTGGATAAAAGTTATGAATTAGAAATCCAACTGTTGAACCAAACATAACAAAAGTTAAAACAAAATCTAATCCTATTTTACCTTGCATAGTAGCAATTATACCAATAGTTAAGAAGTAAATAGCTGATATTCCACCTGCTAATCCATCTAAACCATCAATTAAATTCATACAGTTTATACAACCTAGAATAAAGAAGATCGTAAATGGATAAGCAAATATACCAAAATTAATATATAAATTAAAAGCACTTAAATCATTGATTAATAAGCTACCATAAAAAACTACTATTGATGCCGCTACTAATTGACCTATAAATTTAGTGCCTGATTTTAGTGGTTTAATATCATCGATTATACCCGTCATAACAATAATGAAACTACCTATTAAAATAGAATTCATAGTTGAACTTGGTTCGCCAAATAACATGTAACCAAGTAAGAATCCTAAAAAGATTCCAACTCCACCCAATCTAGGCATTGGTTTAGTGTGAATTTTTCGTTTATCCGGAATATCTAAAGCTCCGATATGAATGGCAATTTTCTTAATAAAAGGCGTAATAAAAACAACAAATGTGAATGTTGTCATTACTATTAATATGATTTCCCATAATATATTTGTTGTCATTTAATCACCATTATTATTATAGCACAACAAAAATAAAAAAACCCATTAAGGTTTTCTTATTTATCAATTAAATGTAAATTATCTAAAAGGATTCCGGTTCCAACCGCTACACAAGTAAGGGGGCTCTCAGCAATGAATACTGGCACTTTTAATTCGTGGGCTAGTAATTGATCAAAGCCTGCTACTAAAGCACCACCGCCAGTTAATACAATACCTTTATCAATGATATCGGCTGCTAATTCTGGTGGGGTTTGTTCTAAAACACTTTTAGTAGTATGAATTATCCCATACACACTTTCGCGTAGGGCTTCTTCTACTTCATCAGAACAAAGAGTAATGGTGTGTGGCAATCCGGTTACCAAATCACGACCACGAACTTCCATCTTCTCATTTTTAACACCGGGAAAGACTATACCAATAGTCATTTTTATTTCTTCAGCCGTACGTTCACCAATTAATAGTTTATATTTATCTTTAACATATTTTATAATATCGTTATCAAAAGCATTACCTGCTATTTTAATTGATGAGCTAGTTACAATTCCACCTAATGATAAAACAGCAACATCAGTTGTTCCACCACCAATATCAAGAACCATATTACCACTTGGTTTAGATATATCCATCCCCGCTCCAATAGCTGCTACTTTGGGTTCTTCTTCAATATATACTTTACGAGCCCCAGTTCGTTCAGCCGCTTCTTTAATAGCGTTTTTTTCAACTTGTGTAATGTTTGAAGGGCAACAAATTAAAATACGCGGGCGAGAGAATAAACTTTTACCATTAACTTTTCTAATAAAATGATTTAACATGATTTCTGTTATTTCAAAGTCAGCAATAACGCCATCTTTCATGGGCTTTATCGCTTTAACGCGTCCTGGTGTTCTACCTAACATTTCCCATGCTTCAGTGCCCACTGCTAAGGCTTTTTTAGTTTCAATGTCGATGGCAACAACACTCGGCTCATTTAAAACGATGCCTTGGCCTTTGATATATATCAAAACATTTGCTGTTCCTAAGTCAATTCCAATATCTTTTGCAAACATTTTACCATCCTCATTTCTAAAATAATTATAACATATTATGAACAAAAAAATAAGATATTTAATGTTAAATATCTTATTATATTAGTATTGTTGTAATAAAAAAATCATATATGAAATTAACTAGTAAAAATGATAGTGCAAGCGTAATGATTACATAGAAAGTAGTAGCTTGCCAGTATCTATTTTTTTTAAATATACTATTAATGTTAATAGCATCGAGCGCCCAAATAACTAAAGGTACTGTTAGTATATATAATATTGTTTTTATATTCATTAAAGATCCATCTTTTCTATACGACGATTATGGCGTTCGCCATTGCTATATGTTGTTTTAATAAATATATCAACAATATCTTTTACTCTAAATATCGGCATATCACTATTAAAAGCAATTACATTAGCATTGTTGTGAAGGCGTGCTAATTTGGTTTCTTTTAAATTTGATAATTTAGCACAGCGAGCACCCTTAATACGATTGCATGCTATTGACATACCAATACCTGTTTTACAAATTAAGATACCAAAATCAATTTCTTTATTTACAACAGCATTACCAACTATTTTAGCATAATCGGGATAATCAACGCTGCTTGGGGTATCGGTTCCATAATTAATAACTTCATATCCTTTTTTAGTTAAATATTTAATAAGCTTATTTTTTATTCTAAGTCCGTGATGGTCATTACCTATTCCAATCTTCATAGAAACCTCCTATAATATACTAAATTCATTATACAACAATTGTTTAAACTTGTCATTCCTTTAATTGACTAATGGAACGGAAATGAGTTATAATAGATATACTAAAATGAGGGAGGCATAACTATGAATCTTGCATTGTTAACTGAAGAGGAATTCTACTCTTTTGCCTTCAATCATAAATATAAAAATTTCTTACAAACACCAGAAATGGGGAAGATGAGAGAAAATGTTGGTTGGTCAAAACACTATCTTGGTTTAAAAGAGAATGATACATTATTATGCGCAACCATGCTAACAAGTAGTAATAAGATGTTTGGTCTTAGAATGTTTTGTTCTTTTGGTGGTTATTTAATTGATTTTGATAATACTGAATTAGTAAAAACATTTACACATAAACTTAAACAATTTATTAAACAACATGGTGGTTATGTTTTAAAAATTAACCCTTATGTTGAGAAATATGAAAGAGATATTAATGGGGATGTCGTTAGTGATGGTTTTAATAATTTAAAAACTGTTGATTTGCTAAAATCAATGGGTTTTATTAATAACCAACTTGAGTTAGACAGTGTTGTTGTAGTAGAATGGGGATTCGCACTAGAATTAAAAGATAAAAATGCTGATGCAATCTTGAAAGAAATGCATTCAAATACTAGGAACATTATCCGTAATACTATTAAAAATGGTGTCGAAATAAAGGAACTTAGTTACAAAGAATTAGATATATTTAAAAAGCTTACTGAATCTACTAGTAATCGAAAACAATTTAGTGATAGGCCTCTATCATATTATCAAAACATGTATAATTATTTTATCAATAAAAAGCAAATTAAATTTCTAATTGCCCAAATTAATTTAAAAAATTATATTTCAATATTAGAAAAAGATAAAGAAGTAGAATTGTTAAGAAAAAGTGGTATAAGTACATCAAATGCTGGTTATATTAAAGAAATACAAATTACTATTGATAGTTTAAACAAAAAAATCGATGAAGCTAAAAAAATAATGCTAACAAATGGTGAAACATTGATATTATCAGGCGGAATGTTTATGATGTATGGCGATGAAGTGATATATCTTTTTAGTGGTAACTATAAAGAGTATATGTTTTTTGGAGGGCAATATCGTATCCAATGGGAAATGATTAATTATGCGCTTGATAATGGTTTTAAGCGATATAATTTTTATGGAATATCTGGTAATTTTGATCCTAAAGACAAAGATTACGGAATATATCAATTTAAAAGAGGTTTTAATGGTCATGTGACTCAATATATCGGAGAGTTTGAGCTTAAAATTAATTTCTTTTATCACATTAAAAATATCATTGATGCAATAAGAGAAAGGAAATAGAATATTATGGAATTTGTAATTGGGTTAAATGAAACTGAATATGAAAATTTTGTTTTCAATCATAAAACTAAATCCCATTTCTTACAATCATATTATTGGGGTGAAATAAGCAAAGAGAAAAATTTTATGCCCCATTATGTTGGCGTTAAAATAGATAATGTCTTAGTTGCTGCTGCTTTAATATTAGAAAAGAACCCTAAGGGTCGAGCGACTTTCTTTTATATCCCAAGAGGATATGTAATTGATTTTAATAATAAAGAATTATTAAAGTTTTTTACTGATAACATTAAAAAGTTAGCTAAAAAGCGTCATGCTTTTTTCATTCGAATTGATCCAGATGTCAAACTACATAATTTAGATCAAGATGGTAAAGTTGTTGATGGTGAAAATAATGTTGATTTAGTCAATTATCTTATAAGTCTTGGCTTTAGACACCTTGGATATAATCAAAATTTTGAACATAATCAACCAAGATATACTTTTAGATTAGATTTAACTCCATCTTTAGAAGAAATTGTTAATAATTTCCACGCGACGACTAGAAAAATTATTAATAAAGGCAATTTCTGCAATATAGAGTTTTATAAAGGTGATACTGAAGTAGATTTTGATGATTTTTATAAAACAATGAAGGAAACTGCCATCCGTGAAGATATTAATTTACTTCCTTTAAGTTATTATAAACATTTTTATAATGTGCTCCATAAACACAATATGAGCGATTTATATTTAGCGAAAGTAAACGTAAAGAATCTTATTGAAGTATATAATGCTAAGATTAAAGCATTAAATAGTGAAATTGAAATATTAACTAATTCACAAAATCGTAATCCTGAGAAAACAAGTAATTTAATTAATGATCTAAATAATCAAAAAAACAAATTAATAAGTGAAATTGAAGAAATCAAAAAAATTGAAGAAGACACACTTGTCCTATCTTCAATCATAACTGTTAAATATAATGATAAGGTGTGGACTGTCCATGGTGGTAATTTAAGTATATTAAGAGAATTAAATACTAATTATTTACTTTACTATCAAATAATTAAAGATGCTAAGATGGATGGCTATAAAAAGATTGACTTTTTTGGTACAACTGGAAATCCAGACAGCAATAATTCTGTTTATGGAATTCACCTCTTTAAAAAACGTTTTGGTGGCGAATATTTAGAATTCATTGGTGAATTTGATTTAGTAATTAATAAATTCTTATACCTTTTATATAATAAAATAATGCCAATGATAAGAAAAAAGTAAGATTACCTTACTTTTTTAATTACTAAATTCTAATACTAATTCTTTTTTCATTACTAGTTCTAACTGTTTCCCTGGCAATTCTTCTTTTTTATGAAGTTCAATCATTTTATCTTCATAAAAGAAATCGATTTCATTTAATAGATGTTTGTTATCGATTACCATATTTGAATGTTTATAATTTTCATACAAATTATTTTCATCAGTTAAAAGGTTTTCAGTTACATAGGATTTTACAGCACCAAACAATATTTGATCTTTATGAGATTGTTTGCTGCTTTTTAGTAACTTAGAAACAGTATTAATTCCGTGTTCTGTGTGCAATAAAGAATACAATAATACTGATACTTCTTTACTATTTAAGTCGTGATTGTTTAATGTTGCTTCAACTACTGCTTCATCTTTTTCAATTTCAACATTATGAAAAGAATTAAGTAAAACAATGTGTTTCACTATTTCATTTTCTAAGAAAATTGATTTAGATTTAATTTCAAATGAATTCCCGTCAAAGCGCAAAATACCAATTAAGTATTTCGTTAAAGCTTCGCTTGTTTCTTCGTTTATTTTTATTCCTTCAAAAATCTTTTTAGCTTCTTCGATCATTTTTTGTGACTCATTTCTCAAGTCATATAATTCGTTATTACTCATTACATTCACCTCTGTAAATTTTATTATATCACTACCATTTTTAATATACAATAATTTTGATTAAAAAATAATATTTCCCGGAAACAATAAAAAAAGAAGAATTATTTTTCTTCTTTTTTAAGTCCATATTTACGATTAAATTTTTCAACGCGGCCTGTTTTAGTAGTATTACCTTGAACACCTGTAAAGAATGGATGACATTGGTCACATACTTCCAAGCGTAATTCATCTTTGTTAGATTGAACTTCAAATGTATTACCACAAGCACATGTTACTTTTGTATTAACGCTTTTTGGATGAATTCCTTTTTTCATAGTTATCTCCTTCCGCCATGACATTTATATGCCATAGTAATTTCTCGCTTTTTAATTATAACAACTATTTTTTAAATACGCAAGTATTTTTATTATTTTCTGCGTCCAAATAATTGTAATAATCTAATGAATAAGTTAATAAAATCAAGATATAGTCGTAATGCTCCGATAATTGCTAATTTATTAGGGTCAGTAATTTGATAAGCCATATTTTTTATTTTTTGAATATCGTAAGCAATAAATGCGACAAATATTAGGATTGAAACAATTGCAATCATTAAATCAACTACATTATTACCAATAAAAATATTGACAATAGAAACTAAAATAACACCAATCAATCCCATAAAAGCAATGGTTCCTAACTTTGTTAAATCAATATCGGTTATAAAACCTAATATCGCAAATATCATAAATATAACAGCAGTTATTCCAAAAACACTAATAATTGATGAGGTTGTAAAACTAGCAAAGATTATTGATAGTGTTAAACCACTTGCTATGGAATAAACAATATATGATATTAAAGCCGTCATATAAGACATTTTATTTATTCTAAATGATAGATATACTACCAATCCTAGCTCAACTAAGATAATTGGAAAATAAAATTCACCTCTATAAATATTATCAATCATATTTGGTGTACTAGATACTATAAATCCGGTTATAAATGATATAAATAATCCTACAAATAACCACATAAATACTTTGGGAAATACTTTTTGTTCAAGCATATTATTCTCCTCTTTTCAATACAATATTATATCACTAAATGTCGATTTCTTCAAAATTAATTTTAGCACCTACAGCTTGTAGTTTCTCAATGATGTTTTCATAGCCTCGTAAGACGTGTTCTGCTTCAGTTATGGTAGTTGTACCACTAGCACTTAATCCGGCCAATACAAGGCATGCACCAGCTCTTAAATCAGTAGCTTTAACTTCACACCCAACTAAGGATGTAGGTCCTTTAATATCAATGGTTTGACCATTGATATTTATATTGGCCCCTAGCTTATTTAAATATTCAATATTTTGGAAACGATTTTCATAAATTGTTTCTTCTATCTTTGATATTCCATTACAATGAATCAGCAATGATGTTATTGGTTGTTGTAAATCTGTAGCGAATCCAGGATAAACCAAAGTTTTAAATTTAACTGGTTTCATGTCTTGCGTTTTACTAATAATTAAATAATCATCAAAAACATCCATTTTAACATTCATTTCTTTTAGTTTAGAAAGTAATGATTCAATATGTTCAGGAATAATATTTTCTATTTTCAAGTTATTTCCTACTAAAGCTCCGGCAATAACATAGGTTCCAGCTTCAATACGATCAGGAATTACTTCACTAAAACCACTACCTAAGTGATTAACGCCTTTAATTCTTATTTCGCTAGTACCTGCACCCTTTATATTAGCACCCATACTATTTAAGAAAGTAGCAACATTAACGATTTCTGGTTCTTTTGCGGCGTTTTCAATAACTGTTTCACCTTTAGCTTTGATTGCTGCTAACATAATATTAACGGTAGCACCAACACTAGCTATATCTAAATAGATGTGAGTGCCAATTAATTCATCAGCTACAATTGAATAACGATTACCATCTTCAGTTACTTTAGCACCTAAAGCTTCAAATCCTTTTAAATGTAAATTGATTGGTCTAGCACCAATTGAACATCCACCTGGGAAATACATTTCTACTTTTTTATATTTACCTAATAAAGCACCCATAAAATAGTATGATGCTCTTAATTTCTTCGAAATATGTTCGGGAATTTCCTTATTTTCAACGGTAGATGAATCAATAGTCATTATTTCACCTACTCTAGTTACTTTAGCGCCTAGATAAATTAATATCTCGTTTAAAGCATCTATATCTGATATGTTTGGAATGTTATCAATTGTCACTTTATCATCAGATAATAATGATGCCGGAACTAATGCTACTGCACTATTCTTAGCACCACTTATTCGGATAGTCCCACTAAGTTCATGTCCACCTTCAATTTTAATTTGTTTCATATAGACCTCCATTTAATTATCTTTGTTGATACTCCCTAATAAATTAAGTTTCGCTTTAACGTCAGTTTTGATAGCTATTTCACCTGATCCAATAATCTTTCTTGGATCATATATATTAGGATTACCATTCATAAAACGATAAACGGCATCATGCCATACTACTTGTAAATCAGTATTTATATTAAGTTTAGTAATGCCACATTCAATCGCTTTTTTAATTGTATCATCGGCAATTCCTGAGCCACCATGTAAAACAAGAGGCGTTGATATTAACTTATTTATTTCAATCATAAGTTCAAAATTTAAATTAGCTTCGCCTTTATACATACCATGAACACTGCCTAAAGCAGGGGCAAAAGAATCAACGTTTGTTTCTTTGATTAATTTTGCGACATCATCAATATTAGCATAAGCCACCGAAGAACTCATATTATCTTCAACTCCACCAATATGTCCTACTTCAGCTTCAACGGTTACACCTTTTAAACTAGCATAGTTCATTACTTCTTTAGTTTGAGCAATATTTGTATCTAAATCACATTTTGATGCATCAATCATAACTGAGGTAAAACCAGCATCAATTGCTTTTTTACAACTGTCTACTGTACTACCATGATCTAGATGAATAACAATAGGTATACTTGGTTTTAAGTCCATTACTAATCCTTTAACAAGACTAACAACAGTATTATAGCCACCCATGTATTTAACTGCTCCTTCGCTTACACCTAAAATAACCGGGCTATTATTAGCTTGGCATTCCTCTATAATATATTTAGTCCATTCTAAATTATTAATGTTAAATTGGGGCACAGCATATTTGTTAGCTCTTGCTTTTTCTAAAATATTTTTACTGTTTTCTATCATATTATCACCTAATATAATTATATAGTTTTTAAACTAAAAAGGCAATTAAAATGGTGGGAATAATATTCACTAGACACTTAAAAAGCAACTAATGTTGCTTTATTTATGATATGATTCATTTTTCATTATTTTAAATGCACGATATATTTGTTCTAAAAGAATTACTCTAAATAATTGATGAGGAAAGGTAAACTTAGAAAATGACAAATGATAGTTACTTCTTTTTTTAATATCATTATGTAGTCCATTAGAACCACCAATAATAAAGCATATATTTGAATTAGTAATTTGCCATTCATTAATTTTTTTAGATAATTCTTGCGAAGTTAATTCATTACCTTCAATTTCCAGAGTAATAATATAGTCCTTTTCGTTGATATTTTTTAAAATCAATTCTTTTTCTTTTTCGAGTTCAATTATACTATTATCACCATTATAATCATTTAACTCAATAATAGCTAACTTTGTATATTTGGATAGTCTTTTAGTATATTCTTTAACTGCTTCTTTATAAAATGATTCTTTGATTTTACCGACAACTATTATTTTTATCAAATTTCAATCATCTCCGTTTTTTCATTTTGTTTAGCAATAATAATCTTATCAATTGCTATGTTATTATTGCTTAGCGTTGTTTGTAAAGTAGTCAGTGCTACTTTAGGATTATTATTTTTTTCACTTAAATGAATAAGAATTATTCCCTTTGTTTTATTGCCGACAAATAAAGATAAATATTGAGCTGAGTCTTTATTAGATAAATGACCATGATCACTTAAGATTCTTTGTTTTAAATAATGAGGATATGATCCATTCATTAATAATTCAATATCATGATTACTTTCCATAACGTATAGGGTTTTGTTTTTTAATTTTTGATGGTGTTTTACATTTATATAACCGGTATCAGTTATGAAAACGATTGATTTATGATTCATTGTAAAAATATATCCATTTGAATCATCACAGTCGTGAGAAGTTTTAAAACTAGTAATCTTTAAACTGTTTAGAATTATCTCCTCATCAAAAATCACGTAATTATTTAATGCTATCTTAGGTGATAATTCATTATACATTTTTTCACTTAAGTAAACAGTTGGATTATATCTTTTTAAAAATACTCTTAATCCATTAATATGGTCAGCATGAGTATGAGTTAAAAATATACAGTTGATTGTATTTGGTTCAATTCCTAATTCATGAAGTTTAGTCTCAATATATAAAGCTGGGGCGCCAATATCTATTAATATGCGATTTTCATTAGTATCAATAAAAGTTGAGTTGGCTTTGCTACCACTAGCTAATATTGATATTTTCATCGATAAAATAGCCACGTGTTAATAGATTTTGTGCCCCTTAATGGTACTGTATTATAAATCGCAAAGTGAAGATGGGTACCTGTGGCCCAACCAGTATGGCCCATATAACCAATAACTTGTCCTCGTTCAACGACATTACCTGCTGAAATATTTAATTTTTTTAAGTGGGCATATAGTGAATAATATCCATTGCCATGATTTATGATAATATAATTACCGTTTACAGAAGTGTAAGCAGCCGTTACTATAATTCCGTTATTTACTGCGTATATATTTGACCCTTCACCTGTTCCGGCAATATCTAAAGCATCATGTAATTCACGGGTACCATTAATAGGGTTGATACGATAACCATAAGCAGATGTAATTGTCCAACCTGGATTAGTAGGCCATCCCCAAGACCCAAGATCACCTATATAAACAGTTTGTTGTTTGCTACCTATATTAATAATTTTATTAATTGGTGCTTGTAATTCTTCCCTACTTTCAGGGTCAGAAACAATAGTAATCATTCCGTTAACGCTAGTTTCTTTTTGTTTAACTCTTATAAGTCCGTTTTCACCATTACGCACTACTTTTTGATCCCCAGCATATAAAGTTGAATCAATAACATAATCAGTTTTGTAATTACTAACTATGTCTTTAACAACATATTCTTTTTCAACAATTTTAATTTGTGGATCAGTTACACCAATAACAACTTGTTGTCCAGGAAATAATAAATTAGTGGCGCTGGTAAAATTAGGATTAGAAATTAAAAATTCCTCCACACTGATTTTATTGTTTAATGAAACTTGTTCAATAGTTTCACCCATTTGAACTGTATATGTTTTTTGTTGATTAGTTGTACCAAATAAAAGAAATTTTGCGAGTTCATTTGAATCACTATAAATAGTTTCAGTTACTGAAATTTTAGTTTGTTTGATAGTGAATTCTTCCTCAGTATCAATATTTTCAATTACTCTACCGATTGTTGTAATTTCTGATTGCGTTTTTGTTTCATAAGCTAAATATTGATTAGTTCCAACAAATGTCTTAGTTGTTTGAATAACAGCATTATGAAATACTTCTTTTTCAGTTACAAATATTTTCTTACTATCTTTAGTTCCTTTGATAGTAAATTGATAGCCCATAATAGTAAATGGTCTTTGTTTTTCTATTTCGCTATAAATTTTATTAACATCATCAAAATGAGTTTGATATGTTACTACTTTTTTTATTTCAAGACCATTAGGAGAATAAACATCTTTAATGTTATATTTGTTTTTAATAGCTTCACCACGTTGATTAATATATTTTTCTAAAGCTGCCTTAGATTTAATAACACCAATAATATTTTCATCAAGATAAACTTGATAAAAAACATTTGGTTCTTCGCTATTTTTATAATTAAATCCCAACAAGAAAACACTAATACTTATTAGTATTAAGCATATATACATAGCTACTTTTTTCATCAAATCACCTATTTTTCTTCTTTGTTTACGAAGTTTACAAATGTACTGGTATTTCTTTTAAAGATTAAATCAATAGTTGCTGTTGGTCCATTACGGTGTTTACCGATAATAAATTCACTGCGACTAGTATTTTCATCAATTGCGCTTTCGTGGTTATAATAATCTTCACGATAAAGGAAGGCTACGATATCGGCATCTTGTTCAATTGATCCTGATTCTCTTAAGTCACTTAAGATTGGGCGTTTATCTTCACGACCATCAACGGTACGTGATAACTGAGCAAGTGCAATAACAGGAATTTCTAATTCCATAGCTAAAGTCTTTAAAGAACGTGATATTTCTGATACTTCTTGTTGGCGGTTACCAGCATAACGTGCAGTACCGCTTATTAATTGTAAGTAGTCAATAATTACGATTGATAATCCGTCATCAGAGCTTGCTAAACGACGACATTTAGCTCTTATTTCGCTTATTGTCATACCGGGAGTATCATCAATATACATCTTGGTATCTGCTAAACGACTAATTGCTTCATTGATACGTTTCCAGTCATTATTTTCAAGATGGCCACTACGAAGTTTATATCCTTCAATTTGACCAACTGACGATAACATACGAGTTGCTAATTGTTCAGCACCCATTTCCATGTTGAAGATGGCAACAGTTTCACCTAAATTCATGGCAATATTAGTTGCAATATTCATCGCGAATGCTGTTTTACCAATACCTGGTCTGGCAGCAATAATTATTAATTCATTGCCGTGTAAGCCGGTAGTGATTTTATCAATATCATAGAAACCAGTTGCTAATCCGGTTATCTCTCCTTTTGTTTGAGCTAATTTTTCTAGATCAGATTGAGTTTTAAATAAAACATCTTGAATAGTTCTAAACTCTGTTCCTTTACGAGTTCTAACAACATTTAAGATCTTTTTTTCAGCTTGATCGAGGATTTCTCCTACTTCTTCGCTACTATTGAAACTATCGGTTAAGATGGTAGTTGCTTCATTAATTAAACGACGAAGGATGGCTTTTTCATCAATTATTTTAATATATTCATCAATATTAGCCGCACTAGCAACTGAATTGATAATTTCGCTTAAGTATTCGACATCCCCTACTTGTTTAAGTAGTTTAAGACGATCTAATTCCGCAGTTACAGTTGTAATATCAATTGGTTTATGTTTTTCATCTAATTCAACTAACACATTAAAAATTTTACTATGACTATCTAAGTAAAAAATATCAGCATTTAAATTCTCAATTGCTTTTTGAACAGCGTATTTCGATAAAAACATTGATCCTAATACTGCTTGTTCAGCTTCTATATTATGAGGCATTACTTTTTCAGCCATAATAGCACCTATCTTTCTTTTGCTAACTCTACTTTGAGGTTAGCTATTACATGTTTATGTAATTCTATTTTGACAATGTGAGCACCTAAAACGCCTAAGGCAGTATCTAGATGGACATTGTGCTTATCAATATCAAACCCTTTATCTTTTAAAGCACTAATAATTTGTTTAGAGCTTACGCTCCCGAAGACACGATCTTTTAAACCAACTTTTACTTTAAAATTAAGTTCTAATTTCTCTATTTTTTCTTTATTTATATTAGCTTTTTTAATTTCTTCTTCTGTTTCTTTTTCTTTGCGTTTATTTTCGGTATTTATATGCTTGATTCCTGATTCATTTGCTATTATAGCATAACCGCTCTTAATTAGAAAGTTGCTACCATAACCATCTTTGACTTCTTTTATGTCACCTTTTTTACCTTGACCTTTGAGATCTTTGATGTAAATTACTTTCATAAAGTCACCTCACTAATACTAATATTATACTATAAATTTACCTTTATGTCTTTACAAGAAAAAAGAAAATAAGTTTTTTATTTTCTTTGGCTATTTCTTATTTTATTGGCAAGCATTTTTATTTTCACAAAACGATGATGTAATCCTGGCTTGGTAATTGAATTGCCAGTTTCAATAGTAATAATTTCACTTAGTTCTTGCAGTGAGGCATCTGGATATTTCAAACGATAAATACAAACGTCTTTAACTTTTTCATCAAGTAAATCAAGTGCTCCTGAAGTATCAAGTAATTCTATATCATGCGTTTGGTCCATTGCTGTTGCGATTGTTTTATCGACATTTGCTTGCTCACAATTATTTAAACGGTTGGTCATGTTTTTATGATCACGATAAATCCTAATGTCTTCATAGTACATAACAGCTTGACTAGCATTAATAATTCTTAAAAAATCCCCAATCTTTTCAGCTTCCTTAATATAAATCATATACTTTGTTTCACGTTTAATTACTTTGCTATTTAAAGTAAAATTATTTAATAATTCTTCGATAAATTTGGCATACTCTTCGTTTTCAACTAAAAACTCTAAATGATATCTAGCTGTCTTGGGATCGTTAATGCTTCCTATGGATAAAAACAAACCTCGAAGATAAGCTCTAACTGATTCTTCATCATCTATTAGATAGTTTTTAGGGATAGTTAGTCTTGTATGGCTTTCATATATACTTAAATCATTTAATATATTATTATTTCTTTGCGTAATTTCTAATATATATAAGTAGTTTTTGTTAAAATTATAACCTTTACGAACTGTGATTTTGGCACTAATATTATATAGATCTTTAATTAAATTAAATATCCTGCGAGCAACGCTGGCATTTTCAGTGGTTATTTTAATACCATTATTAATTATTCCAATATTATTTATGATAGCTGATAATTCAGCAATGCGTTCGGCTTTAATTGTTTCAATTTTACTTACTTCATTTTTTACAGTACTTGTAAAAGACATAATATCACCACCTATACTAGATATGAAAATATATGAAATGCTAATTTTAGATTATTATGACGAATTCTCTCTTCTTCAATGGTTACAAAATCATCTTCAATAACTTCAACATCTTTTAGTTGATCTTTATCTAAAATAACTGGATCTTTTTGCTCTAAACTAGCGTACTTTGTTACTAATTCGTTTTTAATTATACCATTATTTGCAATTACAATATCAATTTTGCGGTTTTTTAAATATTTATTTAATACTTTAATATGATCACTTACAGTATAGTTATCAGTTTCTCCTGGTTGCGTCATCATATTACACGCATAAACTATTTTAGCGTTGCTTTTATCGATGGTGTCAATTAAAGCAGGGCATAATAAATTAGGTATTATACTTGTATATAAACTACCCATGCTTAATATGATTAAATCGGCTTCTTCAATTGCTTTTAAGGCTTCCGGTGTTACAATTGGAGGATTTTTATAATAAACATGATCAATTGTCTTACCGTATTCACTTATAGAGTGTTCCCCTTCAATAATTGCGCCATCACTCATTACGCCAACTAAAGTTATATTATCTTCAGTTAATGGGACAACCTTACCTTTAAGATTAAATACCACACTTAAAGCTTCAATACCATTTGACAAATTACCAGTGATATTAGTTATCGCGGTTAATAATAAATTGCCAATAGTATGTCCGTTTAAATCGCTAGTAGTTTGAAAGCGATAGTTTAATAACGTTTGAACTAATGGCTCGGTCTCAGACAGCGCTACTATAACTTGGCGAATATCACCAACAGCCGGGGTTTTAAATTCTTCGCGTAAGCGACCAGTACTACGTCCATCATCACTAACTGCAACAATAGCAGTTAAATCCAAGGGGAATTGTTTTAAACCACGCAGTAAGGTAGATAATCCCGTTCCTCCACCTAATACGACCACTTTTTTATTCATATTATCACTCCTACATTTGTATAGTTTGTTTAAAAAAGATATTTTTACATATCTTTTTTAATGCTTAAAGCAGCAATACTTGCCTCACCAATAGCTGTTGAAATTTGATATACTTCTTTTTTAATAACATCGCCACATGCATAAATGCCTTTAATGTTAGTATGCATTTTATCATCAACTAAAACATAATCGTTATCAAGATTGATGGGTATTTCTTTTAAATAATTAGTTACTGGTTCTTGACCAATATAAATAAATAAACCATCAACGACTAATTCTTGTGAAACTTCATTAGTTTTAACTAATATGCTTGATAATTGATTGTTTTCTTTTTTAAATTCTTGGATTGTACTATTAAACATTATCTCTATATTATCGAATTTCTTTAGTTTATCTTGTTCTATAGCATCAGCGCGAAAATGATCACGGCGATGAATTAAATATACTTTTTTACATATTCCAGCTAGATATCTAGCTTCACCAACGGCACTATTACCTCCCCCGGCAACAGCGACTACTTTATCTTTAAATCCTGGCCCATCACAAATAGCACAATAGCTAATACCGTGCCCTTGTAATTCTTTTTCTAAAGGTAAACCTAGTTCTCTTGGGTGACGACCTGATGCAATTATAATATTTTTACAAGTTATTTCTTCTGTATCGGTGATAATTGTTTTATAATCACCCATGTCTTTTATGCTAACGACATCCCCGTATCGATATTCAATACCGAGACCTTTTATTTGGTCAAACATTTTAAGTGCTAAATCAGCGCCGGCGATTTTGGAAAAACCGGGGTAGTTTTCAATACTGTCATGGTCTACTATTTGCCCACCTGGGGCACTTTTTTCAAGAACTATAACATCTATGTTTGATCTTTTTAAGTAAATAGCTGAGGTCATGCCGGCAACGCCAGCACCGATAATTACAGTATTAGAATTTAATGTCATTTGTGTCCCCCCAATCATTATATCTTTTTTCAAACACAGAACCTTTTTTTCTTGAAGCATATAGAAGCGTACCAATAATAATCATTCCAATGGAAACTATTTGGGCAACTTTAAAGCCCCCAAACATTAAACTATCAGTTCTAAGCCCTTCAATAAAGAAACGGCCAATTCCATACCATAATAGATATATACTTGTTATTTGACCTATTTTTACATATTGAAGGCGGCGGATAAATAAAATGATAATAAATCCTAATAAACAAAATAATGATTCATATAAGAAAGTTGGTTGGTAATATACACCGTTAATCAACATTCCATCTATAATAAATTTAGGTAGGTGTAGTCCTTGAAGGAACTTTAGTGTTGTTGCAGGACCAAAAGCTTCTTGATTAAAAAAGTTTCCCCATCTACCGATAGCTTGACCAATAAGTAGTCCTACAGATACAATATCAAGTAATCTCAAAGTATTAACTTTATAACGACGACTATAATATATTAACCATAATAAACCGAAAAGAATTCCTCCGTGAATGGCAAGTCCCCCCTGCCATACCTGAAATATTTCAGCGCGGTTTAAATTATAATATTGCCAGTTAAATAATACATAATAAAGGCGAGCTCCGATAAGGGCTATTGGTATCATGTAGAAAAATAAATTAATAATAAAATCTTCGGATATTTTAAAACGGCGCGATTCTAATAATGTTATTAATCCGCCTGCTAAAATACCAAAAAATATGAAAATTGAATACCAATGAATTTGAATTATACCTAAGTCTAAAAAAATACTATTCATATTTTTTTCTCCTATCAACTAAAGGATCAATGATTAAATGATCCATCAGAGCGTTCATTATAGAAATTAATATAGCAACTAAGAAGCCCATTTTAATACTAGTAATCGCAAAATGACCTACTAATATAAATTCGACCATTTTTAAAATGAAAACATTGATAAACGGATAAAATAAACCAAGAGTTAATGCGGTTAACGGCAAGGTTAACCATACAATAATTGGTTTAATTGTTTTATTTAAAAAATAAATTATTACAGCAGCAAAAAAGCCCCACAAACCAAAAATGCTGTTATCAATAATAACTGTTTTTTTAAATATTAGCGATACCGCAATTAAAACGGCTGTATATCCAAACATATATATTAACCAGTCTAAAAACATATTAATGCGATAACGATTCTTCTTCTCTTCGATTATGATTTTCATATTATCACTCCTAAAAATATTATAACATAATTTTATAAAATATTATTGTTTGAGTTAAGAAAAACTAGTCTTTATCCTTTATGTTTACATAAAATTTGACTAGTTTATAAATTAAATCAACCTGGTTATTTACCTAGTTTTACTTCAAAAAGAATATCTCTTAATTCCATAGCTCTTTCAAAATCTAAATTTTTGGCTGCTAAACGCATTTCTTCTTCGATATTCATCACAAGTAATTCTCTGTCCTTTTTAGTTAACTTATCAGGTTCTTTTTCAAGAACTTCACTTCTATTTGAAATTAAGTCTCTTATATCTTTAATAATTGTTGTTGGGGTAACATTATTTTTTATATTGTATGCTTCTTGAATATGGCGACGGCGTTCGGTTTCTTTCATGGCTTTTTCCATAGCATCACTTATTTTATCAGCATACATAACAACATGTCCATTAACATTACGGGCTGCTCTTCCGATAGTTTGAATTAGTGAGCGATCACTACGTAGGAACCCTTGTTTATCGGCATCCATAATGGCAATTAAACTTACTTCAGGGATATCAATACCCTCTCTTAAAAGATTTATTCCAACTAGGACATCGTATTTCCCTAAGCGAAGATCACGAATGATACGTAAGCGTTCAAGAGTCTTTATTTCACTATGTAAATACGCTACTTTAATATCCAATTTCTTTAAATAATTAGCTAATTCCTCAGCCATACGAATTGTTAAGGTTGTAATTAGGGTTCTTTCTTTATTTTCAATTTGGGTATGAATGCGAGTAACTAAATCATCTATTTGCCCATTAGTTCCTCTAACTTCAATAGTCGGGTCTAATAGACCAGTTGGGCGAATGATTTGTTGAATTATTAATCCATCACTTTTAGCAACTTCATAATCACCAGGAGTTGCTGAAACATAAATAACTTGTTTAATTTTATTTTCAAATTCTTCAAATTTAAGTGGGCGATTATCCATAGCGCTTGGTAAACGAAATCCATAATTTACTAATACTTCTTTACGGGCACGATCGCCATTATACATTCCTCTTACTTGGGGAATACTAACATGTGACTCATCTATTACTAAAAGAAAGTCATCGCCAAAGAAATCTATTAGTGTAGTTGGGGTTTCTCCTGGTTGTTTTAATGCTATTTGACGAGAATAATTCTCAACACCGCGGCAAAAACCTGTTTCGGCTAACATTTCTAAATCATAATTAGTTCTTTCCATTAGTCTTTGATATTCTAATAATTTATTTTCTTGTTTAAATAATTTTAATTGTTCTTCTAACTCTACTTTTATATTTTTAATTGCTATTTTTAATTTGTCCTCACTAGTTACAAAGTGGGACGCTGGAAATATAGAAATAGTTTTTTTATCACTCAAAATAACACCGGTTAAAGTATCAAATTCGCTTATTCTTTCAATTTCATCACCAAAAAATTCAATTCTTAATGCTTTCCCGTGTTGATTCGCTGGGATAATTTCAAGAACATCTCCCCTTACGCGGAAAGTTCCTCTTTTTAAATCTATATTATTACGTTCATATAGCATTTCCACAAGTTTTATTAAAATTTCATCTCTTTTTACTTTTTGCCCAATATTTAAACCGAGCATTTTCTTTTTATACTCTTCTACTTCCCCTATTCCATATATACAAGAAACAGAAGCTACAACAATAGTATCGCGATAATTTAATAATGAAGAGGTTGCAGAATGACGTAACTCATCAATTTCATCATTGATTGAGGCATCTTTTTCAATATAAGTATCTGTTTTCGCAACATAGGCTTCTGGTTGATAATAGTCATAATATGACACAAAATATTCAACATGATTGTTGGGAAATAACTCTTTTAATTCACCATACAATTGGCCAGCAAGTGTTTTGTTATGTGCCAAAACAAGCGTTGATTTATTTACACTTTGAATAACATTGGCAATAGTAAAAGTTTTACCAGTACCAGTTGCCCCTAATAAGACTTGATCTTTTTTGCCTGCATTTAAATTAGCTATTATATTTTTAATAGCTGTTGGTTGATCACCACTAGGTTTATATTTAGACACTAATTGAAATTCCATATATATCACCAGTGTTATTTTAACATTTTTACTAATGTTTCACAATAAAAAAAGAAATAAGGTTTTCTTATTTCTTTGTAATTTTAAATATTACTTGATACATATCTTCAAAATCAAATTCTTCAGTATCAATTATGTAACCATATTTTTCGATTGTAGAGGCGCAGGTTCTAATTGTATTAATTACTGTCTTTAAATCCCCTACTACAAATTGATTATTACTTTTTGCTTCTTCAATTATTGGCATTTCAACAACTGGTTGCTCTACAAATGTTGGCATTTCAACAACTGGTTGTTCTACAAATGTTGGCATTTCCACAATGGGAGGCATTGGTGATTCAACCGGTTCAATTGGTTTTATTTCAACAACTGGTGTTGTTGGTGTTTGATTATAAAAACTATTGAAATCAAAATTATTGGTTGTTGGTTGTTCTGTAGTTACTTGTGGTGTTTCTACATTTGGCATTGCTGGTTGGTCAACAACCGGTGCAGCCGGTGTAGTTTCAATTATTGGCGGAGCCACAAAGCCATTAAACACTTCAATTGTTGGTATTTTAGATGTTTCGGTTTCGTCTTCAAAATTTAAATTGAAATATTTCTTTGGTTTTAAACCATAAGCATCACTATTTGTTTCTGTAGTAGTATTTAGTGAAGCTTCAACTTCTGTTTTTGGCGTTTCTAAGAAGGAACTCATATCTACAACAGGAGTTTCTTTAAATATATCTTGAGCTTGGCTTTCCATTTTAGCAAGATCAACAAATCCTGGGTTTGTTTCAGGTTGTATTTCTTCAACAATTGGTTCAATAGGTAAATTAAAATTATTGATTTCTTTTTGTTCTACCATTGGCTCCTCCTTTTTAGCAACTTCAACGTTACTAAAATCTAAAATTTCAACATTGTTGTTTTTATTTAATAATTGATCGATTATTTCATCAGTCTTACGAACAGTTAATCTTTCATCAGTTATTCTCTTCAATAAACTTTTTTGAGTATCCGCATCTAATCTTAATAGTGATCGTGCGTGTCTTTCAGATATCTCTTGATATAAAAGTGCTTCTTGCGCTTCTTCAGATAGATTTAAAAGACGAATTTTATTCGCGATTGTTGATTGTTCTTTACCTAATTTTTCAGCTAATTGTGCTTGAGTTAGGTATCCCATATCAAGAATCTTCTTATATGATGAAGCTTCTTCGATTGCTGTTAAGTCTTCACGTTGAACGTTTTCGATTAAAGCTACTTCCGCACTGTCACGGTCATCTAAGTTAGCAACTATTGCTGGAATTGTTTCTTTTCCAGCTAATACACTTGCTTTATAACGTCTTTCACCAGCAATAATCTCATATTTATCACCTATTTGTCTTACAACAATTGGTTGAATTACACCGTGTTTCTTGATAGATTCTGCTAGCTCATTAATCGTTTTTTCATTAAACTTAATACGTGGTTGAAAACGATTTGGCAATACGTCATCTAAAGGTAACTCTAAAACCTTCTTCTCCATATCCATATATATAAACCCCCTTTTATATCTACTATATATATAATACTATGTTTTGGGAAATAATTCAATTGTTTTGTTAGTGTTTTGGGAAATAATTTTTAAGCATAGAAAAAGCAACCACTTTAATGGTTACTTATAAACTTTTTTTCTTAATTTCACTAAATTTTCTTGGATAAATTGGATTGGTTTTCTTTAGTTTTACGATTTTTAAAATTGCTCTGTTGCTTCCTTCAATTGGCAATAGGAATTCTTCTTGTTTAACGACTTCAGAATCCAATGCTTTTAAAGCGGTTTTAGCATCAATTATTTCTTGGGAAATGTTACCTTTCATAGCAATAAAATATTTATTAACTTTTATTATTGGTACGCAATATTCAAGTAAAATATGAAGTGGTGCTACTGCCCTAGCAGTAACAACATCATACTCTTCTTTATGTTTAATTGCATAGTCTTCGGCACGGCTATGAATAGTGGTAATATCTTTTAAGCCAATTTTTTCAATTACATCATTCAAAAATATAATACGTTTATTTAATGAATCTACTAATGTTATTTTCAAGTGCGGAAACATTATTTTCAGAACAATACCTGGAAATCCTGCTCCAGAACCTATGTCACATAAACTTTGTTCATTATTTAAATCGATGACTTTTATAATGGTTAAGCTATCGTAGAAATGTTTTAAATAAACTTGATCTTTCTCGGTTATTGAGGTCAGATTTATTTTTTCGTTCCATACTATTAATAGTTGATAGTATTGATTAAGTTGTTTTAATTGAATTTCATTAATATGTATTCCTAATAGTTTTAGTTCTTCAATAAACTTATTTTCGGTCATGTTTATACTCCTTTTTTAGATATACCATCAATATGGATATATCTGAGGGATTAACGCCGC
>JBBQFD010000003.1:0-44288 GCA_038321575.1 Bacilli bacterium | reverse complement strand
GGATTATTATATAATTTAAAATTATATATTCCGTAGATAAATAAAAATTTAATTTTATCAATTATTGATATATTTTTTTTATTACTTTGAATTTCTTCTATTTTTATAATGAATGCTTCTATTTTGGAAGCATTAAAATTACCAAATGCTTTTATATCTAATATATTATTAGAGCGATCATTAAAGTATATATGATAATGATGATTTTCATTTTCAATATCACTTAATTCTTGAATAGCTTTAGCTTCATTATTTCTTATTATATTCATCTTTGCAATTGCTTCTTTTTGTTCAGTCAAATAATCAGATAGTTTATTCATCTGATCTCTATTCATTTGCCAATTACTAAAATCAGGATATTCTTCATCCTGTAGTTCAATAAATTTTTCTTTGTTATCTCTACTACCTAAAAAAGCAGCAAAAAAGTCTAAAGAGCTTTTTTCTAGTTTTTCAATTACATTAGCTGTTGCTGAATTATTATTAGACACAACAGCTACTGTTTTGTTTTGCATAACCGCATTAGCAATAATATTTAAGATAGTTTGAGTTTTCCCGGTTCCCGGTGGTCCTTCAATAATGCTAACATCATTACTAAAAGCATTCTCTACCGCTTCGCCTTGACTTAAATTATATCCAAATGGATATATAAGATTATTAGAAAGCTTATTTTTTTTAATTCGTTCACGAGTAATGTATTTTGCTAAAATACTTTTATGGTTAATCTCCGACATTCTCTCATATTGATCACTTAATAATACTTTGCCATCATCAGTTACCATACTAACGACTTTAGCTAATTGTTTTAAGTATTGAAAACAGTTAATACTTTCTTCTTTAGATGAATTTTTTTCAATAATAAGATCTCTTTTCAAATATAAACTACTAAGATTATTTACAAAAATAATTTTTACATATTGATTGTTAAAAATTAAAATAGAATCAATGTTATCAATCTCTTTATCAATATATTTTATAATCACATCACTTGAAGATAAGCATATTGGGTTATTAAATAATTTTATACTGTTCTTAGCATAAAAAAAAGCACGATCAGATCCGTTGAAAACTACTCTATACTTTTGGGCGCTGGTAAAAACAATTGAACTAACATCATTTGTTTTATCTTCATCCTTTATAATAATTAATTCATTACGATTGTTTACGCTCATAAAAACCTCTTATTCTATTAATATTATACCATCACAATAAGAAAAAAAGATAGATTTTAAACTATCTTTTAATACTGCTTTTATTACTTATTTTGAATATATCGACATTGTGGGAAATTAGAGCAACCAATAAATGGGCCATATTTACCTTGTTTTGCTACTAATTGACTACCACATAATGGGCAAATACCAACATTACCTTTGTTAAATTCGTTTTTAATAGTTTTCTTTTTTTTGAAAAAATAAATTATATACCCTGTTATTGAAACTATAGAAACAATTACAATTGTTGTTAGCACAGGATGTTGATTAAAAGTACTAGCAAACCACGACATTAACCCTATAAGTACCAACAATATTAAACCGGAAAGATCTTTTCTATAATATCTTCTATATCTAGCCATAACTTTACCTCCTTAAATATTTTAATTTGTAAAAATTTTATTATTAATTTCAATTGATATTGCAATAATAATTAACATAATTACTCATATTATTTTGTAATTTATAGATTTTATTTTTGTTTTATCAACGATCTAATAAAATATTCCTGTAACTTCTTATCAACACAATATATATAACACCCCTTCATTCCTCTAGTCATTAAAGTTCTGTATGTGTTCTTTATTATTTGATCGGCCTGCTTATCAGCTTCATTTTTGTTTTGTCTAGATTTTGCAACTATTCCAAACAAAGATTTATCTGTTTTTGCTCTCTTTGTAAAATCAGTAATTATATGACCATTCTCATATCTAATGTCTTCACCTATAATTACTCCGACATAATCAAATTCTAATCCTTGACAAGTATGGATACATCCAACTTCATTTACCGAGTTTTCATCAATAGCCCATGTGCTACTATTACCTAAATTCCAACTCATTTCAAAAGAGTATTCAGGTATAACAATATCGTGAATTTCAGAGTTATTTTTGCCCGCAGATATCCAATTCCAACAATATCCAGCCACTAATCTAGATTTATTATTAATTTTATTTTTTTCAAAAATCATATTTTTTAATTTTTCTGGAGAATCAACGGTTTTAAAATCGTAATCAAAATCAAAAGTATAATTGGCCGTTTCTTTTATTTCTAGTATATTGTCTAACCATGATAAATAACCATCTGATCCGTTACATCTAAATTGTGATTCAAGTTCAACAAAGTGTAATTCAGCATTCGCTTGTTTTGCATATGCTTTAATAACATCTGCGCTACCAATATCAGACATGGTCACCTTTTGATTTTCATCTAAAAAGAATATTGAACATTTGGCAGCATTTATTATTTCTTTGACTTGGTTTTCGCCTAGATTTTTAAACATACCAGATTTAGCATTTAAACGATGTGCTTCATCAACCACTAAAGTATCAAAAGTGTTTGTTTTTGCATCTGTGTAAACTCCTGACCCTTTAAATAAATTTTTAATATAACTAGCACTAAAATTTCCTTTTAATTTATCGTAAAAAACATTTCTCGGCGCAGCATTTTTAGTAACATAATTGACTACCATATTTTTATTTGTTAAATATACTAATAAGTTAATAGCCAATACTGACTTGCCAGTCCCTGGTCCGCCATTAATAACCAATACTCTTTTTTTGTTATCTTCGTATGATTTCAATGATAATTCAATAGCGGTTTCATATATAACTTTCTGTTCATCAATCATCAAAAATTCTTGATTCCCTTTTAACATACTCGATAAGGCATCTTGTAATCTTTTTGATGGTCTAATCTTACCATTTTCAATTTTGTATAAAAGTTCTTTATTATCACCGTACTTAACGTATTTTTTAATAAATTCTCTTAGTTTTAAAACATCACCCATACCAAATACAGGAGCGGCTTCTATATATTCTTGATAAATATTATCAATTATTGGATCATTTTCAGTTATTTTATAGTTATGAAGATACGCACATGGATATAATCCTATACTTTCTTCTTGTACTGATTGATTAAAATCTTGAATTAGACTTGCATATGACCATGCTTGATAAGATGGATGTGTTACTTCCCTGAAATTACCACCCACATATGTTTTAACAAGTCCGTCCTTACCATCTACTTTAGAACATTCGTCCCATTGCTTCAATTCAATAATAATTACTGAGCTATTTTTAGATTGATCAAATCCAGACACAATAAAATCTACTCTTTTTGAAGTAGATGGTATATTGAATTCGATTGCGATCCCAGAATTATCAGGTATTTCATCGTCAGAAAGTACTTTATACATATATTCCATAGAATTCTTAAATGCTCTTGTTTGTGATATGTTACTATTGCCAAAAATCGGAACATACTTTTCAAGGATTCTTTCGACAATTGTATCTTCAATTACATCAGATAAAAAACTACTTTTAATACCTTCATATACTAACATGTTAATCTCCTAACTTGTCATATTTATTACTCTTACCTTTTGATTTATCAATAGGATATTTTAACTCATTTTTCTTAATTTTAGATAACACAATTTCTTCTAAATCAATATTTAGCTTATTACCAAGCAAAATACAATAATTGACTACATCAGCAAGCTCATCGGCAACTTCTTCTTTATCAAATTTACTATTCCATTGAAAGCATTCTAAAAGTTCTCCTGCCTCAATTGAAATCGATTTTGCTAGGTTTTCTGGAGTATGGAATTGATCCCAATCCCTATCTTTAGCAAATTTTATAATTTCCCTTTTTGCTTTTTCCATTTTATCACCTAAAAATATTATAACATTACTTCTTTTGAATTTGTAAAATAAATATAAAGATTATCATATCAATTGAAAAATCAAACAAAATATTTACAGCAATGCGTTATCTTCGGATGATAGCCTTACTATTATTTCTCTTTACCACGCGAAAAATACATTGTTAATTTTAGGGCTTTTTCTCTCCTCTGGTATTTTTAAACATGTATTTGGTGCTAATTATAAATCCTACAAATAATGCTAATTCTATCCAAACTGCATTATTAGAAGGTTCGTTGTCTATTGCATCATCATTTCCAGAATTTACAACTTCGTTGTTTAAATATTTACAGGAATCATCATTAGTATTAGCATTTGAATTATAATTCGTAGCGTTTTTATCAGTACAACCGTAAATATAATATCTGCAAGTTCCGTTATCCTTGTTGGCTTTTGAATTATAATTTATAGCGCTTGAACTAGTGCAACCATAAATATATGAATTTATTGGGGTACATATACAACTTGGACTCAAGGTACCATCATTACAAATTTGTCGTCCGTTACTTGAACAGCCCGCTACTCCGCCATGCCACGAACAACATCCCCTTTGTGCATTTACATTATTGGTAAATAAAGTAAATGAAATAACAATAAAAATAAAGGCCAACCTATACTTTTGTTTCAATATAAAACACTCCTATCATAAATTAATTGTTTACAAATTAAAATAACTTAAACAAAAAAAGAGACAGTATCCCTACTATTTCTTTATATCTATCTTAGTCTTATTACCCATATATGGTTGTAAGATCTTGGGGATGTTAATAGAGCCATCTTGGTTTAGATGATTCTCTAAGATGGCTATAAGCATTCTAGGTGGTGCGACAACGGTATTGTTTAGAGTGTGGGCGAAGTATTTATCATTACCACTTTTTACTCTAATACCTAGTCTTCTAGCTTGAGCATCAGTTAAGTTGGAGCAAGAACCTACTTCAAAGTATTTTTGTTGTCTTGGACTCCATGCTTCAACATCAATTGATTTATATTTTAAATCAGCTAGATCGCCAGAGCAACACTCTAAGGCTCTTACTGGAACGTCCATTGATCTAAATAACTCAATGGTGTAATTATACATTTTTTCAAACCAAGCTTCGGAGTCTTTGGGATCACAAACAACAATCATTTCTTGTTTTTCAAATTGATGAATGCGGTAGATACCACGTTCTTCAATTCCATGAGCTCCTTTTTCTTTACGGAAGCATGGTGAGTATGATGTCATGGTATAAGGAAGTTCTGATTGATCTAAGATTTGGTCTTTAAATTTACCAATCATAGAATGTTCAGAAGTACCAATTAAATAAAGGTCTTCCCCTTCAATCTTATACATCATATTATCCATTTCTTCAAAGCTCATAACCCCAGTTACTACGTCCCCCCTAATCATGAATGGTGGTATAACGTATGTAAATCCTTTGTCAATCATAAAGTCTCTAGCGTAGGTTAATACAGCTGAATGAAGTCTCGCAATATCACCCATTAAGTAATAAAACCCATTACCCGATACTCGTCTTGCACTATCTAAGTCGATACCATTTAATTTTTCTAAGATATCTAAGTGATATGGGACTTCATAATCATATTTAGTCTTATCACCATAGACTGCTACTTCAACATTATCTAAATCACTTTTACCAAGTGGTACAGAGTCAGCTATGATATTAGGAATACTCATCATTATTTTTTTTATTTGTAGTTGTAGTTCTTCTTCTTCTTTTTCAACTGCTAATAATTCATTATTATAGCCATTTACAGCCTCTTTGATACTATCTGCTTCTACTTGTTTACCCTCACGCATAAGAAGCCCTATTTGGGCTGATTTAGTGTTTTTTAAAGCTCTTAAATTATCCCCTTTAAGTTTTAAATCTCTATTCTTTAAATCTAAGGCTAAAACCTCATCAATAAGGGGTAATTTATGATCTTGAAATTTCTTTTTAATATTATTCCTTACTAGTTCGGGATTATCTCTTACTAAATTAATATCTATCATATTATTCTCTCCTTTTAATAAAAAAAAGACTATCAATATAGGAGCATTCCTGCGGTACCATCCTAAATAGTCTTAATTAGCATAACGGCATTACCGGAGGTGTTCCCACTTCATTCTGGATTAGATTCATAAGTTATTATTATTAGTTTCCATTAACCACTAACTTTCTATAAATAATTAAACTTATTACTATTTTCCATCTACATTTTTATTATATATTATATTATACTTGATAAATAATTATTTATCAAGATTTTGTTCATAAATCTTAATTAGTTTCTTCCAACTAGTTTTTTGGTGCTTAATAAATATATATCTTGATTTTTCTAATTTTAAATACTCAACGGTTTTTATCATTAGTTAAAACCTTAACTTTCAGATATCTTCTTGGTTCATTATCAATCTCATCTTTAGTTTGGGCATCAACATATACCTCAGGCATATGTTGATGAATGAGTTTTTTTAAAATATCAGAACTAATGATTAATTCTGGATGTTTTCTTAAAGTAATAGTTTTTTTACCTTTTAAAAAATCATTTAATTCATAAGTAGGATTAGAGAATCTACTTAAGACCTTAATATAATTATAAACAATATTCATAACATCAACTGATGGTGCTATTACTTCTTCATTTTTATAAGTATTTAAAACAAAGTCTTTAAACTCTTTTTTAGTACCATTAAAAGATTGATAAGCATTAGTAATAATCGTCACTAATTTATCAGGATTAATCTTAATTAAATCACTCATCAAAATAACTTCCATTCCTAGTGCAAGATCTGATTGATGAATAGCATTAGTGATAGGATAAATGGTAAAACCACATTCTAAACAGTGGTGTTGGAAAGGAAAATCTAGATTATTATTTAAAATCATATTATGCTTACATATTGCTTGTCTTGCCATTTGAAGTTGACTTAATTCATTAAGTTGATAAACAAGTGCTTTAACATGAAAACTTCTAAGATTTTTACCATGTTTATTAGCACGTTCTTCTGATAAAATAAGTTTATCTTTTAATTCTTTTATTTTTAAATCTAAAGTATCTTTATTTTCCATGTTTTATATCCTTTTCTTGATGATATTCATCTAGTTGTTGATAGATAAGATCACGAAAAGAATCAACATCAAAAGTCATGTTTTTATTGAGACCTAAAGCAATTGTTTCTTTATTAAATAAATATTTCTCTAATTCAACAGCAGGTTCATTATAACTAATTAAGATATCAACAATATCATCAATATATCTTTTAGTGTCATCAGACATCTTTTTAATAGCCCTGTTTTTAAAGTTATTAATAATATATTCTTTAAAACCTTGATTAGTATTATAGGTCTTTAGGTATTGTTCATGGAGATAAAGGATTACCGGAGCGATATTAATAGATGAATTTATCTTTAATTCTTTAATATCAATAACTTCAGTATTAGTTTCTTTTTCGGTAATTATCTTACCACATTCAATGCATTGATAAAAACAATCTTTATCTTGATCATTAGTTAATAACAAACCATGATCACAGTAACTTTGTCTAATGATAAACATGCTACTTAATTCGGTTTTAAGAACAAGTAATCTTTGGGTTAAGGGATGATTAAAAGGATGTTTATCATAATCAATATTCTTTTTGCATGTTTCGATTTGTTTTTTTAACTTAGTTATTTCTTGTTCACAAGTTGCTTTATATAATGTTTTATCTTCCATAATATTCTCCTTACTTATTAATACGATTAGACTTTTGTTTATCATTTGAACAGTTTAATGATTCTTTTCCTTGAATAAATTGTTCAGCTAAGATATGTAGTGGAATATCTTTATTCTTAAGAATTAATTTATTAAATTCTATTGGAATAATTCTTTCTTCCTCAGCACGTTTATAAGCAATAACAAGATCCTCAGGAATACCAATTATCGGCCCACCATAGACTCTTTGACGACCACTTTTATCAATATGAGACCCATAATTAAAATCAGCTATATCAGAGGATACTATAGCATCACCACATAGCGCACATTTACAAGTTTGATCAGGGAAGTCATAAGCAGCATTAGGATTATTTAAATTAATCCATAAAGGATGAGGACAGATTTCTCGACTTAAAAGTAAAAAGATATTTTCTAAATCAAGCTTTTCAATTCTTTCTTCATTAGTTAAAATTGATGAATTGCGGAGATTACATAAAATAGCAGTAGATAGTTGTAAGTATTCAATTACTTCTTCATTAAATAACATTGATAAATACGAGTCGGTTTTAATGAGAATGGATAGAACTTGTTTTCTTTGACTTTGAATCATTTGTTTATATTCAGATGTTGTAATCGAACTTTTAAGTTCACTTAAAAATCCACTATATTCAATAATATGATTAGTATTACCAATATAATTCATAACACAGATAAAATGTTTTACTTCCATACTATGTTCAATTATAGATGCTCTGGTTTCCATTAAAGCATTTTTAGATAGGGATTGTAAGAACTTATTAAGTTCGCCTTGGGGATCAAGTTTCTTAACAACTTTAGTAATTAAATCTATCGTCATAAGTCAACTCCTTGATAATATATTATATACTAATAAAGACATTAGTCAATAAACTAATGTCTTATATATTATTTTTGAAAAGATTTGACTGATTCCCTAATATCATCAGCATTATAATCTGATTGATCACTATTAATTGATGAATAAAAAATATCATCTAATAGTTGTTTCCAATTAGGAGTGCTTTTAATCTTTTGGTAGACTTCATCAAGCGTTAATTTTCTTTTATTAATTTGTGACTTATTAACCTTAATTTGAATTGGTGTAGTAAATTCACTAAAAGATAAATCTAAAATAGTGCCCGCATCATTATCGTGATAAGTTAAGGTTGAGGTTATTCGACTAACCGGAGTTTTAGTTACTAAAACTTCGCTACGTTTAACAATGTTGTTATCACCAAAATGATGAGTATTTAATTCTCTTAAAATCTTTTGTTTCTCTTGATTGCTGATTTTTAAAAAATCAGCATTACGTTTTTCAATTAAAGTAATAAAACTATTAATTAAAAGAATATTCTTGGGGTTAGTTTGCGCTAACTCTTTTAAATAAACTAGTAATTTCGTTTTACGAAGATTATTATTAATATAATAATTTAATTTAGCATTATAATCTTGTTCCATAAAAACCTCTTTTTTAAATATTATATACTAATAAAGACATTAGTCAACACTAATGTCTTTAGCTATTATCTTTTTAATATTTTAGAGTGACCATTATATGGTTCATAATCTTTACCAGCTTCCGCTGCTGCTTCACGATTGTGATCAACATTAAGTTCAGCCGGAGTTTTTTGGTTTTTAAATAGTTTTTCAAATAAAGATTGTAATGGTTCTTTACTACTAACTCCATTTAATGGTAAATCGGCAATTACAGGGTTATTGATTTCACTAACTGATAAGTAGTCAATTGATTTATCAGCATTAACGATAAAAGTAACTCTTAGGTGCTTATCATACTCTTTTGAATATAATATTGTAGTCTTAATTGATGGGCTCTTTGGTGTTGGTTTGGTATTATGAGTAGCTGTCATAAAAGTATCTACCTCGTCAATATTATTCATTTTGTTACCACTTAAACCATAATAATCTAACTCGTTTATTACTACAATTGGGGTATTTGGGACTAAATCAGATACCACTAATGCAGAAATTGAAACTACAATGGGCTCGATAACATCATCTATTTCTATATCTTCTTCAGGAATAACTAAAAGATGATTTTCATCATATATTTCTTGAAGTGATATATTAGATAATAGTTTGTGCTTGGTTGTTTTAACAATATATTTACTTTTTTTCATAAATCCTCTTTCACCAATATTATATCTAAAAAAGTAGATAAGTCAATTTTATTTATGTTTTAAAGTTTTCATGAGACCTGGTTTATAAATAGTCCCCATTTGTTCTTTATAGTAAGTAGATTGTTTTATTAGATATGGTAATAAGTCTTTCCTGGTAGCACGATTAAAATTACGATCAGGGAGAGCATAATTATCAAAGTTACGAGGGCAGACCCTATTAAGTTTAGCATCACAAATGGTGCTCATAATGGGATCACTTACTATTAAAGCTACAATTAAACGTGCGGCCTTTTTAATGGCCTCCTCTATTCTGCTGGACTAACGTGAATCATTATATATTTGTATTTACGATTAGCTTTTTTTAGATTTTTTTCAATTAAATCAATATTCTTATGAATATGATTTAAAGTACCATTACCACTCATTTGTAATTCAATCATTAGTTTGTAGTATGGACCTGATTTAATTATGATTAAACTATCAATCTTTTTAACATTAGAATTATTTAAGATAATATTAGTAACTTGTTGATTAAGGATAGGATCTAATTCTCGTTCTTCAATAATGGTACTAATATTATCTTTTATGATTAAGAAACCAATTCTAAAGATAAATAGACCAACAATAATAGTAGTAATCGCATCAGCATAGATAAACCAACTAACATAATGGGTTAATTGCATCATAACGGCTGATATAAGGACGAAGATTGAACTAATAACATCGCCCATGCTTTCACGACCACTAGCCTTTAAAATGGCATTGTTATATTCAATACCTCGAATAGAAATATATTTAGCAAGGATGTATTTAGTAATAATGGTAAATAAACTTACCCACATAACAAATGAACTAGGAATAACTGATGTTTTAAAAACAGCACTTGTAATAATAGTGAAAGCAATAAAAAGGACAGCTGTTCCAATTGCTAGTGAGGTTAGATATTCTAATTGACCATGGCCATAAGGGTGTTCCTTATCAGCTGGCTTTAAAGACATTTTATTACCAATAATTGCTACTAGGTCGGTTAAAAGATCACTAAAAGAATGGGCACCATCAGCGACAATCGCTGTTGAGTGACCAATAGTTCCAATAATGACTTTTAAAAGGGATAGCGATACATTAGACACAAAACTAACTGACATAACTTTTGTAACTTTATTCATATGACTCCTTTAATTATTAACCTGAATCGTTATATATCTTATTTTCTTATCTTTTTTTAATTGTTTTTTAATTCTAAGCATAACTTTATTAACATCCTTTAAAGTAAGATGACCATCCATTTTGACTTCTAAATTTAATTTGTAGTATGGTCCAAACTTTAAAGCAACAATATTATCGATATGTTCAATTTTATTTTCTTTTAAGATTATTTCTTTAACTTCATCAAGAAAACCTTGATTCGTTTCTTGTTCACCAATAATAACACTGATGTTTTCACTAACAATTTTAAAACCAACTCTAATAATGAAAATACTTACTAAAATAGCAGCAACACGATCAGAATAAATAAACATATTACTATAGCGGGTTAATTGTGCTAGTAATGATGATGTTAGAACAAAGATTGAACTAATAACATCAGCATGACTTTCACGACCACTAGCAATTAAGATTGAGTTATCCCAACGATAACCTTTAACTAATACATAATTAGATAATATATATTTAGTAATAATCGTAATGATGGTTACTATAACAACATAAATACTAGGAACCATGGTGGCGTTATTCATGGTACTATTGATTAAGAATAAACCAACAATAACAACTACGACCCCAATAAAGATACTAGTTATATATTCAACTTGCCCATATCCATAAGGGTGGGCTTTATTAGCACGTTTATTAGAAAATCTTATACCAAAAATAGCTACAACATCAGTGGTCATATCACTTAAGGTATGAACCCCATCCGCAATAACCGCACTTGATCTACCAATTAATCCAACAATAACTTGCATTATTGATAAAATCATATTAGTAAGTAAAACTATGACCATAACTCTGGTTACTTTGTGCATACTAATTCTTCACTTTCTATAGTTTGTAGACTCATAATTCTCTCTTCAAGAAAGATAATATGATTATAGCATTTTAAAGCTTGACGAGCTTCGGGATCTTTTCCAATATAAGACTCTGCTAATTGAATTAATTTACATCTAACACTATTATCAGTCGCAATACGACATTCTTGATAAATCTTTATTGCTTCTTTAACTTGTTCATTATTATTTAAATAACCTTCCATAATATGAGATAACTCACGATGGTGATTTTTTAATATTGATAGCTCCGTCAATATATCACTCCTCATTATTATTAATATAACATATTTAGCGGTTACTTGTGTCTTTTTTTATTAAAATTTTTGGCATATCTTTTCGAAAAGCTGCCATAGCGTTTTCGATATCTTGGCCAATAGCTTTAAAATCACTTCCAATAGCTTCTTCATCAGTTAAATTAAGATTAGCTTTAACTTGGTTTATGATATATTTTTTTCTTTTAA
The DNA here is from genome assembly GCA_038321575.1 of Bacilli bacterium. Classification (GTDB taxonomy): domain Bacteria; phylum Bacillota_I; class Bacilli_A; order RF39; family UBA660; genus JBBQFD01. The sequence goes on along the minus strand of JBBQFD010000003.1, from coordinate 32,023 downwards.
GTAATGTTAATTTTAAACTATTTTTTTGCATTTTATTTTGCTTGATACCAGTTATTTCCATATTCAATATCGACTTTTAATGGTACTTTTAATTCAAAGTTATGTTCCATTATGTCAGTAACAATATTAATAACGATATCTTTCTCACTTTCTAAACAATCAAATACTAGTTCATCGTGAACTTGTAAAATCATTTGGCTTTGTAATTTATTGTCTTTAAAAGCCTTATGGATGGCCACCATGGCTTTTTTGATGATATCAGCGCTTGTTCCTTGAATAGGTGTATTAAGGGCCATACGCTCACCTTGTTGACGAATCATATAGTTAGTATTTTTAAGTTCTGGTAAATTACGTTTGCGATTAAGCAAGGTTTTAACATAACCATCAACATAAGCTTGTTTAATACAGGCATCCATATATTCTTTAATACCAGGATATGTGTGTAGATAAGTCTCAATAAATGTTTTAGCATCACTCATACTGATATCTAAGTTTTCGGATAATCCGAAACTACTAATACCATAGATAATACCAAAGTTAACAGCTTTAGAGATACGACGCATCTTTTTAGTAACTTCACCTTCTGCAACATGGAAAATATCCATAGCGGTTTTAGTGTGAATATCCATACCCGCTTTAAAAGCTTCGATTAATGATTTAACATTCGCCATGTGGGCTAAAATGCGTAATTCAATTTGCGAGTAATCGCCACTTAATAAAAGACAATTTTCACTAGGGACAAAAGCCTTGCGAATAAGTCGTCCATATTCAGATCTTATAGGAATATTTTGAAGATTTGGTTCGATTGATGATAATCTTCCGGTTCTCGTTAAGGTTTGATTATAAATCGTATGGATCTTACCATCATCCATAACCATATTAATTAAACCATCAATATAAGTAGTACGTAGTTTCATGAGCATACGATACTCAATAATATGTTCAATAATGGGGTGTTTACCATTTAAACGATTTAAAACATCTATTGCTGTTGAATAACCAGTTGTTCCTTTTTTAGAATGAGGTAAATTTAACTTATCAAATAAGACTTCACCTAATTGTTTAGGTGAGGCGATATTAAATTCCGCTCCAGCATAATTATAGATATCTTTACTAACAAATTCAATTTTAATATTTATTTCTTGACCCATATCAGTTAATTCTTGTTTATTAACATATATGCCAGCATACTCCATATCCCCTAAAACTAAGGCTGTAGGGAGTTCAATATCATAAAACAAGTTATATAAGTCTTCTTTAATAAGTTTAGCTTTTAAATCGGTATAAGAATCATAAATAAACTTAGCTTTCAAGATGGCTTGTTCAGCAATAATATTGATATCAGGTTCTAAAAACTTATTATTTTTACCATAGATATTTTCATAAAAAGGAATATCACTACCAAAACCATTAGCTAAATATGCTATATCATCTTTAACATTATAATCAAGTAAATAAGCTGCTATCATGGTATCAAAAGTAATATTTGTAACCGGAATTTGTAACCACTTTAAAGCAACATATAACTTCTTTAAATCATAAGTATATTTTATGTTTTTAATTAAGAAATCAGGTTTCTTTAACAGAACATCTATGGGTATATAATAACTATAATCTTTATTATAAACACCCATACCTAAGACTTTAGAAGTATGATAATTAGTCCCAAGAATTTCTAGATATACCGCACAATCTTCAGTAATATGTATTTCACCTAGATCTTTAATAATTTTAATATCAATTTTTTTGGTTTCGGCTGGTTTATTTATTTTCTTTAAGAGTGAATAAAACTCTAAATCCTCATAAATAGTATTTAATTTATCTTGATTAATGCCATGATAAATAATATCATCAAGGTTAATTTCAACTGGCACTGATTTTTCAATCGTAGCTAGTTCATAACTTAAATAAGCATTATCATGATCAGCAATTAGTTTATCTTTTAATTTGCCACCAATATGATCAAGATTAGCATAAACATTATCTAAAGTTTGATAGTCTTGAATGAGTTTTAAAGCAGTCTTTTCCCCTATTCCTTTAACTCCCGGAATATTATCTGAGGGGTCACCTTGGAGGGCTTTTAAATCAACTATTTTAATGGGATCAAATTTATATTCTTCAATAAAAGATTTCTTATCATAACGAATATAATCTTTTTGTTTTAATAATTTAATATCAACATCATTAGAAATTAATTGTAATAAATCCTTGTCACTACTAACAATTGTTGCAATAAAATTAGGATCAAGATCACAAAACTTAGCAAAAGTACCAATGATATCATCAGCTTCATAATTATTTATTTCATAGTATTTAATACCCATGGCCGTTAACATCTCTTTAGCAATGGGAAATTGTTGTTTTAATTCATTGGGTGTTTCAATACGACCTGCTTTATAAGTTTCATATTTATCATGACGAAAGGTTTTGCCTTTATCAAAAGCCACCAATATATATTGGGGTTTTTCTTCAGCAATAATCTTATTCATCATGTTCGTAAAACCAAATAAAGCATTAGTTGGAAAATCTTTACTATTTTTCATGAAATTGCCATTATAAGCAGTAGCATAATAACTTCTAAATAATAAATTATTACCATCTACTAATATTATTTTATTCATAACATCACTCTTTCAATCTAATTTACTTTTAACATTCTATCAATAATCTTTAATTCATATAATTGTTCTTTAGTTATAAGCCCCGCTTTATAGAAGGTTTTAACTTTTATAATTTCTGTTTCACTGACAAAATAGATTTGATCACTTCTTAGACAGTTAAAATAGTATTCATATATCTCATCACTATCAAGAATCTCAATCATTTCAGCACAAGCTAAATTACGTTGTTCAACAATATCATATATTTTATATTCACCAAAAGTCACTTTTGGTTTTAAACCATAGAATAAATCTTTGGGTTGATAACTGAAGGTTAAGACGATTAATAATAAAGCGATTATTCCTAAAATCATAAGGCTTGTTTTTTTAGTCATAAAAACCATCCATTCCAATATAATTATATCATCTATATGAATTTTATGCCAAAGAAAAACCAGATTCATTATTTGAATCTGGTAGCGTTTCTTTTAGTTGATGAGAAATAAGGATTTTTAAAAGTAATTCTTTTAATTTTACCTGATTGAATACCTAAATAACGCGTTTTAGCATCTTTACTTTTATTGTGAAAATCATCATATAATTTAGATATTTCCATCAATTCATCATCATTAAAACCAGCATAACAACTATTAACTTCTTCATTTGTATAAAGAGGTATAACAATTGGTAAGGTTTTATGAGCTCTATGATCTAGTTGTTCAATATAATATAGTCCTTCACATTCATTTCTTTGTGATTCTGGTAAAATAGGATTCTTAGTTAAGAATTCAACTAATTCACCATTTACTTCTTCAAAAAGCATATATTCTGGTAACCCATAATAAAGCTTGAAATCATCACTTTTACGTAAGGCACTATTACGTCTTTTGCTATATAAAAATCTTTCTTCAAAACGATAAGTTTTTTCAGATAAGAAACGAGCAATATATGCTGATGATATTTTATAAAATTTGCGGCCTTCATTTATTAATTCATATCCCATAATTGTTCCCCTTTTTAATAAGATGTTTATATTATATACTAATATGAATGTTTGTCAAATAAAGAAAAAGATAAGATTGCTCTTATCTAAAATAAACTTAATTGACTGGATTCATCTAGGTCTTTTAAAACACCCATAAAACGCATTTTTTCAATTAAAGTAGATGATACTTTACCACGTTTTTGGAAGTCTTCAATGCTTAAGAATTCACCTTTATTGCGTTCATCAATAATCTTATTAGCAACGGTTCCACCAAGACCCTCAAGGGCTCTAAATGGTGGAATTAAGGTTGTTTTATCATCACTTACAATAAAGTGTGAAGCATCACTTAAAAGAAGATTAACATTTGCAAATTTAAAACCTCTAACACTAGCTTCTAAAGCTATTTGAAGGGTATCTAAGATTCCTGCTTCTTTATTGGAAGCATCTTTTCCTTTATTAATAATCTCCGCAATCTTAGTTTTAATAGCATTGGTTCCTTTAACCATGACATCAAGATCAAAGTCATTAGAACGAATTGAGAAATAAGCAGCATAATAATAAATTGGATAATAAACTTTAAACCAAGCGATACGACAAGCACTCATAACATAGGCAGCAGCATGAGCCTTAGGAAACATATATTTAATCTTATAACAAGAATCAATATACCATTCAACAATGCCTGCTTGACGCATTTGTTCAGCCATCTCTGCCCATTTATCAGTTTCCCTACTTGGTTTACCTTTACGAACAAATTCCATTATTTTAAAGGCATCTTTTGGTTTCATACCATTATACATTAGATAAATCATGATATCATCACGACAACCAATAACCTCTTTAAAGTCACAGACATTATTCTTAATTAATTCTTGGGCATTACCAGTCCAAACATCAGTCCCATGAGATAATCCTGATAACTTAGTAAGTTCCGCGAATGTTTCAGGTTGGGTATCAAGTAACATATTTATAGTAAGTTTAGTCCCGAATTCGGGGATTCCTAAAGTTCCTGTTTGGCAGTTAATGTCTTCTTCAGTAATACCTAAAGCATCAGGGCTTCTAAATATACTAATTACTTTAGGGTCATCTAAAGGAATACTTAAAATATCAACTTTGGTTAGATCTTGTAACATCCTTAAGATAGTTGGATCATCATGTCCTAAGATATCAAGTTTTAAAACATCTTGATCAATCGCATGATAATCAAAATGAGTAGTTTTCCATAATGATGTTGGATCATCAGCTGGATATTGATAAGGAGTAAAATCAAAGACATCCATATAACTAGGGATAACAACGATGCCTCCTGGATGTTGACCGGTTGTTCTTTTAACACCGGTACAACCGACTGCTAAGCGTTCGATTTCTGCAGTTCGCATCGTTATACCTTTTTCCTCAGCAAAACCACGAACAAATCCAAAAGCCGTTTTATCAGCAACAGTACCGATGGTACCCGCACGATAAACATTATCTTCACCAAATAATTCTTTAGTATAATCATGGGCTTTAGCTTGATAATCACCGGAGAAATTTAAATCAATATCTGGTACTTTATCAGCATCAAAGCCTAAGAAAGTTGCAAAAGGAATATCTTGGCCATCTTTTAAAAGAAGTGTTTCACACTTTGGACAATTGCGGTCAGGTAAATCAAAACCACTATAATAGCTATCAGTAAGTGGTGACCCATTAACTTCAAACGTACTATATTTACAACTAGGACAACGGTAATGAGGTGCTAGTGGATTAACTTCCGTTATCCCCATTAAAGTAGCAACAAAGGAAGATCCAACTGAACCACGACTACCTACTAAGTAACCATCATCGTTAGATTTCTTTACTAATTTTTGAGCAATTAGATAAATAACATCAAATCCGCCTTTAATAATTCCCGATAATTCTTTTTCAATTCGATCATCAATTATCTTAGGTAATTCATCACCATAAAGTTCATGCGCTTTATCATATACTAATTGTTTAACAATTTCGACAGAGTTATCAATTTTAGGTGAAAAAGGAATACCTCCGGTTTCAATAATAATCTCAATAACATCGATCATATCAACAATTAGATTTGGGTTAGTTATTACAATTTTAGTAGCTGTTTTTTTGTCTAAAAAACTAAAATCAGATAGCATTTCATCAGTTGTACGAAGATGATTACTAGGAATTTCGGTAATATTAGTTCTTGCTAATGGGTGGCGCCCACCACCAGGTACTTTTTGATTGACAATGATTTGACGATAGACCTTATCCTCTTTTGTCAAATGGTGTACATCACCGGTAGCAACCATTATTTTACCTGCTAAATCGGTGACCCTAACAATTTTGTTTACATGCTCAATTAACTCTGCTTTATTAGCAAAGTCATCCATTTGTAGGAGATGATTATAACAATCTAGAGGTTGAATTTCGACATAATCATAGAAATTTATAACATTAATTAACTCTTCATCACTCTTGGCGCGAGCTTGACTGAAAACTTCGCTTTCATAACATCCACTACCAATTAAAATACCATCACGAAGGGCAGTTATTTCACTTCTAGGGATACGTGGGGTTTTAAATAAATATTTTGTATTCGCTAAAGAAATGATTTTAAATAAATTCTTTAAACCAACTTTATTTTTAGCGATTAATTGAATATGATATGGTTTACCAAATTTGAATATTTCATCTTTCGCAACTAGTTTATCTAAGTCACTTATTTTTTCGATATTACGATCACTTAGTTTTTTCATCATTTTGTGAAAAATTAAAGCAGTCGCTTCAGCATCATAATCAGCACGATGATGAGATTCTTCATCAAAAGGGATCTCATAACGTTTTACTAAAGCTGATAAGTTATGGCGATTATAACTAGTATCTAAGGTTCTAGATAGTTCTAAAGTATCTAAGATAGTATTTTTAATGGTTCCTAAGTTATATTTCTTATAAGCCATCTCTAAAAATGACATATCAAACTTAGCATTATGAGCGACCATGGGATAATCTTTAAACCAAGCAATAAATCTTTTTATTACTTCTTCTTCACTATCTTTACCAACTAACATCTCATCAGTAATACTTGTTACTTCAATAATCTTAGCTGGTAGTGGTCTTTTGGGATCAATGAGTTCACTAAAACGATCAATAATCTCACCATTATGTAATAAGACTGCCCCTACTTCAATTATTTGATCTCCACCACCAGCATTAAAACCAGTGGTCTCAAAGTCAAAGACAACATAAGTATTATCTAATAGAATCGTACTGTTTGGTCTTATAACAATATCAACCGCATCATCAATCATGGTTAACTCAGCTCCATATAGGGCTTTAAATGGTATTTCCCCCTCTTTTAAGCCCTTATTAACATCACAGATGGCGTGATATATATCGGGGAAAGCTTGTACGCTACTGTGGTCAGTTACCGCAATAGCACGATGTCCCCAAGAGATCGCTTTTTCAACTAAAGCTTTAGGTTCAATTAAACCGTCCATTTGACTCATAAAAGTATGAGCATGAAGCTCAACTCTTTTAACTAAGGCTTCATCTTTAACAATAAGAGTGTCTTTTTTAACCTCGTTGATATCACGAACATTTAAGACTAATTCTTTAGCATAAACATCGTTTTTAGTATAACCACGAATTTTATACCAATCACCAACCTTAAAGATCTTCTTATACTTCTCAAAATCATCATTATCTTTAATAAAGATCTTACAATACATACTATCAGTCGTATCTGTTACTTTTAAAGTGATAATCTTAAAATTACTACGACTTGATTCAAAAAAATCTAAACCAAAAACGGTAGCTTCAATCGTAACATTATTTTCTTCACTTATAATATTACTAATACTAGTTACTTTACTTTTAATATCTTCACCCATAATAATCTTAGATGAGACTCTTTTTTTAGTATTATCATGAGCAATTTTAAGTTCATTACTAATCTCTTCTTTAATATTAATACTTTTTGAAGCATTAACAGTTGATGCGATACGAAGATTATCATAACCAAAGGCTTTAAAATTCTTAATTAGTTTATCTTTAAGGGTCTCTAATTTCATAACTTCCGCTTTATTACCAAGTTCAATTGATAAGACATTATCAATATAAGTTATAGGGCAATCTTTAAAGACAAGTAATAGGGAATTATCTTTTAAATACTCATCAATTAGATAATTGTAGTAATCAGCAATATATTCATCGTTGAGATTGATAATGCTGAAATTAACTTTAACACTGAAATTAGGAAAACCTAATTGTAATGCTTTAATGAATTCTTGATAGACATGGACTGGTAATACTTGATCAATTGTAATAAAGAAGTTATAAGTATCCTTATTTTTATTACCCACAATCTTATCAAGATTGGCACTTGAAAAATATGAATAATATTCATTATCTAATTTGATTTGTTCTAATAAAATCTTAAGTTTATCATTCATATTATCACCTAAATCTATTGTATCAAAGATTAGGTTAAGATAAAAGAAAAAGAGTTAAATATTAACTCTTTAATTATTGTTTTGTCCAAGTACCGTTTTGTGTACCAATGTAAGTTCCAGCTCCACCGGCTTGATATGATGTTTTAAAAATATTATTTCCATAAGCAAGTAAATATGATCCGATAGTTGTTCCGGTCTTACCCATTACAATGGATGTTAATTGATTCATATCTAAGGCATAATTACCAATATTAGTGGTACTAACTGGGAATGTTACACTAGATAATTGATTATTAGCGAATGCATTTACATTAACAGTAGTTACACTATTTGGAATTACTAAATTAGTTAATTGATTATAGTTAAACGAATTAGCACCAATTGATAATAAACCGCTTGACATTGTAAGACTTGTTAATTGGTTATTATAAAATGCAAAGTCACCAATAGTGGTTACACTACTTGGTATGGTAATGCTTGTAAGTTGATTATCATTAAATGCATTTCCACTAATATTAATAACACTACTTGGTATTGTTACACTAATTAATTGACTATAAGAAAACGCAACCATGCCAATAGTGGTTACACTACTTGGAATCACAACATTACTTTTTTGAGCTCCACCATAGCTTACCAATAATGCCGTATTTACCGTGCCATTACTATTTCTTCCATATATGAAAGCTTGGTTATTTGGTAACAAGTTATTGTTAAATGCGCTACCAACAATGCTTGTGACACCGCTACCAATTGTTAAATTACTAATGTTATTGGTATTGAATGCACCATAGCCAATAGTTATTACACTATTTGGAATTACGAGAGTTGCTATTTGATTATTATAAAATGCATAATTTGATATGTTTGTTAAGCCTTGGCCTAAATTTAAATTAACAATTAAATTATTCTTAAATGCTTCATCACCAATAAAAGTTACGCTATTTGGAATTACGAGAGTTGCTATTCGATTGTTAAGAAATGCAGTACTCGCTATGGTTTTTAACCCTTGATTTAAAGTTAAAGTGGTAATTAAATTATCATCGAATGCAGCAGTATCAATTAATTCAACATTACTTGGTATTACAACAGAGGTTAATAAGCAGGATCTAAACGAATTACCCTCAATTGTAATTACATTACTTGGTATTGTTACATTACTTTTTTGAGCGCCACCATAGCTTACCAATGATGTTGTATCTACTGTGCCATCACCATTTCTTGCATATATAAAAGCTTGGTTATTTGGCAATGAGTTTCTATTAAAAGCTGCAACTGAAAGTGAATTAACTCCACTACCAATTGTTAAATTACTAATGTTATTATCAAAAAATGCTTGATAATCAATAGTTTTTACTGAATTAGGAATTACTAATGATACAATGTTATTATTAGTAAAAGCACTACCCTCAATAGTAATTAGACCTTGGTTTAAAGTTAAACTAGTTATGGCATTATCTTGAAATGCAGCATAAGCAATGGTTGTTACCGAATTAGGTATTACAACCGTTGCAATTTTGTTATTATCAAATGCACGATTATCAATAAGAGTTAAGCTTTGGCTTAAAGTTAAATTAGTTATGGAATTATCTTTAAAAGCTTCATTACCCATGGTTGTTACCGAATTAGGTATTACAACCGTTGTTAATAAATTATTTCTAAATGCACCATAGCTGATATTTATAACACTGCTTGGAATAACTACTGATGTTAATTTACCAGCTGGATCTTTAACGGTATCGCCATCGCCTTCTTCGGTCGTTGCAAAAGCTTTAGACCCAATATTTACTACTGCTACACTATTTAAAGTCGTAGGTATTACAACATCTTTTCCGCATGAAGCGAACGGTTGATAACCTGGATAATCAACTGCACGATAATACTCTTCAATAGTTCCTGTTGCTGAATTAAAATCATAACAGCCAACCGGTTGTGTAATAAAACAGTAATTTAAATATATCGGGGTAATTTTTTCGTTTTGAGAAACACCATTATTATCAAAAGCTGATGATTTTATGGTTATTCCACTACTGCAATTATCAACTTCTAGAGCCCCTTGAGTTATTAAATTATTTTCAAATGCACTGTATTGAATAGTGGTAACACTATTTGGAATAAATAAACTTGATAATTGATTATCGTAAAAAGCTTCTTCATCAATAGTTATTAAACCGTTACCCAAGACTAAATTATTTATTTGATTTTCATAAAAAGCATAAGTTCCAATATAAGTAACACTATTTGGAATAATTAATGATGTTATAATATTTGAATCAAAAGCTCCTTCACCAATACTAACTAAAGTATTTGGTAAAGTGAGTGATGTTAATTGTCCGCTAGGCATTTCATAACGTTCAAATGCATAATCGCCAATAATTAATACATCAATATTATTAATTTGTGAAGGGATAACAACATCGGTTCCACATGTTGCATATTGGGGATCAGATGGATAATCTGATGATTGGTAATAATCAATAATAGTACCCGTTGATTCTTCAAAATCAAAACAAATATCTGCAGTTAACACTTTTGGTGCTGCAATATCAGCACAAGTACCTGTATGGTTAAGAACCGATACACCATTAGCGTAATTTATTAAGCGATCACTAACACATAAATCGGCAGTAATAATACTTCCGTTATTATTTATGGTAACATTACCAGCTGATGGAATAGTTCCTTTAACTGTTAAATCAAAATCATTAATTGTATATTCACCTGGTGCTAATTCTGGTTGCAAAGATAGTAAATTAGTATTTAATTTATTTTGTAATGCTCTTATGTATCCATAAGAACTATCTATAGCTGATGATTCATTAGCTTTAGCAATAGCACCAATAATTGTTGGTACAGTTATAATAGCAATAACTGATAAAACAACAATTATTGCTAAAACCTCAATTAAAGTAAATCCTTTTTTATTCATAATGACGAGCCTCCCTATTATTAATTTAATTATAACAAATATAAGTTTTAAATACAAATGAAAAGAATAGTTTAACTATTCTTATTTTTTTATAATGAATATATAACGATCTTTATCTAAAAGATCTTTTTCAATAGTTATCATAGCTTTATTGAAATATTTTAATGCGATATTATAAACATCGAGTCCTTGTTTATCACCAATTTCAAAAGCTATGATAAACTTATCATTAAGATATTTATTGGCATTCATTAATATATCTTCATAGTGCTTTAAACCATTATTAAGGGCATATAGAGCTTCTTTAGGTTCATTATTCTTAACGATATCCATTATCTCACCATCAAGCGCTATATAAGGTGGATTACTAATAATAACATCATATTTACCAGTAACGGAAGTTAGCATATCACTTTGATAAAAAGTAATATCAGTATTATTTAAAATAGCATTTTCTTTAGCGACCACTAATACCTCATTAAAGATATCAATGGCAGTAACATTACTATTAGGTAAAGCCTTTTTTAAAGTAATAGCTATACAACCACTACCCGTACCTAAATCAAGAATATTAATATTTTGATTTAAATATTTATCAATATAATTAATGGTTTTTGATACTAAAAGTTCAGTTTCAAATCTGGGAATTAAAACATTTTTATTAACTTTAATGGTATAACCATAAAAGTTAACATTACCAATAATATATTGTACTGGTTCACCTTGTTCTAATCTTTTCAGACCATCTTCTAAAAGACTTGGGTCTAAATATTTTTTTAAATAATCAATATCATTCATTATTCACCTTTTAACTTACGAGCTTGATCTTCTGTAATTAATGCTTGAATAATTTCATCCAAAGCCCCATCCATAACTCGATCAAGTTGTTTAGTAGTAAAACCAATACGATGATCTGTTACTCTATTTTGAGGATAGTTATAGGTTCTAATTTTCTCAGAACGATCACCTGTACCAATTTTATCTTTTCTTACTGCTCCTACTTCTTCATCATGTTTACGAAGGATTTCTTCATAGACACGTGAGCGAAGTAAAGTCATGGCACGTTCTTTATTTTTAATTTGACTACGTTCGGTTTGACATGCAACCGCAACCCCTGTTGGAATATGGGTAACACGCACTGCACTATCGGTAGTATTAACACTTTGCCCACCGGCACCACTACTACGATATACATCAGTTTTAATATCAATATCTTTAATCTCAACATCAACTTCATCAGCCTCAGGCATAACCAGAACAGTTGAAGTTGAAGTATGAGTTCTTCCTAAACTTTCAGTTTCGGGTACTCTTTGAACACGATGAGCACCACTTTCATATTTTAATTTAGAATAAACATTATCGCCTTTAATCATAAATTCAATTTGTGAATAACCACCAGTTGCGCATGGTTCTTCATAAATTGGTTCAATATCCCAACCTTCTTTTTCAGAATATCTAGTATACATACGATATAAATCACCAGCAAAGATATTAGCTTCATCCCCACCAGCAGCCCCACGGATTTCAACAATTACATTCTTACCATCATTAGGGTCTTTAGGTAATAAAATGAGTTCTATATCAGCATCTAATTTTAATTTAGCATTATTTAAAATAACTAATTCTTCACGAGCTATTTCACCCATTTCAGGGTCTTTAATCATTTCTTCAGTATCATGGATAGCATTAATTACTTTCTTATATTCTTGATATATTTCATAAGCATCACGAAGTAAGGCTTGTTCTTTACTTAATACCATACTAAAACGATGATTATTGATGTTTTCAGGTAGCATTAATAATTCATTTAATTCATTGTATCTAATCTCAATAGCAGTTAATCTTTCTAACATATTATCATCCCTTCAAACTAGTAAAATTATACTATATATATAGTTAATAAGCAAACAAAAAGTACACTTAGTGTACTATTCGATTTCTTCTTCTGAGACAATTGTTAAATCCTCAATATCATCATCAACATCATCTAAATCTTCCGGTTCTAATAAATGATCAATAACGTCGACTTCCGCGTGAGGAGCCTCAACTACTTCATCAACTTCTTCTTCATCAGTTGTATCTTCTTCATCGTCATCAATAATTAATTTAACGGAGTGATGATCACGTAAATCCCACTCAGCTTTTTCAAGAAGCACAAAACGTTTATCAATAGTCAGTGAGGTATAGTAATCACCTATTTTATTAACATAATCAGTTTCACTATAACCAAGTAAATCACATATTTGGTGAAATATCGTTGGTGTATTAAGTGGCTTCTTGGCTTCTTTCAAAATCATATACGTAATATCTGTATATGATAATAATTCGATTTCTTCTGGGGTTATATTCTTTAATTTCATAAATACCTCCTACATCTTTTCGATAGCTTCAACACCAATAAGGTTTAAAGCATTCTTTATTGTAATAGCGACCGCCTTAATTAAATTAATGCGTTCCATAGTTGATGTCTCGTTATCAGTTAAAATCTTCTCATGAGCATAGTATGTATGAAATAGACCAGCTAAATCATAAACATAATTAGTTATAATATGAGGTGCTTTTTTTAAAGCACTTTGCTCAACAACATCCTTAAATTCATATACTTTAGAAAGTAAATTATAAGCATATTCAGAGTCAATAGTTGTATATGAATCAAGCACTTTAACTTCTTTTAAATAATCACTGATTATAGTACAAATACGCGCATAAGCATATTGAACATAATAAACAGGATTATCATTAGTTTTTTTAGTCGCTAAATCTAAATCAAAATCCATTTGGGTATCTAATGAACGCATTGCGAAGAAATATCTAGTAGCATCAATTCCAACATCTTCGACTAGTTCATTGATAGTAACCGCATTACCAGTTCGTTTGCTCATTTTAACTTCTTCACCATTACGAACCAAACGCACCATTTGTAATATTTCAACATTTAATTTATCTGGATCTTGACCAGCAATTTTAATACCGGCTTTCAAACGAGGTACATAACCATGATGATCAGCACCAAAGATATCAATTAACATATCATAGCCACGACCATATTTTTCCAAATGATAAGCAATATCTGGAACTAAATAAGTATTAGTACCATCACTTTTTACTAAAACACGGTCTTTTTCATCACCATAAACAGTTGTTTGAAGCCATAAGGCACCATCTTGTTCGTAAGTATAAGCATTATTTTTAAGTAAAGCTAACATCTTATCAACTGATCCATTATCATATAATGATTGTTCACTTGACCATAAGTCAAATTCCACACGGAAATTTTTTAAATCTAATTTGATTTGATCTAATAAATAATTTAGACCACTAGTTCTAAATACTTCTTCATCAGTTAAGTCCTTACCATATTCTTTATATAATGATTCTGCAATCGTAATAATTTCTTTACCATGATAACCTTCTTGGGGCATATTTTCTTCTAATCCACATAAACCACGGTAACGACCTTCTATAGATTTGGTTAAATTATTAATTTGGTTGCCGGCATCGTTGATATAAAATTCACGGGTAACATCATAGCCACTGTAACTTAACAATCTTGTTAAATTATCACCATAACTAGCACCACGAGCATGCCCTAAATGCAAAGTCCCTGTTGGATTAGCACTAACATATTCAACATTTACTTTAATACCTTTTCCAATAGCTGATTTACCATAATTAATATCTTCTTTAATAACCGTATTAATATTATCTAATAAATAATCTTTTTTGACATAAAAATTAATGAAACCCGGACCCGCAATTTCGATTTTAATGATTACGGGGTCATTTATATTAGATATAATTAAATTAGCAATATCACGAGGATTTGATTTGCTATCTTTCGCAATTTGCATCGCAATATTAGTTGCGTAATCACCAAAAGTATTGTCTTTCGGTGTTTCAATAATGATATCATCAATAGCTTTAACCATATTATTTTTAATTAATGATTCATTTAATAATGCTTTTAATTTATCTTTCATTCAATCGCCTCATATTCTAAAATATATTTAAAATAATTAATACTTTTATTATCATGTTTAATTTGATAATCAACTTCAATTTTATGATCATCTATAATAAGATTAGTTGTCTTAATTCTAATTGATAAGGTTGCATGTTCACCTTTTAATGTATATATACCATCACTATTTTTATTGGGTTCAAACAACATAATAAGTTTATAAGTATCATTTTCACGAATTAAAGTCAAAAGATTGGGTTGGCATTTAACCGTTACTTTAACATCAATATCTTTATATATAATACAATTTTCATTGATTGTACCTTTAGTTTCAAGATCTAGTTGGGCATCTTTTATGTTGGGTTCAATCAAGGATGTTTTTATATTTATTTTTTGCATAAAAACCCTCTTTCTTTTTTACCAAAAGCAATTATAACATAAGTTAGGTAAAAAAGCATCTATCTATTTAAATATTTATTATTTATACATTATATCATAAAAATAAAAAAACAAGTATAAAAATTATAACTTGTTTTCGTCTTTAATTATAAGCCCTAAATCCCCATTATTAACAAGATGGGCATTAGCATCATCAGTATCAAGATGCATCTCTAAAGTATAGTGTTCATCTATTTTTAAATAAACATTATCTAAAATACCACCTTTGATACCATTAACTCTAACTGAAATAGTTTCCATATTAGCAAGTCCTAAAGCATCAGCTTCACTTTGATTTAAATGAATATGACGAGTAGCAATAATACAACCTTCATTAAGTTCAAGAGTTCCGGCTGGTCCAATCAAGGTAATAGGACAACTACCAACTAGATCTTCTGAATTACGAATTGGTGGATTAATACCAAGTTTATAAGCATCAGTTTTAGATACTTCGATTTGGGTATAATCACGAATAGGACCTAAAACACGAACGTTTTTGATTTCGTCTTTAAGAGTCTTAATAGTAAGAAATTGCTTACTAGCAAACTCATCTGCTTGCGATAAATCACGATCAAATTCCAATGTAAAGTTATTACCAAATAAGACATTTAAGTCTTCTTGTTTTAAATGTACATGGCGGTTTGAGACTCCAATTTTTAAATCCATTTTATCACCTAACTTATTATAACATAATATATTTTTTTTATAAATATTATCTTCAATATAATTGATAATATGGTTTGTTTTTGTTATAATGTTTACAGGTGATAAAATGGACATTATAATGTACTCGCTATTTATGGTTGTAATCGTATGTATTTTACTTATTGCTTATATTTCAATATATAATAGGTTTCAAAGTTATATTATCCGTGTTAACGAAGCGGAAGCTAATATTGACTCCACACTCAGAAAAAGATTTGATTTATTAAATAGATCAATTGGAATAATTAATGGTAATGCTGATGTTGATGGTGAAGTATTAGAAATAATTATTAAATTACGTTCTCGTAAGTTAACAAATTTTGAATTAGATAGATCACTTTACGATGCGATTAATGAATTTAATAAATATAAAGATACTTGTCCTGCTTTATGCCAAGTTGAAGGTTTTAATAAAATATGTGTTTGTTTAAATGAATCAGAATCAGAAATATATGCTTTAAGAAAGTATTATAATGATGTTATAACTGATTATAATCGTCATGTTCGAATATTCCCATCTAATATGGTTGCTCTAGCATGTAAGTATAAACAAAAGACTTATTTTGATGGTAAAGATATGACTGATGAATTAGAAAATGATTTTAAACTATAAAAAAAACTGTTATAAACAGTTTTTTTCTTTATTCTTTTTCATTTAACCAATCATAATCAAATAGTTCTTTTTTATCTATTTTCTTATTCTTGAAATTAGTACGTTCTTTTTCAAGGTCATCTTTATTTTTAATGCCTTTTTTCTCCCATTCATAAAGAATCTTATCGATATAACGAAGATTAAAGACCCCGTTAAAGACCGCTTCTTTTAGTGCTAAACCAATTAGTTCTTCACTAAATTTACCATCTTGCCAGCCATTGATTAATTCATATTCAATGGGTGATAAGGTACGACCAAATTCTTTTTCAAAAACATCAAATAAATTACTCTTGGTTAAATCATTATTAGGTTGATCATTAACAATGATAAACGCTAATTTATTATATAGGTTATCTAATGATAAGAACTCTTCACGAATGGTTCCTACTTTACGAACTTCTAAAGTTAAAATGTCTTTACTAGTTAAGCTATTAATACTTTCTAAAACATCATTTAAATCAATATTAAGGTCCATACTTATTTTTTTAGGATTATAACCTTTGTTATCATCATTAATAAGATAGATTAAAATTACTAATTCTAAATCAGTTATTTTAAGGTTACGATAATTCATTATTAAATGGCGTGGGATCATAACCGCGTTATCTTTTAATAGTTTTATTACTTTATCAACCATAATATCACTTCCTGGTTTTATTATACCTTAAATAAAAATTTTTGTATAGAAAAAGACTATTTAGTAGTCTTATATTTCTGATTAATATATTCTTTAATATCCTTGTCATCATTTTTAATAACTTTATTCACTAAAGCATACTCTAAATCATTAAAGATATCTTTTAAATATGATCCAGCCGGTTGGTTTAATAACTTTATAATTTCATTGGCAGTAATCGCAATCTCTTTTTTACTATGAATATATAATTCATTATATGCCTCAGCTATAATTTTATGCTCAATACCTTTGATAGCACCAGCTAATTCACTTTCATATAAGTCATATTTATATAAGTTATTAGGATCTAAAATATCCTTTTGAAGTAATTCTTCAATATGATGAATCATATTTTCTTCATGAGCAGTAAATAAGTAGTTATTACTATCTAATTGAGCCCATAGACCAATGATTGAGTCAGTAATGATGATATTATTCAACTTAGTTATTTCTAAAGGCCCTAGAAGCCCTAATTCAGTTAATAAGCTAATACCATATTTTATATTAGGACTAGTGAAGATCTTATTGAGTTCTTCTTTCTTACGAAAGTATGATAAACCTTTTACTAAATAACTATATTTTTTGATATATTTTTTTAAATCTGAATCAAGTTCAAAATTAAGAGTGGTTGCAAAACGAACAGCTCTTAAGATACGTAGGGCATCTTCTTTAAGTTTCTTTTTAGGTTTACCTACTATTTTAATAAGGTGTTTATCCAAATCAGCTTTAGCGTTTAATAAATCTAAAACTTTACCTTCACTATCAATACAAAGCGTATTAATTGTGAAATCTCGGCGTTTTAAATCATCAATCAGGTTATCAATATATCTTATTTTAACGGGTTGACGATGATTCTCATATTTGATTTCCCTACGAAAAGTAGTTATCTCAAAACGTATTTTATGATAAAAGATACTTACTGAACCATATCTAACATTTGACATTTTACTATCTTTAAAAATGATTCCTAAATCCTTAGGGGTAGCATTAGTACAAATATCAATATCTAAACTCTTACGATCAAGATAGATATCTCTGGGATAACCCCCAACAATATAAGCTTTATAACCTTTATCTTCAATCAATTTAAGTAATTCAAGAGCACGCTCTAGCATATAATCACCTAATCCCATTATTAATTATAACATCATTTGAGCATAAAAAAAAGGCATACGCCTTTTAGTTTAAAGCTTCTTTTAATTTAGATCCAGCTTTGATTGAAATAGCAACTCTAGCAGGGATTTGAACTTTTGCTCCAGTTCTTGGATTACGTCCAACTTTCGCAGCTTTTTTCTTAGCTGTGAAAGTAGCAAAACCTGTTAATGTTACTTTACTTTCTTTTTTTAGTCCTTTTACTACTCCGCCGATCATTGCTTCCAATGCACGTGCTGAGTCGGCTTTAGTTAAGCCAGTTTGTTCTGCTATGAATGATACTAAATCTGTCTTTGACATATCTCTTACCTCCTATATTATAAGCATATATGCTTACAAGTAAAGGATAACACCTTTTTATTAGAAAATCAACATTTTTTTCTGTTTTTGTCAAAAAAACTACCGAAAATGGTAGTTTTTAGCATATATTTGTTAGATTTTGGTGTCTTCACCTTTATTTTTAAATTGTAAGACAATCGGTGTTCCCTCGAAATCAAAGGATTCACGAATCTTATTTTCTAAATAACGATGATATGAGAAATGAACCAATATCTTATTATTAACTTGAATATTGAAAGTTGGTGGTCCAACTGATGCTTGACTAGTAAAGTAGATTTTTAAACGTCTACCTTTAAAAGTCGGTGGTAAGTTTAATGAATAAGCATCCATAACCACATCATTTAATAAGCTAGTTTTAATCTCTTTTTTAGCGTTATTATTAGCTTTTAAGATTTCTGGCATTAAGGTATGGATACGTTTTTTGGTAAGAGCTGATAGATAAACAATTTGAGCATAAGGCATAAATTGGAAATGATTACGAATTTCTTTAGTGAACTTTTTCATTTCTTCATCTTTGTCTTCAATAACATCCCATTTGTTTACTACAATAATTACTGCTTTACCTGCTTCAATTGCATAGCCAGCAATATGTTTATCATTTTCGATAATGCCTTCTTCGGCATTTAAAACAATTAAACATACATCACTACGATCAATGGCACGCAAGGCTCTAATTAAACTATATTTTTCGATTTTTTCATAGATCTTACCTTTTTTACGAATACCGGCTGTATCAATTACAACATATTCTTCTTTATTATAGGTAAATACTGTATCAATCGCATCGCGAGTTGTTCCTGGAACATCGCTTACAATAACACGTTCTTCATTAACAATCGCGTTTACTAAGCTACTCTTTCCAACATTAGGGCGACCAATAACTGAGAATTTAATCATTGATTCATCATATTCTTCTAAATCAGGCATTTGATCAAAGTCTTTAGTGATTAACTCGAACAATTCTTGAATCCCAATATTTTGTTCACCAGAGACATTAACATAATCATCAAAACCAAGTTCATAGAAGTCATATAGATGATCACGAGATTCTTTACTATCAACTTTGTTTATAACAACAATTACTTTTTTATTAGCTTTTTGTAGCATATCACGAACTACTTTATCATTTAAAGTAATACCTTCTTTACCATCAACAACAAATAAAACAAGATCAGCTTCATCGATTGCGATTTCGGCTTGAATTTTAATTTCATTTGCAAATAGTTCTTTACCAACGTCAATTCCGCCAGTATCGATTAAGTGAAAACAATAATCTTCAAACTTAGCCGTACCATAAATACGATCTCTAGTAACGCCTGGAGTATCTTCAATTATGGAAATTGATTTACCAACTAATTTATTAAATATAGTTGATTTACCAACATTAGGACGGCCGACTAGTGCTACTACTGGTTTTTTCATGTTTTCACCCCTTAATTCTTATTTATTATAGCATATTTATACTAACTATTCTATTACTTTTTGGTATTGTTTAATAAAGCGTGTTTCATCACTCTTATTTTTAGAAATTAGTTGAATAAATTCTTTAGCACGGATTAAATCTTCTTTTTCATAATTAAATGGTTCGTTCTTTTGTTTAACGATTTTGCAATATAAATCATCACGGTGTCCAAAACCCATTTTTTTAGCAAATTCCATCATTAACCCGAAAGTATTAATATTATTAAACCAGACATCATAATTTAATGTCCCGTTAGGAATTCTAAATTCAATAGTGTTAATGTTATTACCTAATGAGTGATCAAGGCGTCTTAAATATAAGCCGTCACATAGACCATCACATTTTAGGGGACGATTTTTAATGAAGTTATCACAGAATTCATCAAATGGTTGTTCTTCATAAAGATATCGTTCTAAAGTCTTCAAATCAATACTACTATTTAAAGTAGCTGCATACTTATGAAATCCTGGACGCATAGTTAATTGTTCACCAGCTGCAAAACGATATAAGATATCTTCATAACACATATATAATAAGATAAGATTTTGAATATAAATAGTGTTATCTTCTAAAAACGCGGCATCAAAATGAATATGGGCACCACAGGTACCATTAACATTAGCACCAAGTCTTTTCAAAACATGGCAGATGGTTTTTAATTCTTTTAAGTCTTGAACTTTATTTTGAAGAATTGGGGATACAACCTCACCACTATAATGATCGCCTTTAAAACTAATAACGGAAGGGTCTGGTGTTCTAGACCACTCCTTATAACTATCTGACCCTTTAATAATTCTAACTGATAGATTGTTAGTTGCAATTTGTCTTGATATTTCTTTGTCAACAACATACTTATATACATCGACATATTCAATCTCAGTTCCAAATTTTTGTTTATCTGAAATACTTAGTTGTTCTTTCATATGAATCACCTGTTTTTGTATTATAGCATATCTTTGTTTATTTTCAACAAAAAAAGATGCCTAAGCATCTAAATTATTCTTTCAATTTTTTGTTGAATTTCTTCACGACCAAGTTTAGTAACATTTGAGAAGACAATAAAGTCATTTCCCATTACTAATTCCATATCCTCTAAGATCATCGTACGTTGCTTTTGAGCTTGAGTTTCTGGTACTTTATCTGATTTAGTAGCAACAATTGTTACTGGGATATTATAGTGTTTTAAAAATTCATACATCATTATATCATCGGTGCTTGGTTTATGTCTGAAATCAATTAGCATAAATACTTGTTTTAAATTGGGACGATTAGTTAAATAATCTTCCATCATTAAACCAAATTTCTTTTGCATACTTTTACTGACATTCGCAAAACCATATCCAGGTGCATCTACTAAGTAAAAATTGTTATTAACTAGGTAGAAGTTAATTGTTTGTGTTTTGCCTGGATTAGATGATGTTCGAGCATAATTTTTACGATTAATAATCGTATTTATAAAACTACTTTTCCCAACATTTGAGCGGCCAACAAGCAAGAATTCTGGTTTGTTATCCGTTGGGTATTGACTACGCCTAACGGCACTCATTGTTATTTCAACAGTATTAATTTTCAATTTAAATCACCTTACTACGCTTTTAGAATTTTTCAAAAGCGAACTTATTATAGCATTTTATTGAAAAATTGTCAAAAAAGTTATTATACCTTTTTTATAGAAAAAGATCCTTTTTTATAGTATAATAATATAGGTGATAGTATGAAATATCCAACCGGTATAAAAAAAGAATTTAAGCCAACCTTAAGTTATGGTAAACGTGGTATGACTTTAGAAAATGACATCAATGTTAGCAATGAATATTATTTGTTTAATAATCTTGCCATCATCCATAAAAAGCCAACACCAATTACTATTGTTAAGGTTACATATGATAATAATAAAGATGCTTGTATAAAAGAAGCTTATTTTAAAACCCCTTCAACAACTGATTATAATGGAATATATAAAGGTTATTATATTGATTTTGAAGCTAAAGAAACAAAAAATAAAACTTGTTTTCCACTATCAAATATTCATGCTCATCAATTAAAACATATTGAAAATATTATTATGCATGGGGGGATTAGTTTTATTATCGTTCGTTTTACAACCCTTAATTTGACATATTATCTAGATGGTAGTAAGTTAATGGAACTAGTTAAAAGCGATAGTAAATCAATTTTATTAGAATACTTTAAAGATTATGGCCATTTAATCAAGGATGGTTTAAATCCTCGCTTAGATTATCTTAAAATAATCGATAAGCATTATATAAAAGGAGAAAATTATGAAGAAAAAAATTAATCATTATATTAAACAAATAAAAAAGATAGTATTAAAAGATAAGTTTAAAACTGGTCTTATTTTAGGTAGTTTATTAGTTTTTGTTATCTTATATTTTCAAGTGGGAATTGTAAGAGCAATCTTATTTACAGGTATTTTAGATGTACTTGCTTTAGTGGTTAATTATTTTATGACGCATAAGATGACTAAGAGCCGCAGAAAAAGAATTATAAAAAGAGTTGTAACCGCTATTTTTATGTTAATTATTATGGGCTTGATTGCAATTGGAGCTTTTATTGCTTATATAGTGGGAACATCTCCTAAATTCGATCCTGCTAATTTAAATCGTAATGAGTCATCAATCTTATATGATAAAGATGGCAATATCTATGCTAAATTAGGTTTAGAAAAAAGAGAGAAAATAACTTATGATCAAATGCCTGAAGTATTAATTAACTCAATTATAGCAACTGAAGATTCACGTTTCTTTCAACATAATGGGTTTGATTTACCTCGTTTTGTGAAAGCAACCTTCGGACAATTATTGGGTAAAGATGCTGGTGGTGCTTCAACTATAACGATGCAAGTATCAAAAAACAGTTATACTTCATCTGTTGCTAGTGGGTTTGAAGGAATAAAACGTAAGTTTACTGATATTTATATATCAGTGTTCCAAATTGAAAGAAAATATACGAAAAAAGAAATTCTTGAATTCTATGTTAACCAACCATATTTAGGTAGTGGTGCATATGGGGTTGAACAAGCATGTCAAACTTATTTCGGTAAGAGTGCTAAAGATATTAATCTATCTGAAGCAGCTATGATTGCTGGTTTATTCCAAGCGCCTAACGCTTATGATCCATATAAATATCCAGAAGAAACCACTAAACGACGTAGTCAAGTTTTATACTTAATGGAATTACATGGCTATATAACAACAGCAGAAAGAAAAGCCGCTAATGCAATTGCAATTGCTGATTTATTAGCTAAAGCTAGCGTTGCAAATAATAGTTATCAAGATTTCATTGATACTGTAATTGAAGATGTAATTGAAACAACTGGAAAAGATCCTTATTTAGTATCAATGCAAATTTATACGACAATGGATCGCGCTAAACAAGAATATGTTAATGACATTATGACAGGAAAAACATATAAATGGGAAAACCCATTAATTACAGCTGGTGTTTCCATCCTTGATGTTAAAACTGGAGCTATCATAGCAATCGGTGCTGGTCGTAATCGTGTTCAAAGAGGATTTAATACGGCAACGATGATAAAACGACAAATCGGTTCAACTGCTAAACCAATTTATGATTACGGCCCTTTAATTGAATTTAAAAATGCATCTACTTATGAACCATTTATTGATGAACCTTATGGTTATACCGGTGGGGGCAATATTAAGAACTGGGATGATAGGTTTATGGGTTTCTTAACATTACGCTTTGCATTATCTAGATCACGTAATATACCCGCTTTAAAAGCTTTTAAAGCTAATAATAATAATCAAATTAAAACTTTTGTAACTAGTTTAGGTTTAAGTCCTGAAATTAGTGGCGGGGTTATTCATGAAGCTCATGCCATTGGTGGATATAATGGTGAATCACCATTAACTATGTCTGCTGCTTATGCAGCGTTTGCTAATGGTGGATATTATGTTAAACCATATAGTTTCACAAAAATTGTTTATCGTGAAACTGGTGATGTTTTCGATAATAAAACTAAAAAAACATCAGTAATGAGCCCTGAAACAGCTTATATGATTAATGATATATCACAAACAACAGCTGAATATGTAATGGGTTCATCAACCATGAATGGTGGAAAATTTGGTATTAAAACAGGGACAACTAACTTTTCAAATGAAATTATGAAAGCCTATAAAATGCCGGCAAGTGCTATTAATGATCTATGGGTTGATGGGTCTTCAACTGATTATTCAATATCACTTTGGTATGGGTATGAAAAAATAAGTTCTGAATATGTAACACTTACCACCTCAGGAGCTCACGTTAAATTATTCAAAAAAATTGCCCAAGGAGTATTTAAAAGTGGCTCAGCATTTGTTAAACCAGCCGGTGTAGTAAGTGTTCAAATTGAAAAAGAAACTTACCCCGCAATGTTACCAAGTGCTAACACACCAAGTGATTTATTAATAACTGAATTATTCAAAAAAGGAACTGAACCAACAGAAGTTTCTGATCGCTTTAATAACTTAAGTAGCGTTACTGGTTTAGCTAGTAGTGTAACTGGTAATAATGTTAAACTTACTTGGAATGCTATTGCACTACCAAAAGCGTATGATCCAACTAGTTTAAATACTTATTTTAATTCTTTATATACAAACGAAGGTTATCGTACTAATGCTTATAACGCTAGAATAGCTTATAATAGTAATAATATTGGTGATCTAGGGTATAATATATATATTAAAAATAACGATAATTCATTAACCCTTCTTGGTTTTACTAAAACAACTAGTTATGATAATATTGTAACTGATTCAAGTAGTGTTACTTACGTAGTAAAATCAACATTTAATGTCTTTACCGCTAGTGAAAGTTCTGGTACTGAAGTAACTGCTAGTGTTAGTTTGGTCGTTAATAATATAACCCTTACGTTAAATGGTGGTGTTGCACCTATTATCTTAAATAAAAATGCTGCCTATGAAGAACAAAATATAACCGTTATGGAAAATACTGTTGATATAACCGATTCATCATCAGTAGTAATTACTCGATCATTTAAAAAAGGTGCTGCTCCAACAACTGATACCATTAATACTGCTAATCCTGGTACCTATACGGAAACTTACACGGTAACTCGTGGTAGTTATGTTGGAACTATCGACCGAACGATTATTGTTAATAATTAAAAAAAGACTATTTAGTCTTTTTTTTTGTTTTAATTTTGTAAGCGATAAATACTATGATGATAATGCTTGCTCCAATAAATAGATATTGATATTCTGTATCTTCAATACTTGATGTAGTCTTAGGTATTATTTTATTTTTTTCAATCTTAATAATATATTCGCCATCTTTAGAGTATAAGTAATTTTCTCTGGCATAACGAGCTATATATTCAGGATTGTTTAACTTGACTAATTCGATCTTCAAATCTTCTTCGTTTGCTTTTAAAAGATCTAATTGCTCTTTTAGCTCATGTTCTTGATGTTGAAGCACTAAAATATCATAAGTTAATGTAATGGCGGTATAGATAAAATAGATAATAAACAAGGTGGCTGGTATACCAAGTAAAAAAAGTCTTCGTTTGGCTGCTTTAGTCATTTTTTTATTTTCCATTTTATCACCCTCTAATATAAAAAGTATATCATTTTTTTAGCTCCTAAGCAATGAAATAAGAGTACAAAAAAAACTCCTAAGAGTTTTTTTATTCTTCTTTACTATAAGCTTCGAGGATTGTCTTTTCAAATATTTCGCGTGCCTCTTTATTAATTGGATGCGCGATATCACGATATGTGCCATCCTCTTTTTTGCGGCTTGGCATGGCGACAAATAATCCATCTTTCCCGTCAATAATTCTAATATCTCGAATAACAAAACAATCGTCAAGAATAATTGATACAATGCCTTTCATTCTTGAGTCTTCTTTTTCGATTTTTCTAACATTTACAGATGTGATTTCCAAGAAAATCTCTCCCTTCACTATACTACTTCTCAAGTATATTATATTATAGAATCAAAATAAATGCAATATCCTTATTTCACAAAAAAAGTAAGCAGAAGCTTACTATATTTTTAAGTGTTTACGAACAGCGCGCCAACTACCAAACATACCTACTAGAATACCAATACTCATTAATATACCTGAGACAACATATATAAATGGTTGTGGTTGAACCAGTTTCATGAATGGCGAGAACATTTGACCATTGAAATTTTCATATAATGCTATATAGCCATAAGTAGCAATTACAATAGGTATAATCGATCCAAGGATACCTAAAAATAATCCTTCAATAATAAATGGAATACGAATATTCATATTGGATGCACCAACTAAACGCATAATTTCGATTTCTTTTTTACGGGAGAAGATCGCAATCTTAATAGTATTCGAGATTAAAAAAGCAGTAACAATAACTAAGGCAATAACAATGCCAATTGATATTTGACGAACAACATCAAAGACAATGATTAATTGTTCAATCATCCCTTCACCATATTTAACTAAAGCTACACCGTCAAGCTTTTTAAGGCGGGCAGCAACTTCAGCTATTTTATCTAATTTAGTAACTTTTACTAAATATGTATCTTGTAATGGATTTTCGCCATCTTTCCAACTTTGCATAATGTTTTTAAATGTTTCTGATGATTTCATCATTTCTTCGGTTATTTCTTGCTTAGATTGAAAAATATAATTATCAACATAATTAAGATCATTTATTTCTTTTTCAAGAACTTTAATTTGTTCTTGGGAAACATCAACCTTTAAGAATGTGACAATGGTAACATCTTTTTCAACTAAGTTGGCAAAATTGTCGACATTATAAGTTAAAATTATTGAAATCGCAACAACAATTAATGTAATAGTGATTGATGATATGGATGCTAATGATAAGGATAGATTACGAATAACACTAACGAAAGCATCTCTAATGCTACGAGAAAATATTCTATATGCTTTCATGTTTATACGTTCCTTCCTTAAAGTCTTGTAACATCCTACCAGCATCCATTAAAAGAACACGTTTTTTCATTCTTTTTACAATATCATTATTATGAGTAACCATAATAATAGTTGTCCCTAACTTATTGACTTCTGTTAAAACATTCATAATTTCCATACTAGTTGATTCATCTAAATTACCAGTTGGTTCATCACAAATCAATAACTTAGGTCCATTAACAATCGCACGAGCAATGGCAACTCTTTGTTGTTCACCACCCGATAATTGATTAGGATAATTTTTTACTTTATTTTTAAGACCAACAAGATTTAATACTTTAATAACTTTATCATGAATCTCATCTTTTGGTAATCCTAAAACATCAAGGGCAAAAGCAACATTTTCATAAACAGTGGCGTGATTCAAGAGTTTAAAATCTTGAAAAACAACACCTATTTTTCTTCTTAGTTTATAAACTTTGCTGTTCCTTAATTTAGCGACATTTATACCACCAACAATAATCTCACCCTTGGTTGGTTTTTCTTCACGATATAGCATCTTAATAAGTGTTGATTTACCACAACCAGTTGATCCAATAATGAAAACAAATTCACCTTTTTCAATGGTTAAATCAATATCATATAAAGCTGTTACACCATTTTTATATAATTTTTGAACATCTTTCATTACAATTAAATCCATAATCTCACCCCTTTATAATGTACTTCTTATGCGCCGCCAGATACTTCATAAGCATCTGCAACAACGAAGAAAGCATCAGGATCGATACTTTCGATTCCTTCTTTAGCAATAAAATATTCTTTTGTTGGAATAATACACATAATAACTTTTTGACGATTACCTGTGAATCCACCACTACCTTCTAAAATAGTAACACCATGACTTAAATAATCTAAAATAAAACGTTTAACATCAGTTTCATGGTCAGTAATAATATAAAATACTTTTGATTGCGATATACCTAAGATAACTTTATCCGTCATAACACCAATTATATATAATGAAATGAGTGAGTACATCGCTGCCGTTGGGCCAAATATAAACGCACCAGCTAACACAATGAAGCCATCGGTAAAGATCATTGCGCTACCCATCGACATCTTAAAGTATTTTGCAACAATTTGATTTAAGATGTCAGTACCACCGGTTGTAAAACCAGCTTTAAAGATTAAGCCAGCACCAAATCCAGTTATAACGGCACCATATATTGTCATTAATAAGGTATCATTCATATTGATAGCTAACATGGCTGGAACCCCAACTGTTAATTTAACAAAAATCGGGAATAATATTGATCCAATCATGGTATTACGAGTTTTTTCTTTACCTAAAAAGAAGTAACTCGCGATTAGTAATAATCCAGATCCAATCAGAATAACGATTGATGGATCAATATGAAACAGATTAAATAAAATAACGGAAATACCACTTACACCATAAGTAATTTTTAATGGTAAAGTGAAAATATTAAAAGCCAGAGCTACTAACAAGACACCAAAGAGAAATTGGGGATATCTTGATAAACGATTTTTCTTATAAATGGCTCTTAAAATACCCTCTTCGTTAATTCTTTTTTTAAATAAATTCATGTGGTCCTCCTTTTAAGTTAGCATTAATAAATATATCAATATCACCATCTAATACCTTTTGAACATTAGTAACTTCAGTATTAGTACGATGGTCTTTTACTAGTGAATAAGGATGCATTACATAACTTCTGATTTGTGATCCAAAGTTTATCGATGATAAATCACCTTTAAAACTTTTTATATCAGCATCTCTTTTTTCAATTTCTAATTGATATAATTTATTCTTTAATATTTCTAAAGCTTTATCTTTATTTTGTATTTGACTACGTTCGTTTTGACATGTTACCACAATCTTAGTTGGTAAATGGGTGATACGAACGGCACTATCAGTGGTATTAACACTTTGACCACCAGCACCACCACTACGATAGACATCTATTTTAAGATCACTATCTTTTATTTCAATATTAATTTCTTTATTATCGAATAAAGGATTAACATCAACTGATGCAAATGAAGTATGTCTTCTAGAGTTAGAATCAAATGGTGAGATACGTACTAAACGATGAACACCTTTTTCATTCTTTAAATATCCGTAGACATTAGTACCCCTAATAATCATAACTAAACTCTTCACCCCGGCTTCATCACCGGCTTGTTCATCAATTACTTCAACTTTATAATTATGAGCCTCACAGTAGCGACTATACATGCGATAAAGCATTGCTGCCCAATCACAAGCTTCAGTACCGCCAGCTCCAGCATGAATTTCTAAAATAGCATTATTTTTGTCATATTGACCATTAAGTAAAATAGTTACTTCTAATTTTTCTAATTCGTTAGCTAATTTAGGAATATCTATTTCAATTAAATCTTTTAATTCAGCATCATAATTAGTTTTAACACTACTAAGCATTTCTAAATTGGTTTCAATCTTTTCTTTTAATCCTTGGACATCTATAAGAATGGTTTTTAAGCTATTCATTTCATCAATAATAGCCTCACTTTTATTACGATCATTCCAAAAATTAGGTTCTTGCATTAGTAACTCTAATTCTGATATACGTTGCTGTCTTATTTCTGGTTCAAAGTGACCTCCATAATTCAGTTATTCTCGTTAGATAATCATTATAGATATTTTGTATTTCATATATCTCCATAGTTATCCTCCGATCATATAACAATTATATCATTGATTATTAATAATTTCTAGGTTTTTACCAATAAAAAAAGTGCTATACACTTTTTTTAATAACAAAGTAATGGCATTGGTATGAACAATTATCTAAGAGATATTTGTCTTTAGTTTCAATATCATTAATATTATTGTGAATTGTATTGCTTTTATCACAAAATCCTTTTAAACGTAATTTACCATATGACCAATCACCTAAGATATAGTCATAGGCATCAAAATACTCAGTAAGTTTGCTCTCAACTTCCGTTAAATCAAAACCACTTTGAAAGTCTTCAATTAACTCATATTCTTTACCATTAATCATGTGTTTCATATTACTTCACTCCTTTAAATGCTTCTGCAAGCGAGATATATTTATCAAGATTAGAACTGGCACTCCATGGCATAAAGCCACCTGTTAAGCCAGCATCAGTTAACGCTTTTAATTCTTCGCTAACATTAAGATTTCCATATTCAACTTTAGGAATTTTATTAGTATTAAACGCTTGAATCCAACTACGGACAACGGCTGGGGTTGGGATTTCTAATTGGCGTTTATTAACATAGTTAGTGGCCCAGAAACTAATAAGTTTATAAGGCACCGTCCAAACTACTTCTTCAAATCCATATTCGTGAGCACTGAAATGATCAGGATATGGCATTGGGCTTATAACATCAACTACATTAGAAATTGCTCCCCAGTATTGACCATAAGCTGTAACATAATTATGCGCTGATTCACCAAAGACGTCAATAGAAATATAGGCATTTATTTGGTGTAACTCATCTGCAGCATACATAACAAACGCTTGAATTGCTTGTGCTTTTTCTTCGTTAAAGTCATTTCTTAAATCCATTTTACCATCTTTTTCGAGTTGGCCAGTACGATCAGGGAAACGCACATAATCAAATTGAATTTCATTAAAGCCCATCTCTTTAACTGCTTCTTTAGCAAGTTCAACATTAAATAGCCATACATCTCTTTTAAAAGCACTTGGCCAATACGAACCATTATGTTTAAATGGTGAATTAGTAGCTGTATCTAAGATCGCGTTTTCGGGATGATCATTAATATAAAACGAATCTTTAAAAAGAGTAATTCTTCCGATAACATAAAAGCCATTATCCTTAAGCTTTTTAATAGCATTTTGATATTTTATAAATGAATTAATCGCATATTTAAAGTTTGTGGGACTATATTTTTCCATTACTGGTGATTTATATGCTGGTGATCCACTATCTTTAATATCAACCACAAAAGCATTAATATTAGCGGTCTTAGCAAACGCAATATAATCATCAATACGATTTAGTACTCCACCATTTAGATATAAACTACGAACTTGCTTAGGCATTTTATTGTTTTCAAAAGCAATTTTAGTAACAGGATAAAAATCTAAGTTAGCAGCACTTCCAGCACCTAGAGTATTACCTCTTTTAAGATGCTTTTGGTAATTACCTTCTTGATCATAATTTAATAAAGATACTTCTTTAGTGGTAACTAAATACTTACCCCAAACATAGCCTTCAAGATTATTATATCTAACTAAATAACGATTAACCACACCATCTTTATCAACATAGTTATGAGATATAATTATAACGGCTTCACCCTTTTTAATTAAAGATAAACCAGTTGGCAGTGTTATCGTAACTGGTGTTCTAACATACATAGTTTTTTCTAAAACAATTTTTTTAATATTATTAACTAAATTATTTTTATTAATAAAATAAGTCTTATTATTATATTTAATAGCATAATATTTACTGTTAATTAGATTATTAGCTTGCACTTTAGTACCACGATTAATATTTGTTACAGCTACATCATCTTTGTTATATAATTTTGTTTGGCTTGCATTACTTGAAACATACATGCTTTCATAGTGAGTTATATTTAAATTCATCATTAAAATGATATCTAAAATAATTAATAAGCCAACTATTATGAGCATAATAATTATAGTTTTTTTGTTAAGATTACTAACTATTTTTAACATATTATCACCTAGTAATAGTATAACATATAAGCTATCTATATTCTATGTTA
>JBBQFD010000002.1:0-60782 GCA_038321575.1 Bacilli bacterium | reverse complement strand
TATTAAAACCTTTGTAGGCGAACATAACTATAAAATGGTCTTCGAACTAATCGATGATAGTTATGTCGAATTCTTTACTAGAGTTCCCCTTGTTGAATTGGAATCATATGATAGTGGTAAAGGAATTTTTTATGTTACTAAAAGAAAAGCTAATGAAAAAATTCTTGTGCCATCAAGTCCTAATGAAGTTTCACAAATATTTAGCAATTATGGTGGCAAAGAAACATTGAAAATAAAAATAGCTTATCAAAAGTTTGTTTTAGAAGCATATGAGGCAATGCTTATTAAAAAACAGTTGGAAAATCAAAATAACTCAATAACTGATTTAGATAAACCAAAAAAACTAAAATTAATTAATTCTCATAAAAGTAAATAGCTTATAATTTGCATTTTCATTAATAAATGCTATAATGTAAGGGCCAAACAGGAGGTTAAATTTATGAGCGAATCAAAATATTTTACAATTCATGGTTATAATATCGTTAGATATTCTTATAACGAAGTAAGTAAAAGAATTAATGGCAAATTAGTAGTAATTAGAAATATCGAAAAGCATTATTTTTTAACTGACAACATTATTATTAAAATCCATTATTACCCCAAAAAAAGAAGAGTTAGTGAACAAAATGTACCTAATTTTATGGTTTTTGAAGAAGAAAATAATCAATTAGTGGAAGTATTCAGCCGTATTCCAATTGTTGATGAGAAATCATATAATGAAGGATGTGGTATCTTTTATCCTCATACAGAAGACGCTTTTATTAAACGTATGGTTAAACCAACCACTGAAGTTGAATTTGATGAAATGTTTAATATGTATAAACCAGAAAATATTATCAAATTCAAAGAACTTTACGAAAAGTTTGCACTAGAAGCAAAAGGTGCTATGCAAATGAAAAAAGTTTTAGACGAAGACTTAGCTGCCCAAAATGAAATGAAAATTCCAAACGCTGAAGACAATATTAAACAATTAGTAAAGACATACAGTTTTAAAAGATAGTTTGGCTATCTTTTTTAGTGTTATAATATTAAAGTGAGGTGATAATATGCCTGAATTACCAGAAGTCGAAACTGTTCGTCAAATATTAAGGACTAATGTTATGGGTAAAACCATTAAAGATATAAATATCTATTATGCTAAAACCATTGAGTATCCAACCAGTGATGAATTTAAAAAACTAATTATCAATGAAAAAATAAATGAAGTTAAAAGACGTGGTAAATGGTTAATGTTTGAACTTGATCACTTCTATTTACTAAGTCACTTACGTATGGAAGGTAAGTATAATCTGCGTAATCATAATGATCTTGTTAATAAACATGAACATGTTTCATTTATTTTAGATGATGATACTGAACTTCGTTATCAAGATACTCGTAAATTTGGTCGTATGCGTCTTGTTAAAAAGGGTGATGAAAACATTGGAAAACCTTTTAGTGAACTTGGTTTAGAACCATGGGATCCCTTATTAACAAGTTCATATCTAAAAGATAAATATAAACATAAGAAATTACCCATTAAATCAACCATCCTAGACCAAAGGATCATTGTTGGCATTGGTAACATCTATGCTGATGAAATCCTTCACATAAGCCATATAAACCCCTTAAAAGAAGCTAACAAACTAACTAAAGAAGAATTAGATAAAATTATTAAAAATACTATCCTTGTTCTCAATAAAGCTATCCTAGCTGGTGGTACTACCATTCGTACTTTTAGTGCTGGTGATAACCATGGTCATTTTCAAAACGAATTATTAGTTCATGCTAGGGAAGGTAAGCAATGTTATACCTGTGGCACTAAGATTTTAAAAATTAAAGTAGGTGGACGCGGTACTTATTACTGTCCATTATGCCAAAAGTAATAACAAAAAAAGGCTTTAAGCCTTTTTATTTTGAATAGGTTTATTTTTATATTCACTTTCAATCATTGCTGTTTTGTCTATTTCATTTAAAATTGATGCATAAACAGCCGTTGTCCGTAGTTCTAAATCAAGCATCTCGTTACCTTTGATATAGTTATTTAAAATTGGTACTTTAATATCTTTTTTAATTTGTTTTAAATAAGCCTGACCTACTTTAGAAAAACCTAGAATACGGATATATTCAATTTCCTTCATTCTTAAAGCCTCATCTTTAGTAAAGTTACAAAGAATATGAGTTAACATTCTTCTAATCTTATTATAAGTATATCTTTTAGATTTAACATGTGTAATTAATTCATCTAATGAATTAGATTTTATAATATACTTTTTAATACGATTTTCAAGCCCTTCATCAACCGTTTGATAGATACTTAAATTATTTATATTAGTAATGATCTTATATTTTAAGAATGGGAAGTAATCATCAATAAAATGTAAATTAGATTGTAAATATTTATATGTAATCTTCGGCACACATTTCTCTATTTCTTGTTTATTTTTTAAAGCATTCCTAATACTTGATGCACTAACAATATCATTATCTAATTCTAAAGAGTGATAGTTGTTGGTTCTCTTGATAGATATAGGTTTAATCTTACTCTTAAGGCGCATAATCTCTCTAACATAACTAATCCCTAATATATCATTAGGGGTATCAATATGCTTACCAGTTATCGTAAATAGTGCTTTTGATAAAGCAGTGGGATAACTAATTCCTTCACCCGCAAACTTCTTTACTAAATTATCATAATCTTTATTGTTAAGTTGAATATCAGCTAGTAATTTTAACTTCTCAATATCATCTGATTCACTACCAAAGACTAAGTTATCAACTTTTAAGTGATCAAGTAACGTTACTGAACCTTTGGCAAATAAATCAGCCGATTGACTAGCAAAAGGGAAAGGTAGTTCAACAACTAAATCAATACCATAAGCTAGTGCTATTTTAGTTTTATCCCATTTGTTAATAATACTAGTTTCACCACGTTCTAAAAACGAACCACTTAAGACTAAAATAATCACGTCTTTTGGGAACATTTCTTTAACTTTGTTTAAGTGATATAAGTGACCATTATGAAAAGGATTATATTCACATATTATACCAACTGCTCTCATAAAATCACCTCTGTTATTATCATAACATAAAATATATTGCTTTTCTAAAAAATCTTATGTATAATGTTTATGCCGGTGGTGATTTAATGATTATAGATTTAATTAAACTAAAGAACAATCTTATTGATACTTTAGATATCGACACTAAATATTCTTTTAGTGAAGATGAATTAAAGGGATCAGATATAATCTCTTTAGATGATGCTTTAATAAAAGGTTATATTACTAAAAATAGTATTAATGAATTAGTCATATCACTTACCATAAGTGGTGTCATGGTGCTACCATGTTCCATCACTTTAAACCCTGTTAATTATCCTTTTAAAGTATCAATTGAGGGATCATTAGACGAAATCGTTCATGAAATGAATGAAAATACTAAGAAAGTTGAGAATTCTATTGATATTTTACCAATAGTATGGGAAAATGTATTAATGGAAATTCCCATGAAAGTTGTAAGCCCTGAAGCCCTAAATATTAAGTTAAAAGGTGAAGGTTGGGAACTTATAACCGATATGGAAGAACAAGAAAAAATAAATCCGGAGTTAGCAAAACTAAAAGATTTATTATAAGAAAGAGGTGTTCAAATGGCTGTACCATTTAGAAAAACAAGTAAGACTAGAAAAGCAATGCGTCGTACGCATTATAAGATTACCGAAAATGGAACAACAAAATGTCCAAAGTGTGGTGCTGATGTAAGACCACACCGTGTATGTTTAGCTTGTGGAACTTATAAAGGTAAAGAAGTTATTAAACAAACTGAAGAAGCAACTAAATAGTTGTTTTTTTTTGTTAAAACATATATAATTACATTATAAGGGTAGGATGATTATGAATAAAAAAGGATTTACCTTAGCTGAATTATTAGGGGTAGTAGTTATTATTAGCATTTTAGCTATTTTAGCGTTCCCGCCAATTATCAATCAAATCAAAAAATCGCGTAATAAAATAAGTGATGCTACTATGAAAATATTAACTAGCGCAACAGAGATGTATATGGATTATCATCAAAACCAATTTCCGATTAATCCTAGTACTACTTATTGCATAACTTTACAACAATTAGTTGATGATAATCAATTAGAAGATCCGATAACTGATGCTAGTACTGGTACTTCATATGCTTTAACTAAATTTGTTAAAGTAGTAATTGTTACCAATAGTGATATAACCTATACATTGGTTGATACTTGTCCATAAGTATGTTATAATTTAACTAGATATTTAAAGACTTAGACGAAGAAATAGTAATAAAATAATTATTTTAAGAAAGTTAGTGGTTGATGAAAACTAATAATAATAATTTTATGAATTCATCTTCCGAGTCGTATATTAAAAATATAACAGTGACGTGTTTTAGTCAATTAAGTTTTAATTAAGGTGGTACCACGTAATCACGTCCTTATCGGATGTGGTTTTTTCATATAAGGAGGGTTTATGAAAGAACAAATCTTGTCAATAAAAGATGAATTAACAGCTAAATTAGAAAAAGTAATGACAACCAGTGAATTGAATGATTTACGTGTTTTATATTTAGGCAAAAAAGGACCTATTCAAGAATTAAGTAATACTATTGGGACTTTAAGTATTGAAGAAAAAAAAGAATTAGGTAATCTACTTAATAATTTAAAAAACGAAGTAAATACATTAATTGATGGTGTTAAAACTAAATTAGAAAGTAGCGAGTTAACTGCTAAATTAGTGAGTGATACTATTGATATAACATTACCTAGCACTAAATTAAAAGTTGGCGCTATTCATCCAATAACTAAAATAATCGATGAAGTAGAGGAATTATTTATTTCAATGGGTTATGATGTCGTTGAAGGACCAGAAATAGAGTTAGATTTATTTAATTTTGAAAAATTAAATCTACCTAAAGGCCATCCCGCTCGTGATAATCAAGATAGTTTTTATATAACTGATGAAGTATTACTTAGAACTCAAACTTCACCTGTTCAAGCAAGAACTATGGAAGCTAACACTTTAAAAGGACCAATTAGAATTATTTGTCCAGGCAAAGTATATCGTCGTGATAATGATGATGCTACTCATTCTCATGAGTTTCATCAAATTGAAGGATTAGTTATTGATGAAAACATTTCAATGGCTCATCTTAAAGGGACTTTAGAAGTATTTGCGAAAAAGTTATTTGGTAAAGATCGTAATATTCGTTTTCGACCTAGTTTTTTCCCATTTACTGAACCAAGTATTGAAGTTGATGTTTCATGTTTTAAATGTGGCGGTAAAGGATGTCCACTATGTAAAAATACTGGTTGGATTGAAATATTAGGTGCTGGCATGGTTCATCCTAATGTCTTAGAAGCTAGTGGTTATGATTCAAATAAATATACTGGCTTTGCTTTTGGTATGGGTGCTGAACGTATTGCGATGTTAAAATATGGAATAAATGATATTCGCCATTTCTATACTAATGATCAAAGATTCTTAAATGATTTCAACCGTACTAACGGAGGTGATGAATAATGCGTTTAAGTAAGAGTTTCCTTAATAATTATATTGATGTTAAAGATATTGATTATAATGATTTAGCTAAAAAAATGGTGCAAGCTGGTAATGAATATGAAAGTATTACTAAAATAAGTAGTGCTACTGGTTTAGTAGTAGGTCACGTTTTAGAATGTGTTAAACATCCCGAATCAACTAAATTAAGTGTTTGTAAAGTTGATCTAGGTAGTAGTACTAAACAAATTATTTGTGGAGCCGCTAATATTGCTGCTGATCAAAAAGTAGTTGTTGCAACCATTGGCGCTAAATTACCAAATGGTGTTGAAATAAAAGCTGCTAAATTAGCCGGTATGGACTCTGAGGGTATGATTTGTTCATTACTTGAACTTGGGATTGAGCCTAAGTATTTAAGTGAAGAAGATAAAGATGGTATTCATGTTCTAGCTAAAGATGCCCCAATTGGCACTGATGCTATTTTGTATTTAGGTTTTAATGATGAAGTAATTGATTTTGAATTAACGTCAAATCGTGCTGATTTATTAAGTGTTTTAGGTATGGCTTATGAAGTAGGGGCTATCTATAATAAAAAAGTAACCCTACCTGAATTTAAAGTAAATGAAATAGCACCTGATATTAATACCTTATATAAAATTGATTTGCAAACGGAAAACTGTCCGATTTATTTAGGTAAATTAGTTCGTAATGTCATTATTCAAGAAAGTCCTTATTTTATTAAAACAAGATTAATTGCTAGTGGTATTAGACCAATTAATAATGTTGTTGATATCAGTAATTATGTTATGTTAGAATTTGGTCAACCATTACACTTCTTTGATAGTGCTAAATTAGGTAATAAAGTGGTTGTTAGAATGGCTAAAGATAATGAGACCATGACAACTTTAGATGGTGCTAAAAGAGTTCTTAATATAAATGATATTGTTATTGCAAGTGATACTGAAATCGTTGCCTTAGCGGGCGTTATGGGTGGATTAAATACAGAAGTAACTAAAGATACTAAAGATATCTTTATTGAATCAGCTATTTTCAATCCTCTAAATATTAGAACAACTTCAAAAAATATCTTGCGTAGTGAAGCAAGTAATCGTTTTGAAAAAGGCGTCGATCCTAACCGCACCTTAATGGCACTTAACCGTGCTTGCTATTTATTAAATAAATATGCTAGTGGTGAAGTTTTAAGTGGTGTTTTAACCCATGATAAAGTTATTAAAGAACCAAAACATATTAAGATCACCCTTGCTAAAATAAATAATGTGCTAGGGATGAATTTAATTCAAGAAGAAGTTGTTGGTATATTTAATCGTCTTGGTTTCACTGTAGTAAGTGGACCGGAATTAGATGTATTAGTACCAACAAGAAGAACTGATATAAGTATTAAAGAAGACCTTATTGAAGAGGTAGGCCGTATTTATAGTTATGATAATGTTTTAGGTTTAATGCCAAAGACT
Source organism: Bacilli bacterium (assembly GCA_038321575.1). GTDB lineage: Bacteria > Bacillota_I > Bacilli_A > RF39 > UBA660 > JBBQFD01. The sequence goes on along the minus strand of JBBQFD010000002.1, from coordinate 53,806 downwards.
AATATTAAAAGTGGTACTTACTCCAATCGTGCCACAATAGTTAAAGAGCTTAGGAATGAATTAAGTGCTTTAGGTTTAAACCAAGTTATTACTTACTCATTAGTATCAGCTAGTGATATTAATAAGTTTGTACCTGTTAAACATAATGAAGTAATGGTCTTAAATCCTATGAATGAAGATCGTAAATATATGCGTCAAAGCTTATTAAATGGATTACTTGGGGTATGGGAATATAATAATGCTCGTAATATTAAAGATGTAAATATCTTTGAAATAGGAGCTAGTTATTATAAAGATACTGAGTATAAGGAAGATATGATGCTTGCTGGTTTATTATCTGATAATTATATCGTTAATGAATGGCAAGGGAAAACTATTAAAGCAGATTTTTACTTAGTTAAAGGTGTAGTTGAAACAATCATCCGTTATTTAGGATTAAATAATCGTTATAGTTTTACAACTGATAATATACCAACTGATTATCATCCTAATCGTAGTGCTTCTATTATGATTGATAAAGAGATTGTTGGCTATGTGGGTCAAATCCATCCAACTATGTCTAAAAAAGAAATCTATGTTTTTGAAATAAATCTTGATAAACTACTTACTTTTAAAGTAAGAGAAATCAAGTTTAAAGAATTATCTAAATATCCGGCTATTAATAAAGATTTAGCGTTTGTCGTTGATCGAAAAGTCACTGCTTTAGAAATAATGAATATTATTACTAAAGTAGGTGGTAGATTACTTACTAATCTTGATGTCTTTGATTTATATGTTGGTGAAAATGTTTTATCTAATGAAAAATCAATTGCTTATTCATTAACCTTTGAAGATCCAACTAAGACTTTAAGTGATGAAGAAGTAAATAATATTATTACTAAAATAGTAAGTGAAGTTGAAACTACTATTTCTGCTAAATTAAGAACCAAATAAAAAAGCCATTAGGCTTTTTTTGTGTCTTCATAATTATTCATAATAAAGCATTTATATGCTGATTCCTCAATTGTTAGATTAAATTTCTTGAATTTAAAATCTTTATTTTTAGAATAAACTAATTCTTTTATTAAATATTTCAAGAACTCGGGATTTCTAACTAAAATTGGGCCAATCACATATGTGCCATAGAAGTTATTGTAATGAATGCCTTCACCCTTACTACCAGGATAACTACCGGTACCTCTTAAGATATTAAAGATATATTTATTATTATCTCTAATGGTACTATTTTGATTTTGAAAACCAAGTATTGGTTCAGTTATAAAGGGTGATGCAAATAATACCTCATCAGCAATTCTAAAGTTTTCTTCTTTTGCCGTATAATCAAATATATTTAAAGCTGGATGATGATGCTTCATTAAATCAATAATGTGTTTACCAAACAACTCAACTGCGTTACCGGTTACTAAAAAGAATTTATTTTTATCAATTGCGACTTTAATATCTTGCTTATAATTTAATAAATGATTTAAAGCTAATTTTTGATTATATTCAGTGCCAGCACCAATATAAACAAAATCATAACTCGCAAAATCTAATTGATCATTAATTGATAATTTCTTTACCACAACTTCTAAACCTTGATCTTGAAGTTGTTTTTTTAAGATCTTAACATTACCATTTTCACCATAAAGATTTAATAAGTCATAGTATAAATGTGCAATTACCATCATTTTATTTACCACCCTTCATTAAAGTGTTAAATGGTTCTACATAATCAAAATTTAAGATTGCAAAAATATCACCTTTAGTTTTAGTTTTAAGATAAGTTGTAGCGGTTTTCAAGTCATCAAATGTTTTGATGTTTGCAATATCAATACCAGCATTCTTAATTCTTGCTGCAATATCATATTTATGAATACCAACGCAAATTACAGTATCAACATCGTGGTTATTTAGAATCTCAAAATCAATATCATAAAGCCATGATAAGTCATCAAACTTATAACGTCGACTTATTTCTTTCCAACCAATAATGACTGTCTTCTTACCTTTAAAACGATTTAAGAATAATAATGATTGATTAAAAGTCGAACTATTCTCATTCTTATTATTAAGAGTATATATTTTATGATTATCATATAAATAAGCATCATATAACTTAGTATTATTACTAATCTCTGATATATCAATCCCCATCTTAGTTTTATCTAAACCAACTAAAGCTCCGGTTGTAAAAGCCGCTGTCGTGTTATAGACACAATATAAGATATCTTGTGGAATATGAATTTTATATTTATTATTAATCGTCATCGAACTTTTATCATAATCCAAGTTTGTAATACTATAACTTGGTAACTTACGTTTAAAGTCACATTTATGGCAGTAATAATCACCAATGTTTTCAAAATGATAATAATTATATTCTAGTTTTTCTTCACATACAGGGCAATAAACAAGATTTAGATTTTCAAATAAACTAGTCTTATAACTATTCTTATTATGATCAAGTCCGTAGTAGGTAACCATTTGATCTTTAGTTACAAATACTTGTAATAACGGATCATCAGCATTTATTATTAAATGCATATCAGTTGTTAGGGCTTTTTTAATTTCCGTGATAACAAGATCAAAATGTCCATTACGGGGTGGTTGATCTCTTGTAATATTAGATATAACCACATAATTAGGTTTAATATCAGGGAAAACATATTTAGCGTAACGTTCATCAATCTCAAAGATTAAGACATCTTTTTTAATCTTACCTAAAAGATTACTACTATGAATTAAAGTACTCATAATCCCATCTTTTAAATTAGAGCCTTTTTCATTATGAACAACCTTATAACCTTGAGCTTTAAATAATTTAGCTAACATTAATGAAATACTACCTTTACCAGAACTGCCAGTTACGGCAATTATCGTTTGCGGTAATACTAATTCTTTTGTTAAATCATTATCTATTTTTAAAGCAATATGACCAGGCAGAACTGATCCACGACCAATCAGATTACCAAAAAAATATAATATTTTACCAAGTGTAAGTGCTATTACTTTTTTCATTTTATCACCTGTAGAAATTATAACATAATTTTATTTTTAAAGGAAATAAAAACAATCTGTGATATATTATAAATAGATAATTGTCTAATTAGTGTATAGTTATAATCAAGTGACTGTCCTCATCCGTTTTTATTGAATTGAAAAGATAACTAAAAGAGAGTAAAATATATATTATATTAGATAAATAGGAGGAGCTATGCTAAGAGAAACGATCTTAAACATCATTGCTAATGTTTGGCCCATGCTATTAATCTTTATAACTATTATTGTATCAATTCGCATTACTTCGATTTTAACTAAAAAAGAAAAATTTGTTTTTTATCAAGATGTTATTGTTCTTGGTTTTATAATTTATATATTATGTTTGTTTTATGTTGTAACTTTTCAAGATGTTAGTTGGTCAAGTTCCAACTTTACTCCGTTTGCTGAAATGTTTAGATTTAAAATTGGTAGTCCAATGTTTCTTCGTAACTTCTTTGGTAACATGTTATTATTTATGCCTTATGGATTTTTTGTATCATACTTTTTAGACTTAAAGAAATCATATATAGCTTTTATTTTAATAACCATTGCCTCAATTACCATTGAGTGTACCCAACTAGTAATCGGTCGTGTTTTTGATATCGATGATATTATCTTAAATGTTATTGGTGGATTGATTGGTTATTTTCTATATCATCTCTTAAAAAGGATTGCTAAACATCTCCCTAATGTGTTGAAAAATCCCATCTTTTATAATATACTAATGGTAGTATTTTTAGCCGCAATGGCATTTATACTTCTTGTTTGGAGGGTTTAATATGAACCGAGTAGGGGTATTTAATGAAACAACCCTTAAGTTACCAGAATTAGATGAAATAAAGAAATTACTTGATTATGCTTTAAAGCATGAAAATCTAGATAATTGTGAATTTAATGTTATTATTGTTGATAACGCTAAAATACAAGAATTAAATAAACAATATCGTAATCTTGATAAAGTAACTGATGTCATTTCATTTGCTTTAGAAGACTTTAAAGATATTGAATATCTTGATATACGTCTTTTAGGTGATATTTATATCTCCGTAGACAAAGCTAAAGAACAAGCTTTAGAATATCAACATAGTTTTTTAAGAGAATTATCGTTTTTAACTATTCACGGTTTATTACATTTATTAAGTTATGATCATCTCAAAAAAGATGATGAGGTAATAATGTTTAAGAAACAGGAGGATATATTAAATGGATATGGAATCACGCGATAAGCAAAAACAACATGGGTTTAAACGCTTTTTAAATAGTTTTATTTACTCTTTTGAAGGAATTAGATATGCCTTTAAATACGAACAAAGTATGACAATACATTTATTTATAACAGCAGCCGTTATTGCTGCTGGGATATTCTTTAAGATTAGTTATATCGAATGGATCTTATGTTTATTTATGGTGGGGGTTATTATCGCAACAGAATTACTTAATACTTCAATTGAAGCTGTTGTTGATCTAGCTTGCCCTGTTAAACATCCTCTTGCTAAAGTAGCTAAAGATACAGCCTCAGCTGCTGTATTTGCCTATGCCGTAGTTGCTTTTGTAACCGGGATTATGATTTTTATGCCACATATAATTGAATATATTAAAACTTTTAAATAGGAGGTTACCATGAAAGAAGTACTATCAAAGTTATTAAATAATGCTTATGCACCTTATTCAAATTATAAGGTTGCAGCGATTGTTGTCACTAATGATAAACATGCTTTTGCTGGCGTTAATGTTGAAAATGCTTCTTATGGAGCAACCATTTGTGCTGAGCGTAATGCTATTAATAATGCCATCGCTAGTGGTTTTAAACGTGGTGATTTCAAAGCCTTATATGTGATGGTTGAAAACGATTCATTAGCATTTCCTTGCTACTTGTGTCGTCAAACTATCAGTGAGTTTTTTGGTAATGATGCTGAATTAATTCTTATGAATAAAAATGAAACCAAAAGATATAAGATGACTGATATCTTAAATCATCCTTTTACTAGTGAGGACTTAAAATGAAATCAGGATTCGTAAGCATCATTGGTCGTCCTAATGTTGGCAAATCAACTTTATTAAATAATATTATTGGTAAGAAAGTCGCAATTACGTCTAATAAACCGCAAACAACTCGTAATAATATTCAAGGTATTTATCATGAGGATGATATTCAAATTGTTTTTGTGGATACTCCTGGTATTCATAAACCAGTTCATAAATTAGGTAAATATCTTAATCGTCAAGCTTATTATAGTATTGATGATGTTGATGTTGTATTAATGTTAGTGGACGCCTCTGATACCATTGGTCCAGGGGACCGTTACGTCATGGAAAAATTAAAAGAAATAACTAAACCAGTTATCTTAATTTTAAATAAGATAGATCGTATTCCAAGAGGCCAAATCTTGCTTAAAATTGATGAGTATAAGGATTTATATCCCTTTAAAGAAATCGTTCCTGTATCAGCTTTAAAAGGGGATAATGTGGATACGTTAGTGAAGGTTATTAAGAATTATTTAACTGATACTGTTAAGTATTATGATGATGATTCAATTACCAATAAACCAACATCATTTCTAATTGCGGAAATAGTTCGCGAAAAAGTATTTAATTTAACCGAAGAAGAAGTGCCACATTCAACTACTTGTATTGTTGAACATATGGAAAAGAATAAAGGTAATTATTCGATAAATGTTGCGATCATTATTGATCGTGATTCCCTAAAGAAAATTATTGTTGGGCATCAAGGTAGTAAAATTAAAGAAATAGGAATCTTATCAAGACAAGAAATTGAAGAATTACTTGGCGGAAAGGTTTACTTAGAATTATTTGTTAAAACCATTAAAAATTGGCGTGATAAAGAAAAATATTTAGCTGAATTTGGCTATAACGAATTTGAATAATATTTATAAATAACCACACATGTGGTTTTTTATAAATTAGAAAGTAGTGATTTATGATTGAAAAAATTGAAGGTATCATTATTAATGAACGTGATTATGGTGAAACCAGTAAAATAATTAATATTATAACTAAAGATTATGGGATTATTGGTGCTATTGCCAAAGGTTCAAAAACTATGAAAAGTGAACTTCGTAGTGTTTCTGGTAAACTAACCTATGGTTATTTTAATATGTATTATAAAAAAGATAAATTATCTACTTTAACGAGTGTTGATGTAATTGATACTTTTCGTAATATTAGAAAAGATATTACGAGCATTAGTTATGCTAGTTTTATTATTGATCTAACTGAACAAGTTATGAAACAAAATTATAGTGAAGAAATATATCCTTTATTAATCGCTAGTTTATTAAAAATAAATGAAGGCTATGATCCGATGGTTATTACTAACATCTTAGAATTAAAGTACTTAGATTATTTAGGTGTTATGCCTATTATTGATGCTTGTAGTATTTGTGGCAAAACGACTGGTATATCAACCTTATCATCTGATTTAGGGGGTTATGTTTGTAATCATTGTCGTAAGAGTGAACCCTTGGTTGATGAGAAAACCATTAAACTTATAAGGATGTTTTATTATGTTGATATCGCTAAAATAAGTCAATTAGATATTAGTGATAAAGTAAAAAAAGAAATCAATGATTTTTTAGATCACTATTATGAAAAATATACTGGTTTATATTTAAAAAGTAAAACATTTTTAAAGAATCTTAATAAACTAGGTTAATAATTGACAAAGTAGTCATAATATAATAGAATTAACTTGTATGAAAGTGTTAATTCTTTTGGAATAAGTAAGGCAGAATCGCGGGGATACTCGTCCTTACGACTCTAAAAGTTTTTTATTTTTAGGAGGAAAAGTTATGAGTAAAATAACAATGGAAAAATTAGGTAATTTAACTAAACAATATGGTTTTATCTTCCAAGGAAGTGAAATCTATGGTGGTCTTGCTAATACCTGGGATTACGGTCCTTTAGGTGTGGAACTTAAAAATAACGTTAAAAAAGCTTGGTTAAAAAAGTTTGTCCAAGAAAGTATTTATAATGTTGGAATGGATTCAGCTATTTTAATGAATCCTAAAACGTGGGAAGCAAGCGGTCATATTGAAACTTTTAATGATCCCTTAATTGATTGTAAAAGTTGTAAGACTCGTCATCGTGCTGATAAACTAGTTGAAGATTTTGCTAAAGGTAAAATTGATGCCGGGGCTATGAGTGATGCTGAATTAATGACCTATATAAAAGATAATAATATCGTTTGTCCTAATTGTGGTAAATTAGATTATACCGAAATTCGTAAATTTAACTTAATGTTTAAAACATTTCAAGGTGTAACTGAAGATTCAAAAAGTACAATCTTCTTACGTCCTGAAACTGCTCAAGGAATATTTGTTAATTTCTTAAATGTTCAAAGAACCATGCGTTTAAAAGTACCATTTGGGGTAGCTCAAATAGGTAAGAGTTTTAGAAATGAAATTACTCCTGGTAACTTCACTTTTAGAACTAGAGAATTCGAACAAATGGAACTAGAATTTTTTTGCAAACCAGGTACTGAATTAGAATGGTTTAAATACTGGAAAGATTACTCAGTTAATTGGTTATATAGTTTAGGTTTACAAAAAGAAAATTTAAAACTACGTGATCATAGTGCCGAAGAATTATCTTTTTATAGTAATGCAACAACCGATATTGAATACAACTTTCCTTTTGGTTTTGGTGAACTATGGGGTATTGCTTCCCGTACTAATTATGATTTAACCCAACATCAAAAGTTTTCAAAACAAGATATGTCTTATTTTGATCCAGAAACTAATGAAAAATATATTCCTTATGTTATAGAACCGTCTCTTGGCGCTGACCGCGTTACTTTAGCTTTCTTATGTGAAGCATATGAAGAACAAATAATGCCTGATGGTGAGCCTCGTGAAATAATGCATTTTCACCCGGCACTTGCTCCATATAAAGTGGCAGTCTTACCACTCATGAAAAAGCTTCACAGTGATAAAGCTAAAGAAGTATACCAAATGTTATCTAAAAACTTTATGACAATTTATGATGAAGCTGGTAATATTGGTAAACGTTATCGTAGAGAAGACGTTATGGGAACCCCAATGTGTATTACGATTGATGATGAAACCTTAAATAAAAATACAGTTACAATTCGTGATCGTGATACCATGGAACAAATTACCTTATCACTAGATAAAGTAGTTGAATATGTAAGCAAAAAGATTGAATATTAGTTCAATCTTTTTAATTGCAAAAAAAAGTATAAAGTGTTAGAATTATATTAATGATAAGATATGGAGGTTATAAAAATTGAATATAAAAAATAAACAAGGTTTTACTTTAATCGAATTATTATCAGTCATTATTATTTTAGTTGTTATTGCCGCCATTACTATACCAATCATTATTAAAACTATTCAAGATGCTAAAAATGGGGCCACTATTAATAGTGCTTATGGATATATTATTGCTGTTGAAAAAGAGACGGCTAACAAAATTTTAAATGAAGAATCGATTGGTGGCCCTTACATACTTGATGATTTTCAAGTGGCTTTAAAAGGGACCTTACCAACCATTGGTCATATGTTGATTGATGATAACGGTAGTGTTATTGTTGCTGAATTATGCATTGATGATAAAAAAGTAAATTATTCCAATAATTTAGCAACAATTGATAAAACTCGTTTTTGTTCAGACATTGATGTAGTTGGTATCATACCAGAACCAAATCCTGATGTTTGTTTTATATTTAATTCTGGTACTAAAACTATTACTGGTTATAAATCATACATTAATAATCCAACACCTACTTATATAGATTGTACTTCTGAAGTATCCGTCCCACCAACAATTAGTGGAGCAGTAGTAACTACCATTGGTAATAATGCTTTTAAAGGATATAACTTAACTGCCGCTTATATACCAAATGGAATTACTACTATTGGTAATAATGCGTTTGATTTAAACTCAATAACTGTTGTCATTATTGGCAGCAACGGATTAACAATTGGTGATATGGCATTTGGTACTAACCAATTTAGAACAGTTTATAATATTGGCGGTTTAGGTTCGTACTTATTTACGGATATGGTTTGGTTTAAGCAATAGTTATACATAGAAAAAAAGGAGAATATATGAAAAATAATTTCAAATATTTACTACTAATAATCAGTCTATTATTAATACTAACAGGATGCACTAATAAAGTTCTAAACGAAGCTTATACAGGAATGAAAGTAAGTAAGGAAGCTCTTAATGGTTATACTCTAGATTTAATCATTAGTGGGGTTAATGGTACCACTAAAATAAGCGAAAGATTACGTATTAGAAATTATATGAGCACAAAATTTGAAATAACTAAAAATATTTCTAGTACTGACTATAATAATCCAACACCAACTAAAGAAGTTACTTATATAATTAATGGCAAAACATATGTTATGGGTACTGATAAAAAATATACAGTAACTACTGAAAAGGTTAAATATACTAATCCATCTATTTATTTAGAAGGGCTTAAAAACGCAACTCAAAATGATGAAAAAACTACTGAAAAAGTTGGTACTATTAATTGCGATGTTTATACTTTAACTTTTACTAAAGCAGCAGTTGAAAAGATCTTAAAAGATACTGCTTTAACTAATGTAAAACTTACCAAAGATGCAACTGGTAAAGTATATATTAATAAAGAAGGTTATGTATATCGTATTATTTATAATATTGATAAAATAACTATCAATGCTAATTATTTTGGATATGATACTGCTAGAGATATAAAATTACCAGTTGAAGATTTAAATTTACCAAACGTTTAATATTTAAAAAGAAGAAATTGAATATCATGTTCAATTTTTTTATTTATAAAGTAAAAACGTGTTATAATAATATTAATAATAAAATATAGGAGGTACATATGAAAAAAAGTAACTTAGGATTCACATTAATTGAATTGTTAGCGGTAATTGTTATCTTAGCAATTATTGCGGTGATTTCAACACCCCTTATTATGAATGCTGTTCAAGTAGCAAAAGATGGTGCAACTAGAAGTAGTGCTTTAGGTTATGTTAACGCTGTTGAAAAACAAACTGCCACTCAAATTTTAAGTGGCGAAGTACTTACAACAGGGGATCATCCAATAACATTTTTTGATCCTAGTTATAAAGGAATAGGACCGACAGTAGGCAATGTTACTATTGATAAAAACGGTGTTGTTCAAACAGCTAGTTTATGTATTAATGATAAAAAAGTAGATTATGCAAATAATATTGCGATAATTGATCCTGAAAATGATTGTTCTGTGATCGGTACAGTAGTTAATACAACACCAACTCCTGATGTGTGTTTTGATTTTGATGAAACAACTGGGACCATTGTCTCATATTACTTTGCTTCTGATTACCCATCAGATCCACAATATAGTGAATGTGGAACAGAAGTTGTTGTTCCAGCTACCATTAATGAAGTTGACGTATTAATTATTGAAGAGTATGCCTTTGATCGTTATGAAATACCTAACGGTAAATTAACATCACTTATTCTTCCAGAAGGATTGATAACAATTGGTGACTCAGCATTTGAAGAAAACAGTATTACATCTCTTATTGTTCCAAGCACTGTCACTTCAATCGGTGGCTGGTCTTTTTCTAATAATCAACTGGCTAGTCTTACTTTAAATGATGTACTTGTTAATATTGGTGGTAGAGCCTTTGAAGATAATTTTATACCATCGATAACCCTGCCAGCGACTTTAACCTTTGTTGGTGAAGCGTCATTTAATAACAATTTATTACCAGATAATCAAGCATATATATATGCTAGAAATACAGATGGCAGTGTTGATAATACTAAAGTAGTAAGTTACGGTGGTGTTAACAAATCGATAACCATCCCGAATACTGTAATAAATATTCAATGGTATTCACTTGCTTATAATAATTTAACGAGTGTAACTATTCCAAGCAGTGTAACTACGATTGAACCTTGGGCCTTTCAACACAATTTACTTACAAATCTAACAATCCCGGTAACGGTAACAGACATAATGGGAGCTGCTTTTAATAATAATTTATTACCTAGCAACCAAGCTTATATATATAAGAGAAACTCTAATGGTTCTACTAATAATACAGTTCTGGTAAGTTATGGTGGGACATCAACTAATATAACTATTCCAAGTACTGTTATTTCAACTGAATCACTTTGTTTCTGGGGTGTTCCATTAACAAGCGTAACTTTTCCTGGTACATTTAAAACGGTAGGTAATCAATCATTTGCGTTTACTGGATTAACAAGTTTAACCATCCCATCTACAATTACTAATATTGATGATGAAGCGTTTATGATGAATAATATAACAAGCATAACTATGGGTGGTGCCTTTACCAGTCTAGGTATTAATATTTTAGGTGCTCCATCTGATTATTTTGGGAGTAAATATAATGCTTTAAAAGCAGGTACTTATATAGGCACACAAAACGGGCCTTGGGTAAAACAATAATATAAAGGAGAATAAATGAAAAAGAATTTTAAAAAATTATTATTAATATGTGGTTTAGTATTATTTGTAAGTGGTTGTAGTAACGCTATTTTCAATAATGCTTACAATAAAATAACTAATAAAAAAGGTAGTTATAATTTATCAATTAGAATTATTGGTGTTAACGATAAAACTAATATTAATGAAACTATATTTATTCAAAGTTATAGAAATAGTAAATATCTAATATCAAGAACCATTGTTAATGCTAGTACCGATAATACTAATCGTAGGCTTCCATCTAGTCAAAAAACTATTTATGTAATTGATGGTATAACTTATACTCAAAATGCTACTGGTCAATATGTTAAAACGACTGAGTCAGTATTTTATAATGATCCATCATTATACTTAATTGGGTTTAAGAATGCCAAAGCAAATGCTGGCAAAATCCTTGAAAAAATTGGCGAAGTTACTTACGATGTTTATAATCTAACATTCGTTAAAAAAGATATTGAAAATATTTTAAATAATAACGCATTAACAGATGTTAAACTTACTAAAGAAGTTACTGGTAAAGTTTATATCGATAAAGAAGGTTATATATTTCGTCTGATTTATAATATTGAAAACATTACAATCAACGCTAATTATTCTGCATACAATATGGCTAAAGATATAACTTTACCTACAAATTAATTATTAATAAGAAATTGAATATCATGTTCAATTTCTTTTTATTTGATTAGTGGACTTATAATTGTTATTTTGATAAAATACTAATAGGTGATAAATATGATTTATACTTCAATTGAAAACGATAAGATTAAAAATATTAAAAAATTAAATATGAGTAAGAATCGAGATAGTAGTGGACTATTCCTTGTTGAAGGACTACATCTCGTTTTTGAGGCTTATAAACTAGGCTTTATTGAGGAACTTATTTTAGAAGAAAACGAAACACTAGATTACGATGTTCCAACTATTAAAGTGAGTGCTAATGTCTTAAAATATATTAGTGAATTAGAAACACCACCAAGTGTAATGGCAGTATGTCATAAGAAAGAACATTTTAATGAACTAGGTAATAAAATACTTATTTTAGATGGCATCCAAGATCCCGGCAATTTAGGAACTATTATTCGTAGCTCAGTTGCCTTTAATGTCTCAACGATTATCTTAAGTAATGACACAGTTGATCTATATAATTCGAAAGTAATTCGTGCTAGTCAAGGTTTATTATTTCATATTAATATTATTCAATCGGATCTAATAACAATCATTCCTTCCTTAAAAGAAAATGATTATAAAATTCTTGGTACTAAAGTTACTGATGGTAATAGTCTAAAAAGTATTGATAAATTTGAAAAAGTTGCTATAATAGTGGGAAACGAAGGCAAGGGTATTCGTGATAACATTTTAAATCTTTGTGATCAATTTATTTATATCGATATGAACAAAGATTGTGAGAGTCTAAATGCCGGAGTTGCTGCTAGTATTATTCTATACGAATTAGATAAGTAGGTGTAACATGGAATTTATTTTTATTGGTGAATTAGTAAATACACACGGTCTTAAAGGTGAAGTTAGAATCGTATCTGATTTCGATCATAAAGAACTAGTCTTTAAACATGATTTTAAGCTCTATATCGGGCGTAATAAAGAAGAACTAGTTATTAATACCTATCGCCCTCATAAGAACTATGATATGGTTACTTTTGATGGTATAACGGACATTAATGATGTTCTTGGTTATAAAGGTGAACGTGTTTATGCTAAACGAAGTGATATTAAGTTTGATGGTATATTTAATGAAGACTTAATTGGCATGGATGTTTATGCTAGTGATCGCTTAATAGGTCAAGTAAAACAAATCATTAAAAGTAAAGCTCATGATATCTTATTAATTAACGGAATTAATGGTAATCAAATGGTACCTAATATTAAAGAATTTATTAAAAGTGTTAATCTTATTAATAATCGTATTGATGTAAATGAAATTGAAGGTTTATTTAATGAAAATTGATATTTTAACTTTATTTCCAGATATGTTTATTGGATTTTTAAATACTTCCATTATTAAACGTGCTTTATTTGATAAGTTAGTGGAAATAAATATTCATAATATTCGTGATTATTCAAAAGATGCTCATAAACGAGTTGATGATTATCAATTTGGTGGTGGCAGCGGCATGATTTTAATGCCTGAACCCATCTTTGATGCGGTTACCGCTTTAAAAACTAATGAAACAACCGTTATTATGATGACGCCTCAAGGCGTACCATATCATCAACAACAAGCTAAAGCTTTAGTTAGCCATAAACACTTATTAATTATATGTGGTCACTATGAGGGCTTTGATGAACGTATTAGAACCTTAGTTGATTTAGAAATCTCGATTGGGGACTACATTTTAACGGGTGGTGAACTACCAAGTATGATTATTACCGATAGTGTAGTTCGTTTAATTGATGGTGTTATTGAAGAAGAATCTCATCAAAACGAATCATTTAGTGATTCTCTTCTTGATTATCCAGTTTATACTAAACCACAAAACTTTAAAGGCATGGAAGTACCAGAAGTATTATTATCAGGACATCACGCTAATATAAAGAAATGGCGTCTAGAAGAACAAATCAAAAGAACGGCTAATCGTCGTCCGGACTTACTAGAAAAGAGATGATATTATGGCTAAGCGATATAAAGTTGACGAATTAACAATCAATGATACCATTATGGATCTTGATTATGATAAATTAACTGGTTTAGACATTAAACCTAAGAATAACATTGATTATGATGGTATTGTTGTTAATAAAGCTGTCATTATTGATCCATCGCTAATTGAATTTGTTTTAAAAAAGAAAAACAAACGTAAAATCGAAGCTTATTTACAATATATTATTGCTATTTTAGAGTCTGATGATACTGATGGTGGGACTATTGATAATGCCTTAGATGAATTAAATCATTATAAATTACTTATAAAAAATAACTATAGTAAGTATCTTGAAAAAAAATATATTGACCTTTTATTAAAGAAAGTTAGTTTAATCGAACACGAACTAAAAACCAAAGCTAATTTATTAAAACCAGTTAAGGAAGAAAAGCAAAGAAAGTCTAGATAATTATTGCTTTTAACTATTAGATATGTTAAAATTAACATTGACTTGATCCGCTAGTATATTTTATTATACATATGATCATAGTATTATATAAGGAGAGTGACATTGTGAATTTAGTTGATTTAATAACTAAAGATCAAATTAGAACGGATTTGCCAGAATTCCGCGTTGGTGATACTATTAGAGTAGATCTAAAAGTAATCGAAGGAAAACGTGAAAGAGTTCAAGCATTCGAAGGAATTGTACTTTCAATCCAAGGTCGTGGCGTTGGTCGTAACTTCATCGTTAGAAAATTATCTGGCGGTGTTGGAGTCGAAAGAACGTTACCAGTTAATTCACCAAAGATTGCAAGTATTACAGTTTTAAGAAAAGGTAAAGTAAGACGTGCTAAATTGACTTATTTAAGAAAATTAATAAGTGAACCAAAAATCAAAGAAAGAACAAAGTAGGACGTAAGTCTTGTTTTTTCTAAGGAGAAGAATATGAAGTGGGATAAAAAGTTTTTAAAAGAATTATTGCCTTATGTGATTATTGTTCTGATGGTCGTATTTATAAGAATTGTGATGATTACTCCTGTAAAAGTAAATGGAGCATCAATGGAAAAAACTTTATTTAATGGACAAGTATTATTGCTTGAAAAAGTAAACTTTACTTATCACCGTTTTGATATCGTTGTCATAAATTATAAAGGTGAAAAGCTTATTAAACGAATTGTTGGTCTACCTGGTGAGACTCTAGAGTATAAAAACAACAGTTTATATATTAATGGTAAATTAATCAAAGAAAAATTTACTAAGAATGTCATTACTGCTTATTATAATTTAGAATTCTTAGGTATTAAAACAATACCAAAAGAAACTTACTTTGTTATGGGTGATAATCGTACTAATTCAGTTGATAGTCGTTTGCTTGGTGTCATAAATAAAAAAGATATCACTGGACGTGTTCGATTTGGTATTTACCCATTCGATAAATTCGGAATCATTAATTGAAGATAAACTTTTGTTTATCTTCTTTTTATGATAAAATATAAAGGAAGTGGGTGATGTTATGGTAAATATTAATTGGTATCCTGGTCATATGGTTAAAGCTAAAAGATTAATAGTAGATAAGATTGATCTAATTGATATTGTTTATGAAGTAATTGATGCTCGTATGCCATACTCATCTAAAATAAAAGATATTAATAATTTTATTAAAAATAAACCGCGTATTTTAATTATGACAAAGATGGATTTATGTGATGTTTCTGAAACTAAAAAATGGATTAGTCATTATGAAAAAGAAGGTTATAAAGTTATTCCAGTTGATTTAGAACATATGCCTAACTTAAATAAAGTCTACACTGTAACTCGTGAACTTATGAATGAAATGAATCAAAAACGCGAAAACAGAGGTATGCTTGAACGTAAGATTAGAGTCTTAATTGTTGGTATTCCTAATGTTGGTAAATCAACCCTTATTAACCGCCTTGTAGGTCGTAAAGCTGTCAATGTTGGTAATAAGCCAGGTGTTACTAAAACACTTGACTGGATCCGTATAAATGATGATTTAGAGCTACTTGATACTCCTGGTATCTTATGGCCTCGATTAGATGAAGAAAATGTTGCTTATAACCTTGCTAGTTTAACGGCTATTAAAGAAGAAATCTTACCAATAAGTGATGTTGTCACTTATATTTTAGAAACCCTATATAGTTATTATCCTAATATCTTAAAAGAACGCTATGGCGTTTTAAAAGTTGATAGTGATATAACTAAAACCTTAGATATTATTGGTAAAAAAAGAGGTTGTTTAATGCGTGGTGGCATTATTGATTATGAAAAAGTTTATGGAATTGTTATTAATGATTTAAAAGATGGTAATATAAAAAATGTTACTTTTGATAGGTATCTTGATGAAAATAATTGATATGAATGTTTTAACCCTAGCTTATATTGGCGATAGTATTTATGAAATATATATTCGTAAGTATTTAGTTGCTAGTGGTATCATTAAAGTAAAAGACTTGCAAGCACATGCTATTAAATATGTTAGCGCTAAAGCTCAAAGTAAGTTCTTAGCTGATATGATGGATAATAATTTCTTTAGTGAACTTGAAATATCAGTTATTAAAAGAGCTCGTAATCATAAAGGTAGTAATCATCCTAAAAACACTGATATCATAACTTATAAACATGCCACTGGTTTAGAAGCCCTAATTGGCTATTTGTATTTAGAAAATGATATTAAAAGAATTGATGAAATAATGCATTATATAATAGGAGAATAATTATGTTAGTATATGGTAAAAATGTTGTTGTCGAAATATTAAAAAATAATACTAAAATACATAAAGCTTATATTTATAAGCATTTTACTGATGAATCAATTATTTCTGATATGCAAAAAAAACATATTGAGATTGAATATCTCGATAAAGGTCAATTAGATAATATTGCAAATGGGAATCATCAAGGTATAATGGTTGATATCCCTGATTATGACTACTTTGAACTAGATGATTTACTTAAAGAAGAAAACCCCTTAATTGTTATTCTTGACCACCTCGAAGATCCTCATAATTTTGGGGCCATTATTCGTACATGTGAAGCAGCGGGAGTAGCTGGTATTATTATTCCTAAAGATCGCTCAGTTGAGGTTAATGCTACGGTAATGAAAGTAAGTGCCGGATCTTTAGAAAATATGAAAGTGGTCATGGTTACTAACTTAACCCAAACAATTAATGAACTTAAGAAACAAGGATTTTGGTTTGTTGGTACCGATATGGAAGGTCAAGACTATACAACCATTGATTATAAAGGCAAGACTGCTATTGTAATTGGTAGTGAAGGCGATGGTATGAGTCGTTTAGTAAAAGAATCGTGTGATTTTATTGCTAGTATTCCGATGCGCGGTAAAACTAATAGTCTTAATGCTTCTGTGGCATCAGGAATTATTATCTATGAAGCTCTAAAATCAAGAAAGTAGGTTAGATATGAACTATAAAGATTTAAATGATCATGAATTATTATCTTATATTTCAGAAGCTAATGAAGATGCTAGTGAAATTCTTTATCGTAAGTATGCACCCTTAATTAACGGAACTGCCAAACGAATGTATACTTATTGTCAAAATGCTGGCTTGGAATTTAATGATCTTGTTCAAGAAGGGATGCTTGGTTTAAATCAAGCCATCGTAACTTATAATGATAAGAAAGAAGCATCATTTTATACTTACGCTAAAACGTGTATTGAACGCAAAATTATCACCTTAGTAGTTGGTACTGGTCGTTTGAAACATCGTTTCTTAAATCAATCTTTATCACTTGAATTACCAGATGAAGATGGGGAACCAGGTAAGTTAGAGTTTCTGCTTAAGGATAACAAAAATAATCCTGAAGAACAATTAATAAATAGTGAAAGTAAAAAAGATATTATGAAAAGAATTAACGAGGTCTTAACTGACTTTGAACAACAAGTATTTGAACTTAAAATTAATTCTTTTAACTATAAAGAAATTGCGGAGATTCTTGATAAAGAACCAAAAGCAATCGATAATGCTTTACAAAGAATTCGTAGTAAAGCTAAAAATATTATAAAGTAGAACTATAAGATTATCTTAATCGTATAGTTTTTATTTTCTAAATTTGGTATAATTAATTTATAAAATATAAAGGAGGTATATATATGTTGAAAATAAAAACAATCGATGGTAATGAAGCATGTAGTTATACATCTTATATATTTACTGAAGTAGCTGGTATTTATCCAATAACGCCATCAAGCCCTATGGCTGAGGCCATTGATGAATTAAGTAATAGTGGATTACTTAATGCTTTTAATGATTCAGTTAAAGTTATTGAAATGCAAAGTGAAGGTGGTGCTGCTGGTTTAATTCATGGATCTTTACAAGCCGGATGTTTAACCACTACTTATACAGCTAGTCAAGGTCTTCTTTTAATGATTCCAAATATGTATAAAATAGCTGGTGAAATGTTACCAGGAGTTATGCATGTAGCCGCTCGTAGTTTATCAACTCATGCACTAAGTATAATGGGTGATCATCAAGATATTTATGCAGCTCGTCAAACGGGATTTGCGATGTTAGCATCATCTTCTGTGCAACAAGCTAGTGATTTAGCAGCGGTTGCTCATTTATCAGCTATCAAAGGAAGTATTCCTTTTATGCACTTTTTTGATGGTTTTAGAACAAGTCATGAAATAAATAAAATTAATGTTTTAGATAAAGAAGATTTAATACCTTTAATTGATATGGAAGCTTTGAATAAATTCCGTATGAACGCTTTAAATCCTTTTAAACCAATTACTAAAGGTACTGCCCAAAGTGATGATATATATTTTCAAGCAACCGAAGTAAGAAATAAGTTTTATGATGCTATACCTAGTATCGTAAATGGATATATGGAAAAAATTAATGCTCTAACAAATCAAAATTATCTACCATTTAATTATTATGGTAGCAAAACCGCTATGAGTGTTATTGTAGCAATGGGTTCAGTATGTGAAACTATAAAAGAAACTATTGATTATTTAAATAAAAATGGTGAGAATGTTGGCTTAATTGAAGTTCATTTATACCGACCATTTTCTCGTGAATTTTTAATGAACGTATTACCTAAAACGGTTACTAAAATAGCTGTTTTAGATCGTACTAAAGAACCAGGTAGTTTAGGTGAACCACTTTATTTAGACGTTATATCAGCAATAAATAACTCTAATATTAAGATCATTGGTGGTCGTTATGGCCTATCTAGTAAGAATACAACACCTGCTCAAATAAAAGCTGTCTATGATTACTTAAATAATAATCCCGAGCATCCTTTTACTATTGGCATTGATGATGATGTTACTAACTTAAGTCTAAAAGTTGATGAATCATTTAAAATATCTGATAGTGAAGAATTCTTAATATATGGCTATGGTAGCGATGGTATGGTTAGTGCCGCTAAATCAATTATTAAATTAGTTGGTGAAAATACTCCTAAATATGTTCAAGGTTATTTTCAATATGATTCTAAAAAATCAGGTGGCGTAACCATCAGTCATCTTCGTTTTAATAAAAATCTTATTCGTTCAACTTATTATGTTGAAAATCCTAAAATAATTGTTTGTACTAAAGATACTTATCTTGGTGATTTTGATTTATTAAGTAATATTCAAGATGGTGGTATCTTCATTTTAAATACCTCTAAAACTAAAGATGAAGTTTTAACAATGTTAACTGATAATCACAAGAAAATCTTAACTGATCGTCAAATAAAATTCTATATCATTAATGCTTATAAACTAGCTGAATCAGTTGGTTTAGGTAATAAAATAAGTACTATTATGGAAACTATTATTGTTTCTTTAGCCGATGTAATTGATTATAATATCGCTAAAGACAAAATGAAAGCGATTGTTAAAGATAAATTTGCTAGACATGGTGATGATGTTGTTAATGCTAATTACCAAGCAATGGATAAAGCAATTGCTGCTTTAGAAGCATTAAGTATTCCCGAGGGTAATTATGTAAACATAAAAGAAGAATCATCAAAGAATATCTTTACTGCTATGATGCGAAGAGAAGGTAATAAAATACCGACTAGTGCTTTCTTAAAATACCCTAATGGGGCTTTCCCTAGTGGAACTTCATCATTAGAAAAAAGAGGTATTAGTGAAATGGTACCTTCATACATAAAAGACAATTGTATTCAATGCAATTTGTGTTCTTTAGTATGTCCTCATGGAGTAATAAGACCATTCTTATTAAATCAAGCTGAATATGATGCTGCTCCAGGAGTTATTAAAAATAATTGTCTTAAACCTTTAGAAAAAGATTTAGCTGATTATTATTATACAATTGGTATATCTCCATTAGATTGTACTGGATGTGGTTTATGTATTAAAACTTGTCCTGGCAAACAAAACATTAAAGCATTAACTTTTAAAGATTTAGATAGTGAAATAAAAGCTGATAAACAAAAAGCTTTTGATTACTTAATTAGTCACGTAAGTGATAAAAAAGAAGTTAATATTAATACCGTAAAAGGGAGTCAATTTAAACAACCAAAATTCGCCTTTAGTGGTGCTTGTGCTGGTTGTGGCGAAACAGCTTATATAAAACTATTAACACAACTACTTGGTGATCGTATGATTATTGCGAACGCTACTGGTTGTTCATCAATTTATGGCGCTAGTACCCCAAGCACACCATATACCGTTCCTTGGGCTAGTTCTTTATTTGAAGATAATGCTGAATATGGATATGGTATTTTAATTGCTAATAATGTTTTACGTAATCGTATTGCCCATATTATGGAAAATAATATGGATAACAGTAATAAAGATTTATTCAAAAAATGGTTAGATAACCGTGAGGATTATCTTATTACCAAAGATGTATATGATAATTTAAATAAAGATCTGCCAAAAGAATTAATTGAATTAAAAGATTATCTTCCAACTCGTAGTATTTGGACTATCGGTGGTGATGGTTGGGCATATGATATTGGTTTTGGTGGTATTGATCATGTTCTTGCTAGCGGGGAAGATGTTAATATCTTAGTTCTTGATTCACAAGTATATTCTAATACTGGTGGTCAAGCATCTAAATCATCTCCTAAGGGAAGCATTGCATCATTTGCGGCTAATGGTAAAAAAACTAATCCTAAAGATTTAGCAAGAATTGCGATGTCTTATCCTAATGTATATGTTGCTCAAGTTAATTTAGGAGCCAATCCTAATCAATTATTAAAAGCATTTAATGAAGCATCTAATTACCATGGTCCATCAATTATTATTGCTTATACACCTTGTATCTCACATGGTATTAAAGGTGGTTTAGAAAATAGTATTGATCATGAGAAAATGGCTACTAAATCAGGTTACTATCCAATATTTAGATATAATCCTGATGAAGCTAAATTCCATTTAGATAGTGCAGAAGTTGATTTTAGTTTATATGATGACTTTTTAAATAGTCAAACTCGTTATCAAATGTTAAAAGTCGTTAATCCAATAAAGTCTGAGGCATTACTTAAAGCTAATAAAGAAAATGCCATGGCTAAATATGCATACTATCAAAGTTTAGTGAAAAGTGACAAGGAGGCATTATGAAAAAGGGTTTTACGTTAATTGAATTAATGGCTGTTATTATTGTTTTAGGTATTATTGCTGTTATTACTGCACCGATTATGGGTGATGTAATTGAAAAATCTAAACGTGGTGCTTTTGAAGATAGTGTTTATGAATTAATAAAAGCTGTTAATCTTGATAAAGCCGACCATGGTTTTAATATTAATC
The DNA here is from genome assembly GCA_038321575.1 of Bacilli bacterium. GTDB lineage: Bacteria > Bacillota_I > Bacilli_A > RF39 > UBA660 > JBBQFD01. Next base: position 31,941 of record JBBQFD010000002.1, on the reverse strand, counting down.
AAATTTATACTATTACCGGTGGAGTAATTAGTCCATCAATTGAAACCAAAGGGTCTGTTAATGGTAATGGTACACTTAAAATTGATGAAGATGGTAATATTTTTGTTAATATCGAGTTTGATAAATGGTGTGCCAGTAAAGAATTATATGATAATCGTGTTACCTTAACTGATGGTGCATGTATCGTTAATAGCGATACAGCTAACGCTAATGTGCCATATTTATTAAGTAATATGATTCCCGTTCGCTGGGATGGCGCTAAGTGGGTTAAAGCTGATCACCGTAATCCAGCAGCAACCCCATGGTATAATTATACTAATAAACAATGGGCTAATGCGGTTGTTGTAAAAGAAACTGGTGGCACTCAAATCCGTGATTATTATTTATCAGATGCCGCTATTGGGCAAGAAGTAAAAGAAACTGATATTCTTGGATACTTCGTATGGATTCCAAGATATCAATATGCTATTCCCTCAACCCCAGTGGGTGTCAAAACTATTAGTATTCAATTTGAATCAAGTATCCCTGAAAAGACGGTTGGGACTGCTATTGATAATAGTTACTTAACACATCCGGCCTTTACCTTAGGAACTAATGAATTAAGTGGTTTCTGGGTTAGTAAATTTGAAACAACGGGAACTAATACCTTACCAACTATTAAACCAAGTATAGTTGCTTTAACTAGTGCATCAACTACTGAAGGATTAGTATTTATGAATGAAGCAATTGATATTATGCAACTATCTGATAACATTTATGGATTTGTTCCTGATAATATGGATCTACGTATTATGAAAAATAATGAGTGGGGAGCAGTTGCTTACTTATCAATGTCTATCTATGGATTTAATTCAGAAGTATGGAAAAACCCATCGACAACCTATATTACTGGTTGTGCTGGAGCTACAGGTGGAGCAGTCGGCGCTCCTGGTTGTGCTAATTTATATACAACCACCAATGGATTAAAAGCGAGCACGACCGGTAATATCTATGGTATATATGATATGGCTGGTGGTGGTTATGATATCGTTATGGGTAACTATAATGATAATGTTGGTGAATCAGGATTCTTCACCATGCCTGATACTAAATACTATAATAAATTTATCACTACTACTAGCACAACAGCGTGTAATGGAACTATTTGTTATGGTCAAGCTATGTCCGAAACAAATGCATGGCAAAGTGCACAAGCAGTTATGCCAACTACTTTAAAACCATGGATTGGTCGAGGTAGTGCTAGCACCTTAGGTGGACGTAGTATCTTTAGTTATGGTGATTCAACCGGTAATTTAACTGGTGGAGGATTAACCGGAATGACTTTTCATCTAACATTATCTTATGAATAATTATTGATTTTTTAATTAAAATGATATATGATATAAACAGAATGGAGAGAAAAAAATGGAAATATTACTATTTATAGGTGGCTTATTATTACTTACTGCAATCTTCGTTATGGCTAATTATAATGGCTTAGTTAACTTACGCAACATGGTTAAGGATCAATGGGCTCAAATCGATGTTTTACTAAAAAGAAGAGCTGATTTAATTCCTAACTTAGTTGAAACAGTTAAAGGTTATGCTAGTCATGAAAAAGAAACTTTAGATGCTGTTATTTCTGCTCGTAATAAAGCAGTAGGAGCAACTAATCCTAAAGATGAAATGGCTGCTAACGGTGAATTAACACAAGCATTAGGACGCTTATTTGCGTTATCTGAAGCTTATCCAGATTTAAAAGCTAATACAAACTTTATTAACTTACAAGAAAATTTAAAGGATACTGAAGATAAAATATCTTATGCTCGTCAATTCTATAATGACGCTGTCTTAGGATATAAAAACAAACTTGAAATGTTCCCATCAAATATTATTGCGGGAATGTTTGGTTTTAAACCAGAATTATTCTTTGAAGCCAGCGAAACTGAAAAAGCAAATCCACAAGTTAAATTTTAGGCTTACAATGTAAGCCTTTTTTTGAAGGAGTATCTATGAAAAAATTATATAGTTTATTAATACTTATTGCATTACTTTTTATACCATCAAATGTTAAAGCTTATAATGCCGGAATAAGTAATTATTACATTGATGCCACTATTCAAGAAAATGGGGACGTTCATGTAAAAGAATTATTTGTTTTAACGGGGGAGTTTAACGGTTTTGAACGTATCGTAAATTATCGTAATGCTAGTGCCCCTGATTTTTATACTACTTCAAACCCTTTTGGGGGTAGCGATATTTATAACGGGAATGGGATTGAATTAGTAAAAATAACAAACATTCCGGTTGATTCAGAGATAAATTTTAATTACATTGATCGTAGTGGAAATCCATTTAGTGAAGTCATCTACGCTTCAGTAGGTGATGGTAATGTATATACTAAAACCATAACTAACGATGGTGAGGCATATAAAATATTTAACCCATCAAGTGGCATTGATCGTGGTTTTTATGTTGAATATATCCTTAAGAACATGGTTGTTGTTCATAATGATATTGCTGAATTAGGATGGAATATCTTTAGTACTGAATTAAATGAAAACATTGGTCATTTAGAAGTACGTATTCATTTACCAGGTAATTCTGATACCTTAAGAGTATGGGCTCATGGTCCATTACAAGGATCAATTGATCCAAGTGGTAAAAATGGTGCTATCGCAACCATTGATCAATTAAATCAAAATACCGCTATGGATATTCGTATTGCTTTTGATAAAACATTAGTACCAGCATCAACCAAATTAAGTGGTAATGATGGTCTTACTAAAATATTAGAAGTTGAAAAAGCTTTAGCAGATACTGCTAATAATCAAAGAAATATTGCTAAAGCGATCTATTATTCATCAATGATTGCTGCTACTGTTTGGAGTATTGGTTTAGTATTCTTAATAATATTTATGTATAATAAATATGATAAAGAGCGACAAAGTACTTTTAGAACCAAATATTTCCGTGATTTTCCTGGTGAATATGGACCAGAAATAGTTAATTATTTATTTAGTAAACCAGTTAGTAATATTGATTTATCAGCCTCAGTTCTTAATTTAATTACTAAAAAGATTATTGTTTTTGAAGAATTAGAAAAAGATAAATTTTCTTTAAAATATGTCGATAAAACAACCACAGTAACGGTTGCTGAAAAGAAAATATTAACATGGTTCTTTGATGAAATTGGAACTAATGATACTGTTACTATGGATGTCATAAATAATGCTGCTAAATCTGATTATAGTACCTTTTTAGCTAACTTTAATACTTGGAAAACTTATGTTGGTGCTGAAGGTAAGAGTAAAGACTTCTTTGAAAACACAACTAAACCTAAAGTTTTGGCAAGCTTATATGCCATATTTGGTATTATAATGATGGCACTTATTAACTTTAATTTAGGTGGTGACATCATATATTTTGTTGGTATGTTTATGGCTATTGTAGCATTTATATACTTCGTTAGTATTACTAAAAAAACAGTTAGTGGTAATGAACAATATAGTCTGTGGAAAGGCTTGAAAAACTTCTTAAAAGATTTTGGTAAATTTGAAAACAAAGATTTACCACAAGTTTTTTTATGGGAAAAATACTTAGTTTATGCTTTAGTATTTGGTGAAGCTAAAAAGCTTTCTAAAACCATGAGTATTAAATTTACTGAAATATATGGAAATAATACTATGGCTAATACAAGTGGTTTTGATATGTATCGTATTAATCGAATGATGATGATTAATAATCTAGTTAATACTGGTGTCACTCATGCTGTTAGTACAGCCACTAGTACAAAAATGGCTGCTGAATCAAGATCCTCATCAGGTGGTGGGTATGGTGGTGGATTCTCATCAGGTGGCGGTTCATTCGGCGGTGGTGGCGGCGGTGGACGCTTCTAAAACAATAAAATCTGGATATTATTCCAGATTTTTTATTCCATGTTAAGTTTATTTTTCATCATAAATATGATATAATCGTTGATAGGTGATTACAATGAGACTAAAGAACGTTAAAGGTGCTAAAGACAAAATAGCATCGTCAAAATATATAATCAACAATCCAGATAGTTTTATTGGTAAATACCATCAGGTATTTGATAATCATAATCCTATTTATATTGAAATAGGTATGGGCAAAGGTAAATTCATTATTGAGAATGCTATTAAGTATCCTCATATAAACTTTATTGGGATTGAAAAGTTTGATAGTGTTATGGTTCGTGCTATTGATAAATTAAATGAACTTGATTTACCTAACTTACGTTTAATGCGTATTGATGCCTTAGAACTTGACCGCATCTTTGATCATGAGGTAAGTTTAATATATTTAAACTTCTCTGATCCCTGGCCTAAAGGAAGACATGCTGATCGTAGATTAACAAGTCATATCTTTTTAAATAAATATAATTTAATATCTAAAGGTAAAACGCATATTGTTATGAAGACTGATAATCGTAGTTTATTTGAATATTCAATTATCTCAATAATATCGGCAAATTATAAAGTCAATGATATTGCCCTTGATTTATATAAAAGAGATATTAAAAACAATATTCAAACAGAGTATGAAGAGCGATTTGTTAATAAAGGAAACATCATCTATTATTTAGATGCCCTAAAGGACTAGACATTTACTTTACACAGATAGAAGATTTATCTTTTTATATATATAAATATTTGTTATAATCATAGTAAGAGTGGTGAGATATGAAAAAGCTTTTTATTCTAGCGCTAGCAACCATCTTATTAACTGGATGTACAATTGTTAGAATAAACACTAAGAGTATCGATAACATCGTCTCGGTTGTTTTATCTAAAAACAACAAATTGTATAATCGTGTTGGTAAGGGTTATAAATATTATATTCCAAGAGGAGTTAGTTATATTGATACAACCGAACTAAACGAAAAATTATACTCTGATGGTAATTACTATTACTTGTATATTGATGCCATAAGTTATTACTATAAGAAAACGGCTCCTTATACATTAAACAAAGATGCTTATTATTCAATTGAAATTAATAATAATGATAAACAAGGCTACTTAGAAATAATTAAAAAAGATGAATTATATTATATTCAATTTATGTATAATTATTCTAAGATTGAAGCAGTCGTAACTAAAAACGATATTGAGGGTGTAATCCTTAATGCATCATATATCTTATCAACCATTAAATTTAATAGTAATATTATTAAGTTAATGCTTGATCAAGAATATTTCGCTAATCGTGAAGAAAAATATGATATTTTCACACCACAAACAAAGATAGATACAAATTTAAATACTCCAAATAATCAAATTACGACAGAAAGTAATTAATAGAGGTGAATTAGATGGGACTATTAGACAAGTTTAGAGATAAGTTTAAGGACATATTTACAGAAGCACCAGAAGAAGAAGAACCAATCAAAAAAGAATTAACACAAGTGGAAATTCCTTCGCCAGCTTCACGTGATGAAGATGATTCTTTAATCAGTGAAAGTGAACTTATGAGTAAAGAAGAAAGACCACAAACACCAATCTTTTTTGATGACAAGGATTTCGATACTTTAGAAAAACCTAAAGAAAAGAAATTATTTGGGAATGGTACTTTTAATAATAAACCAACTAGAAGTGAAGAAAAGAAAAACTTTCAACTATCACCAATTATTTCACCAGTTTATGGTGTTTTGGACAAAAACTACCATAAAGAAGATATTACTGATAAAGCTAATCCTTCAAATAATAGTTATGGAGTAAACAAACCTATGAGTATAGATGATGTCCGCAAAAAAGCTTTTGGCACTTTAGAGGATGATATTGAAACCGATCTTTTCGGTCAAAAATCTATTTTGTTTAATGATGAAACGGAAGTTGTTAAAGACACTCAAGATAAAGATATCTTTGATGAATTAGATTTTAATTTAGATGGTGTCTTAGATGCTACAGAGACAGAAAAACCAGCATTAAATCTTGATTATGTAATTGCTACTAATCTTCATAATGAAGAAGATGATGATCATGATAAACATGAACATCACGAAGATAAACATGCTAGCAATAACATGATTGAAGAAGAACTTACTAAGTTAGTTGCAGATAATGATTTGAAAGAAGATGATCTATTCAATTTAATTGATTCAATGTATGAAAAGAGGGAAGATGAATGACAGTTTATATAAGTGATATACTACCTTTTGTATTATATGTTTTAGGATCAGTACTTTTAGTTGTTTTAATTATCTTGGCATACCGCTTAATTAAAACTCTAGATAAAGTCGATCGTGTCGTTGATGACGTTGAACTAAAGACTCGTAAATTAAATGGGCTGTTTAATGTTATTGATAATACTGCTGATGGCTTATCAAACATAAGTGATGCTTTAGTAAATCTAATTACTAATGCGATTGCGAATGTGTTTAATAAAAAAAAGAAAAAGAAAGATGAGGAACCAAAAAATGAGTAAAATAGGAAAATTTCTAGCAGGTCTAACACTAGGAGCAGGAGCAGCATATTTATTTGCTCCAAAAAGTGGCGCTGAAAACCGTAAAGATGTTAAGAAAGCATTCGATGATATGCTTTTAAAAGTAAAAGAAATCGATGTTGATGATGTTAAAAAAGAATTTGAAAAGAAAGTAAATGAAATCAAATCTGAATTAGAATCATTAGACAAAGAAAAAGTTGCTAAAATAGCAAAAAAACAAGCTAAAGAATTACAAAATAAAGTTGATGATTTAGTTGATTATGCTGTTAAAAAAGGAACTCCGGTTCTTAAGAAAACAGCTGATGCTATGCGTGAACAAGTAGTTATCGTTGCTCAAGAAGTTATTGATAAACTAGATACTAAAGGAGAATAATATCTCCTTTTTTTATTGAAAAAAAACCATAATGATGTTATTATTAATATATAGTAGGTGAAAAGATATGAAACGAGCATTTACCTTAATTGAATTAATGGCGGTTATTGTGGTTCTTGGTATTGTATCAGTTATTGTTGTGCCAACCATTGATCGTTTTATAAGAAGCTCTCAATATAAAGCATATGATGTTCAAATTGATTATATCAAAGATAGTGCTAAGAATTGGGCTGCAGATAATTATAATCGTATTCCTGATAATAATGGTGAATCAATAACTATTTTGTTGAGTCAACTTAAAATTGATTCATACATTAATGAGAATTTAATTAACCCTTTAACTAAGGATCCGTTTTCTGATGATACCTCAATTGTTATTACAAGAAAAAATAGTGGTTTAGACATTCAAGTTATTGAACCATAATATAAATACTGTTTATTTTAAACAGTATTTTTCTTATATGTTAACTAATTTTTATGATATAATTATATTATCTATAAAGGAGACGAAGTTATGGAAAAATTAACTGAAAAAGATGTTAAGCATGTTGCTAATTTAGCTCGTCTTAATGTGCTGGATAGTGAATTAGATCGCTATAGTAATCAATTAAGCGCTATCTTAACTGAAATTGAAAAGATAACGGAAGTTGAAGTCATTAGTGATGATATTTTAATTGCACCAACCACTAATAAAAATTGTTATCAAGAAGATATCGTTGGACCAATGCTTTCTAAAGAAGAAGTACTACTAAATGCTAATAAAACAAGCGGGGATTATATCTTAGTTCCCAAGGTGATTAATGACTAATTATTTAGATTTAAGTATTATTGAAATAAATAATAAATTAAAGAGTAAAGAAATAACGCCTTTAGACTTAGTTTTAGAAGCATATTCAAAAATCGAAATTAGTAATCTTAATGCTTTTATTACCCTTAATAAAGAAACTGCTATTAAAGAAGCAAAAGCTCTTGAGGGTTTAGAAGTTGATAATCTTTTATTTGGATTACCAATTGCGATAAAAGATAATATTTTAACCAAAGGTCTAAGAACCACGGCAGCATCACACATCTTAGATAATTTTAATCCTATCTACGATGCCACCGTTATTGAAAAAATTAAAGCTAAACACATGATCGTTATTGGTAAAACTAATATGGATGAATTTGCAATGGGATCAACTGGTGAAACTAGTTATTTTAATCCTACTTTAAACCCTTGGAATAATAAAAAAGTCCCAGGTGGATCAAGTAGTGGAAATGCAGCGGCTATAAGTAGTCGTATAGTCTCATTAGCAATCGGTAGTGATACTGGTGGCAGTATCAGACAACCAGCAAGTTTCTGTGGTCTAGTGGGCTTAAAAGCGACATATGGGCGTATATCTCGTTATGGAGTAATTGCTTTTTCTTCAAGTCTTGATCAATTAGGACCAATGACCCGTAATGTTTATGATAATGCTTTATTATTAAATGTTATTGCGGGTAGTGATAAAAATGATTTAACTTCATCTAATGAACCAGTTATTGATTATACATCGTTAATTGGTAAAGATATCAAAGGATTAAAGATTGCGATTCCTAATTACTATATGAATGAAACGATTAATGAAGAAGTTCGTAATCATGTTTTAAAAGTAATTGACATGTTAAAACAAAACGGATGTCTTGTTGATTTTATTGACATTAAGTATTTAGAATATGCTATTCCTTTATACCAAGTTATTGCCTTAGGGGAAGCTAGTAGTAATCTAGCTCGTTATGATGGCATTAAATTTGGGTATGTTGCTGATGAATTCACTAATATTGATGAATTATATAAAAATACTAGAACCACCGGCTTTGGTAAAGAAGTAAAACGCCGTATTATGATTGGTTCTTATGTCTTAAGTGGTAAGAACGCTGATAAATACTTCCATAAAGCTCTAACTGTTCGTAAAGCAATGACTAATAGTTTAAAAGAAGTATTTAATAACTATGATTTAATTATCGGACCTACCAATACTGATGTTGCTTATGATTTAGGAACTAAAGTTGACGATGCTTTAAAGAGTTTCTTTGATGATTTATTAACTATTCCTGTAAATATGGCCGGGTTACCAGCTATTTCATTACCAATTGGTTTTAACCATGATCATATGCCAATTGGCTTACATATAATTGGTAATTATTTTAAAGAAGCAACAATCTATCAAATATCATCGTTTATTGAATCTAAATTAAACTTAGATTTAAATCCGAAAGGAGGCAACTTATGTTAGTACCAACTATTGGCATTGAAGTCCATGTTGAATTAAAAACTAAAACTAAAGTCTACTCAAATAGCTTAAATAACTTTAGTAATGATCCCAATACGAATGTTAATGTTATTGACTTAGGTTATCCAGGAACTTTACCTAAATTAAATAAAGAAGTCATTAATATGGCTCTAAAAGCTGCTTTAGCACTTAATTGTCATATTAATCAATTAATGCATTTTGATCGTAAAAACTACTTCTATCCTGATTTACCAAAGGGTTATCAAATAACTCAAAGTACCACACCTATTGGTAATGATGGTTATGTTGAAATCACCCTTGATGGTTATACTAAAAAAATTGAGATTGATCGTATTCATATTGAGGAAGATACTTGTAAAAGTATCCACGGGATTGATGGGACTTTATTAAACTTTAATCGTGCTGGTGTTCCGTTAATCGAAATTGTTACTAAACCAGTTATTACAAGTGAAGCAGAAGCAGTTGCTTATATTGAAGCCCTTCGTGAAATACTTTTATATCTTGATATCAGTGATGTTAAGATTGAAGAAGGTAGTATGCGTTGTGATGCGAATGTTTCAATTAAAGAAGAAATGAGTCTTATTTTAGGTACTAAAGCCGAAATAAAAAACATTGGTTCAATAACTAATGTTGCAACTAGTATTAAATATGAAATAGAACGTCAAAAACAAATTATTAATAGTGGTGGTATTATTATTGATGAAACTCGTCGTTATGACGATAAAACCGCTACTACTATTAGTATGCGCGTCAAAGAAACCGGTAATGATTATCGTTACTTCCCCGAACCAGATTTACCTTATGTAGAAATATCCGATCAATGGCTTAACGATATTAAAAAAGAAATTCCCATCTTACCAAAAGAATTGAGAATTAAATATCAAGCACTAGGCATTAATGATAATAATATTAAAACTATTATTTATAATCATGATTTGTGTATGTTCTTAGAAACAGTCATTGATCACGCTAATCCCGTTATTGCTGCTAATTTATTAACCGGTGATATTTTAAGTTATTTAAATAAGAATAATCTTAAATTAAATGATAGTAAATTAACTAAAGAAAACTTTGTTGAATTAATTACTAATATTACTAACAATGTTATTAGTTCTAAACAAACTAAAGAACTCATTCCAGTCCTAATGAATGATGGAGGAAATATCTCAGATCTTATTACTAAATTAGGATTAGTCCAAATCAACAACAATGATGAATTAACTTTGATTATCAAGACTGTTCTTGCGGCGAATCAAACGTCAGTAGCTGATTATAAAGCGGGTCGTGATAATGCTTTCAAATATTTAATGGGACAAATTATGAAAGAATCAAAAGGACAAGCCAATCCCCAAATTGTCAACACAATGTTAACCGACATTCTTAGTAAATGCTAATTTGATTAATGAAAATTAATATAGTATAATTAACTAGCAATTGAGGTGAATATATGAAATTTATAAAAAAGTATAAGTTACAACAAGTAGGCTTAGTCTTAATTATAATTTTAGTGCTATTTGCAATAGTATTATTCGTGCAAATTTTATATCCTAGTTCAAATCAAAAACTATATGGTAATCGCTTATTGGATATTCAAAAATATCCTATTACGAAAATCAAGATTGATAATATGAAAAAGGATATTAATTTAGCGGGCATATCAACAAACATTACATATGATCTTGAAGGCAAGATTATTAATGTTATGATTGATGTGAAGGCTGACACTACGGTCGTTTTAGCTAAAGCTTTAGGTGATAAAGTATTAGCAGCGTTTACAGATGTTGACAAAGGATACTATGATATACAACAATTCATAATATGCAGTGCTAAAGTTGGTGTTCCATATCCCGTAATTGGGTATAAGCATCACACAACTGCTAACTTCGTTTGGTCAAACAATATCTAAATAGTAAAGGTGGTTACAATGAAAAACAAACAAAAACTAATTACAACATCGATTATCGTCGGGGTTATTCTTATTATATCTTTAAGTATTCTATATATATTTACAAATGAGGATAAGAATAGTACCTTAACATTATTAGATAAACAATGGATTGAAAGTAACAAGAATAAAGTTATTGATTTTGGGATAGTTAATAATATTCCTGTTTTCAATGCTGAAGGAACGGGTGTCTTTTTTGATTTTTTTACTTCATTAACTACCAATACTAAATTAGAATTTAATAAAGTACCATATGATACCTCATCTTCAGTAAAATCAGATTATGCTTTTAAAATAGTTAATAAAGCCAGTAAAGATGATATTATATTTTATCAAGATAATTATGTTTTATTAACTAAAACAGTTATTAAGTATAATAAGTTAAGTGATATTCAAAATATTACGATTGGTGTTTTAAATGCTGACTTAGATAAAGTAAACAAGTATTTAGAAGGTGCCGTTAACGTTACTTATAAAACTTATACTGATGTCCAAAGTTTATTAGCATCAACTAGTGATACTACGGTTAACGCTGTTGTTTTACCAAAAAACACTTATCTTGCTGAAATAATTAGTAATGGTAAATTAAATATTGCTTATAATATAACTGAATTGACTCAAGATTATGTTATTACTTTAGGTAAAACATCTAATTTAAATGTAATCATTAACAAATATTTTAAAAAATGGTATAAAGAAAACTATACTACTTCATATAATCAATTCTTTACCGAAAATTATTTTAATTTTAGTAAAGTTGATTCTAAAGAAAAAGCTAAATTTCTTAGTAAGCGTTATATTTATGGATTTATTGAAAATCTACCATATGTAACAATTTCCAGGGGTCATTTAGCTGGCATTAATAACTCATTATTAAAAGAATTTTCTAAATTAACTAACGTTGAAATAAGTTATAAAGGATATTCAAATACTAATGCGTTATTGAGTGATTTCAATAGCAATAATATTGATTTCTTTTATGCTAACAATAAAACAACAACTTATAAAATGGATGTTTTTAAAACAATTGATGTTTTAGAAAACAAAGTCGTTATAGCTTCACCATTTGGCAAAAATAATTTAGTTAATTCTTTAGAATCGTTAGTTGGTAAGCAAGTCTTAGCAGTTAAAGATAGTAAAATAGCTGAAGTATTAACTAAAGCCGGAATAATTGTTAAAACATATGATAACCTTAAAGACTTAATTAGTAATAAAGGTAATGAAATAATTGCGATTGATAGTTATTCTTATATATATTATGCTCGTAGCCTCTTGGCTAACTATAATATTAATTATGAATTTTCTATCGATTACAGTTTTAGTTTTATATCACGTGATATAAAAGCTAACACCGTATTCAATAATTTCTTTAACTTCTATTTAACATTTGTTGATGAAAGAGCTATTGTTGATAGCAGTTTCTATTCACTATATGTATCAACTAACAATGCTCTATTAACAAAAAATCTTATAACTTATGGATCATATCTTGCATTATTATTTGTTCTTGTATTTGAAGGTCGTAAATATTTAAAACATCTTGATAACAAGAAAATTCCAGTTATAAGCAAATCTGATAAATTAAAATATGTTGATATCCTTACCTCATTAAAAAATCGTAACTATTTAAATGATAATATTGAAAAATGGGATAGTAGTGAACTATATCCTCAAACTATCATTATTATTGACTTAAATAATGTTGCTTATATTAATGATAATTATGGTCACCAAGAAGGCGATAACACTATTAAAGAAGCAGCTAACATCTTAATAACTAATCAAATTTCTAATAGTGAAATTATCCGTACTAATGGTAATGAATTCTTAGTATATTTAGTTGAATATGATGATAAACAAGTAATCTCATATATGCGCAAATTAGCCAAAGAATTTAAAGAATTAAATCATGGCTTTGGAGCAGCAATGGGTTATAGCATTATTAATGATGCTATTAAAACAGTTGATGATGCTATAAATGAAGCAACTATCGATATGCGTCACAACAAAGAAGAAGCTCACAATGAAAGCAATTAATAATTATTTATTTAGAGGTATTTATGATAAAGTTTAAATTAGCCTTTAAAAAATTAAGAGGCATTATTAAAATGCAAGAAATGCGTATTTTACCGGGACAAGTAGCTTTCTTTTTAGTGCTATCAATTGTTCCAATGATTACGCTTTTTGGCTATATCTTAACAAGATTTTCAATATCATTAACTGCCATTACTAATTTTATGGGTGAAGCATTTCCTAAAAATATTAGTGAAATGTTAATCCCAATGGTTAGTGGTAAAGGAATAAGTGTTAATGTCATATTTTTCATGATTTTAGGTTTTATTTTAGCATCGAATGGGCCACATTCAATTATAGTGGCATCTAATATGTTATATGGTATTACAAAAACTGATAATTTAAGAAGAAGAATTAAAGCTTTCTTCTTAACTAATATTTTAGTATCATTATTCTTATTTATTACATTAGTCGTAGCTTTTGGTAATATGATCTTAAAATGGATTTTAGATTTTGAAATATTTAGAGCTTATAGTAGTGATATATATAATTTATTTGTTTTAGCTAAATGGCCAGTAGCTTTAATCTTTATATTTTTTACCATAAAACTTATTTATACTATCGCACCTGATGATAAGATTGGTAGTAGATATGTTAATAATGGAGCTTTATTCACTACCATTGGTTGGGCTATCGTCACTTATATTTATTCATACTATATAAGTAACATTGCTAATTACGGACTCTTTTATGGAGGACTATCTAATTTAGTTATCCTAATGGTATGGGTTTATATATTATCTTACATCTTAGTCTTAGGAATAGCCGTTAATGCAAGTGGATATAAGATTGAAGAACCAGTTAGTGAAATCATCAAAGAGAAAGCTTTAAATGAAATAATTGAAACTAAAGGCGTATAAGCGCTTTTTTTGTTTTAATTGTTGACAAAATATAAATAATATAGTATTCTTTATATAGACACGAAACAAAGTGTTTTTTATTTGAAAAAAGACACTAGAAAAGTAGGTAGATTATGAAAAAAGTTGAAAAGGTTAAAAAGGTTAAGAAACCACTTAAAATTAAGGCTTTCTTAATCAGTGTTAAAAACGAAATGGGTAAAGTACATTGGCCTACAAAAAAAGAAATGACAACTTATTCAGTAGCAACTTTAATGTTCATCTTTATTTTTGCTTTCTTCTTCATGATATCAGATACCGTTATTGCAATCTTTAAGACATTGGTGAAATAATGCAAAAAGAATGGTATGTAGTTAATACTTATTCTGGTCATGAAAGTAAAGTAAAAGAAAAATTAGAGATGCGTGCTAACTCAATGGGTATGGAAGAGTTTATTTACCGTATCATTGTGCCAGAACAAATCGAAGTTGAAGTAAAAGATGGCGTTAGTAAAGAAAAACTTAAGAAGATGTTTCCTGGATACATTTTAGTTGAAATGATGATGTCAGATGAAGCATGGTTTGTTGTTCGTAATACTCCCGGTGTTACTGGATTTATCGGCTCATCAGGTCGAGGTGCAAAACCATTTCCTTTAACTCCCGCAGAAGTCGATAAAATCTTAGGTGCGATGGGCTTAAGAAGACTTGAAATTGGTTCTTCACTTAATGTTGGAGATTCAGTTAAAGTTATTAATGGACCATTTGCTGGTATGTATGGTAAAGTTAGAGAAATCAGTATGGAAACCCAAAAACTTGGTATTGATGTTGATCTATTTGGACAAGAAACAAGAGTCGATTTAGATTTAACTGAAATCCAAAAATCATAGTTGTATTTTTAATTCAATTATGTTATTATTAAATGGCTATATTGTTAAATATAGATGAAACCAGTGGGAGGCGCGGAATAGCCAATAGTACCACTCGCGAAAAAAAACGAATATAGGAGGTGTTTTTCGTGGCAAAACAAATTGCAAAAAAAGTAAAATTACAAATCCCCGCAGGAAGAGCTACACCGGCTCCACCAGTTGGAACGGTACTTGGACCTGCAGGTATTAATTTACAAGATTTCTGTACCAAGTATAATGAAGCAACTAAAGATAAAATGGGTGATATATTACCAGTTGAAATTTCAATCTATGAAGATCGTAGTTTCGACTTTGTAATTAAAACTCCACCAGCAGCATTCTTGATTATGAAATATGCTAAAATCAAAGCAGGATCAAAAAAAGGTGCTAATAACATCGTTGCGACCTTAACTTTAAAAGAAATCGAAGAAATAGCTAAAATCAAAATGCCTGATTTAAATGCATATGATTTAGCATCAGCTATGAAAATCGTTGAAGGTACTGCTCGTAATATGGGTGTTGCCGTTAAGGGTGTTAATGAT
Source organism: Bacilli bacterium (assembly GCA_038321575.1). GTDB lineage: Bacteria > Bacillota_I > Bacilli_A > RF39 > UBA660 > JBBQFD01. The sequence goes on along the minus strand of JBBQFD010000002.1, from coordinate 16,548 downwards.
GCTGAACTTGCTGAACAAGCTCAAGAAGCTATGGCAGAAGAATTAGAAATCGCAAGAAGAGAAGCTGAATTAGCTAAATTAGAATCTGCAAATCGTACCTTAGCTGAAGCTACTGCTAAAGCAAATGAAGACGAAGATGAAGATGAAGATAAAGATAAAGAAGCTAAAGTAGAAACAGAAACTACTGAAGAAACAAAAGAAACAGAAGATAAATAATTCATATAGGTAGAACCTATGTGGGAGGTATAAATCCGCATATACCACATAAGGAGGATAAGAAAATGTCAAGAGGTAAGAAATATGTTGAAGCTTTCAGTAAAGTAGATAGAACAAAATTTTACGGAAAAGATGAAGCAGTAAAATTAGTAAAAGAAACCGCATCTGCTAAATTTGATGAATCAGTTGAATTAGCTATCCATTTAAATATTGATACTAAAAAAGCTGATCAACAAATCAGAGGCGCAATTGTTTTACCTAATGGAACTGGTAAATCTAAAACAGTATTGGTAATCGCTAAAGGTGAAGCTGCTAAAATGGCTAAAGAAGCCGGTGCAGAATTTGTTGGTGATGCTGATATGCTTGAAAAGATCGAAAAAGAACTTTGGTTTGGTTTCGATGTTATGATAGCAACTCCCGATATGATGCCCGCTCTTGGTAAAATTGGTAAAATTTTAGGACCTAAAGGCCTTATGCCAAATCCAAAAACAGGTACCGTAACGATGGATACTAAAAAAGCTGTTGAAGACGTAAAAAAAGGTCGTGTTGAATATCGTGCTGATGATCAAGGTAACATTCAAGTTATCTTTGGTAAAGTATCATTCGATGCTGACAAATTAGTTGAAAATCTAAATGCTTTTATGGCAGTTATTAACAAAACAAGACCAGCAGTTATTAAGGGCGAATATATTAAAAATATCGCTATCTCAGCAACTATGGGACCTGGCATAAAAATTGATTCAAAAAGTTTTGACAATTAAATGCTAGTATGTTATAATCAATTTGTTCAAAAAATTTAATAGTACCGTAGACAGTAGGGGCATTTATGCTTAATATCCTACCGAGGAACTTATTTATTTAAGTCTTTCGGCCCAACTCTACGCAGCTGGGCTTTTTTATACGGTAAATGAAAATGAGGAGGTGTAATGTGGCAAATCAAAAGATTCTAGATCAAAAACAACTAGTTATCGACGAAATCGCAGCGAAAACTAAGTCGTCAGCTTCAATCGTTTTATTCGAATATCGCGGTCTTTCAGTAGTTGAAATGACTGAGCTAAGAAGAAAACTACGTGAATCTGGATCTGATGTTAGAGTATATAAAAATACTCTAGTAAAAAGAGCTTTAGAAAGTTTAAATATTAATGTTGAAGAACATTTAAACGGCCCTAAAGCAATGGCCTTTGGTAGTGATGCAATCGCTCCTATCAAAATCCTTAGTGATTATGCAAAACTGCATAAAGCACTAGAACTAAAAGTAGGTTATATCGATGGTAGTGTAGCAGATGCTAAAATGTTAAGTACATTAGCAGCTATCCCATCAAGACAAGTATTGCTAACAATGTTAGCAGGTGGTTTAATTGGAGTTGTAAAAAACTTATCAGTTGCCCTTGATCTTTATAGCAAAGAAAAAAAATAATTTAAGAGGAGGAAATAGAAATGGCAAAGTTAACAGCAAAAAGTTTTATCGAAGCATTAAATGAAATGACAATTCTTGAAGTTAAAGAATTAGTCGACGCAATGAAAGAAGCATATGGAGTTGATCCAAGTGCCGTTGCAGCAGCCGCTGCACCAGTAGCTGAAGAAGCAGAAGGACCAAGCAGTGTTAGTTTAGTATTAACAAGTGCTGGACCTAATAAAATCTCAGTTATTAAATTAGTACGTGATATCACAGGCTTAGGATTAAAAGAAGCTAAAGATGTTGCTGATAATGGTGGCGCAGTTAAAGAAAACATCTCTAGAGATGAAGCAGCAGAATTAAAAGTTAAATTTGATGAAGCTGGCGCAGAAACTGAAATTAAATAATTCAATTAATTACGTTTAGCCTATACTAAATAATTAGTATGGGCTTTCCACGTATAAGTAGGTGAGATATGGGACATTATTTTACAAACGAACCAGATCTAAAAAGTGTAATTAAAGAATTTGAAGTTGTTATTAAATTTATTACATATAAATTTAAAACTGATAACGGAGTATTTTCAAAAAATAGTCTTGATTTTGGGACCAGAACCCTTTTAGAAAGTATTGATCCATTACATATAAAAGGCGAGGTACTAGATTTTGGTTGTGGTTACGGACCTATTGGCATATATCTTAAAAAGAATTGTAATTGTAATGTGGACATGATTGATATTAATGAGCGTAGTTTGAATTTAGCTAAAGAAAATGCGATTCTAAATGATGTTACCGTTAATACCTTTATTAGTGATACTTATAACAAGGTATCAAAACAATATGATTTTATTATTACTAATCCACCGATTAGGGTAGGCAAAGTAAAGTTATATGAAATACTATTCCATGCAAAAGAACACTTGAAACCACGTGGTGAATTATGGTTAGTAGTAAGTAAGAATCAGGGTGCTAAATCTTTAGTAAAAGACCTTGGTGCTATTTATAAAGTAACCGTCACACACAAAAGTAGAGGTTTTTATGTTATCCAAGCTATAAATGATTGACAATTTGCAATAATTGTATTAGAATTATAAATTGGCGACATACTTACAAAATGTTCTTTGGTAAATTTAGTTATAGGGGTGAATGAATGGCTTATACAGTTAAAAAATTTGGTGATCACCGCGAAAGAAGAAGTTATGCTAAAACAACAAATGCTATTGAATTAGGTAACTTACTAGAAATTCAAAAAAAATCTTATGATTGGTTTATGCAAGAAGGAATAAGCGAAGTATTTAAAGATATCTTCCCAGTAGAAAGTTTTACTGGGAGTTTATCGTTGGAATTTGGCGATTATTCGTTCGATGCACCAAAATACACTATCAAACAATGCAAAGAAAGAGATGCTACTTATGCAGCATCCTTGAAAGTTGCAGCTCGACTATTTAACCATGAAACAGGTGAAGTTAAAGAACAAGATATTTATTTAGGCGATATGCCAATCATGACTGAAAGTGGAACATTTATTATAAATGGAGCAGAACGTGTAATCGTATCACAATTAGTACGTTCTCCAAGCGTTTACTTTGGTCATGAAATAGATAAAAGCGGTCGTTTAGTAGTAACATCGCAAATTATACCAACTCGTGGAACTTGGCTTGAATATGAAACTGATGCTCGTGACGTTGTTTACGTTCGTATCGATCGTACGAGAAAAGTACCTGTAACAACCTTATTACGTGCGTTAGGTTTATCTAATGATGAAGATATTATCGATTTATTAGGTCAAGATCACTATCTAGATAAGACCCTTGAAAAAGACGCTAATAAGAATACCGATGAAGCATTGATCGATATTCACTCTAAATTGCGTCCCGGTGAACCTTCAACCTTAGATAGTGCTAAAAATCAATTGATTTCAAGATTCTTTGATTCTTTTCGCTATGACTTGGCAAAAGTTGGTCGTTATAAATTTAATCGTAAATTAGATGTATGTGACCGTTTACTTGGTTGCATCATTGCTCAAGATATTAAAATAGGTAAAAAAGTAATCGTTAAATCAGGAACTGAAATCACTAAAATACTTTTAGAAGAAATCAGACCATTATTTAAAGATGGTTTTGGCGTAAAAGAAGTTCCTATTAATGAATCACTTGACACATATAATAAAGTTCAAGTAATTAAAGTTTATTCTAAAAAGAATCCTGATCGTATTATTAATATTATTGGAAATGATCAAACAAGCGATATTAAACGCTTAACTATTTCTGATGTATATGCATCAGTATCTTATTATTTAAACTTACTTGAAGGAATTGGTCATTTTGATGAAATCGACCACTTATCTAATCGTCGTGTTCGTCAAGTTGGTGAATTATTACAAAACCAATTTAGAATTGGTGTTAGTCGTATTGAACGTGTTATTCGTGATCGTATGTCTACTCAAGAAATCACTGAAGTTACACCTAAATCATTGATTAATATTCGTCCATTAACGGCTGCCATTAAAGAATTCTTTGGTAGTAGTCAATTATCTCAATTTATGGACCAAACTAATCCGATTTCTGAATTAGCTAATAAACGTAGATTATCTTCTTTAGGACCTGGTGGGTTAAGTAGAGAACGTGCTGGTATGGAAGTGCGTGACGTAAATTCATCACATTATGGTAGATTATGTCCAATTGAATCTCCAGAAGGACCAAACATTGGATTAATTACCCAACTTGCGAGTTATGCTCGTATAAATGATTATGGTTTCATTATGACACCATATCGTAAAGTTGATAATTGTCATTTAACTGATGAAATAACCTATATGACAGCTGATGAAGAATTAGAATATTATATTTCACAACCAGTTGTTAAAATTGATGATAAAAATAATATTGATGTAGAACGTGTTCCCGTTCGTTATCGTGGCGAAACTATGATTATTGAAACATCTAAAGTTGATTATATCGACGTTTCACCACAACAAGTAGTATCAATTACTACCGCTGCTATTCCATTCTTGGAACATGATGAAGGAAAACGTGCCTTGATGGGTGCCAACATGCAACGTCAAGCGATTCCTTTACTTAAAACCGAAGCACCACGTATTGGTACTGGAATTGAAGCTATTGCAGCTTTGGATTCAGGTGCTGTTGTTATTGCGAAAGCTGATGGTGTTGTTAGTTATGTTGATGCTCGTAAAATTGTTGTTAAAACAGTCGGTGGGTCTGATTCATACTTTTTAAACGACTTCGAAAAAAGTAATCAAGGAACTTGTTACCATCAAATTCCAATCTTAAAATTAAATGATAAAGTAACTCGTGGTATGGTTATTGCCGATGGTCCAAGTACCGATCAAGGGGAAATGGCTTTAGGTAAAAACGTAACGGTTGCTTTCATGAACTATGATGGTTATAACTATGAAGATGCGGTTATTTTAAATGAACGTTTAGTAACTGATGATGTTTATACATCAATTCATATTGATGATTATGAAATCGAATGTCGTGATACCAAACTAGGACCTGAAGAATTTACTCGTGATATTCCAAATATAAGTGAAGATGCACGTAAGAATTTAGATGATTGTGGTATTGTTCGTATTGGTACTGAAGTAAAAGATGAAGACATCTTAGTTGGTAAAGTAACTCCTAAAGGAATTGCCGAATTAACTAGTGAAGAAAAATTATTACATGCCATTTTTGGTGAAAAAACTCGTGAAGTTAGAGATACCTCACTTCGTGTTCCACATGGTGGTGAAGGTATTGTTCATGATGTTAAAGTATTTACTAAAGAAGACACTGATGAATTACCAGCTGGTGTTTCAAGACGTGTTCGTGTATATATTGCTCAAAAACGTAAAATTTCAGTTGGAGATAAAATGGCTGGACGTCATGGTAATAAAGGGGTTATCTCTTTAATCTTACCAAAAGAAGACATGCCATATTTAGCTGATGGAACAACCGTTGATATTTTACTAAATCCACTAGGCGTACCATCACGTATGAATATTGGACAAATCTTAGAAATGCATTTAGGCTTAGCTGCCGAAAAATTAAATATTCATATCGCGACTCCGGTTTTTGATGGAGCTACGCGTACGGAAATTATTGATGCTTTAAAAGAAGCTGGTTTAAATGAATCAGGTAAGACTCAATTATTTGATGGTCGTACTGGTGAAGCATTTGACCATGAGATCAGTATCGGTGTTATGTATATGATTAAATTACATCACATGGTTGATGATAAATTACATGCTCGTGCCATTGGGCCTTACTCACTCGTAACGCAACAACCACTTGGTGGTAAAGCACAAATGGGTGGACAAAGATTCGGAGAAATGGAAGTTTGGGCATTATATGCTTATGGTGCTGCTCATATTTTACAAGAAATGATGACGATTAAATCAGATGATGTCGTAGGTCGTGTTAAAGTATATGAAGCACTTGCAAAAGGAACACCACTTCCAAAACCAGGTATTCCAGAATCATTCAGAGTATTAATTAAGGAATTCCAAGCTTTAGGCTTAGATATTACTGTCTTAAATGAAGAAGGTAAGTTCCTTGAAATGCGTGAACTAGAAGAAATGGATAAAGATGCCTTCCTTTCAAATGATGAAATAGGTAAAGTTATTGATTTACCACTAGTTGATCCAATTGTCGAAGATAAAGTTATCGAGTTAGAAGTTGAAGATGAATTTCAAGAAACCTTAGATGATATTGAAGTTAATTTTGATGAACTCGATGCTGACTTTGTGGAAGGGGTTGAGGAATAATGGATGTTAATAATTTTGAAGGATTAAGAATCGCTATTGCCTCACCAGAAAAAATTAGAGCTTGGTCATATGGTGAAGTTAAAAAAGCCGAAACCATTAATTACCGTACTTTAAAACCCGAAAGAGATGGACTATTTTGTGAAAAAATATTTGGACCAAATAAAGATTTTGAATGTTCATGTGGTAAATATAAACGTTTAAGATATAAAGGTGTTATCTGTGATCGATGTGGTGTTGAAGTAACACGTGCGAAAGTACGTCGTGAACGTATGGGTCATATCGAACTAGCAACACCTGTATCACATATTTGGTTTTCCAAAGGAGTTCCACCTCGTATGGGCCTTGTCCTTGATATGTCACCTCGTGATCTAGAAGAAGTATTATACTTTGTATCTTATGTTGTTCTAGAACCAGGAGCAGCCCCACTTGAAAAGAAACAAACGATATCTGATAAAGAATATCGTGCGTACTTTGAAAAATACGGAAGTAGTTTCCGTGTTGGTATGGGTGCTGAAGCTATTGAAGAATTATTAAAACAAGTTAATCTTGATAAAGAAGTAGCAGAAATTAAAAAAGCTATTGAATATATTAAAGATGTTACTTCTCAAAAAAGAATTCGTTTAATTAAAAGATTAGATGTTTTAAGTGCACTTTTAGAATCAGGTAATCATCCAGAATGGATGATCTTACATGCCTTGCCAGTAATTCCACCAGAATTACGTCCAATGATTCAACTTGATGGTGGTCGTTTCGCAACTAGTGACTTAAATGATTTATATCGTCGTGTCATTAATCGTAACAACCGTTTAAAGAAATTAATGGACTTAGGAGCACCTTCAATCATTATTCAAAATGAAAAACGTATGCTTCAAGAAGCTGTCGATGCTTTATTTGATAATGGTCGTCGTGGTCGTAATATAACTGGTGCTGGTAATCGCCCTTTAAAATCATTAAGTAGTATGCTTAAAGGTAAACAAGGACGTTTCCGTCAAAACTTACTAGGAAAACGTGTCGATTATTCAGGCCGTTCAGTAATCGTTGTTGGACCAACCTTAAAAATGTATGAATGTGGTATTCCTAAAGAAATGGCTTTAGAGCTATTCAAACCACATGTTATTAATGGTTTAATGACTAAAGAAATAGCATCTAATATCAAAGCTGCTAAAAGAATGATTGATAATCAAGATCCTCGTGTTTGGGATATTGTTGAAGAAAAAATTCATGAGCACCCGGTTTTATTAAACCGTGCGCCAACTCTTCATCGATTAGGTATCCAAGCTTTCCAACCAAAACTAATTAGTGGTCGTTCAATTCGTTTACATCCCCTTGTTTGTACAGCATTTAATGCTGACTTCGATGGTGATCAAATGGCGGTTCACGTTCCAATTAGTGAGGAAGCACAAAGCGAAGCTCGTTTATTAATGTTAGGTTCAAATAACATCTTAAAACCTACTGATGGTAAACCAATTGTTACACCATCACAAGATATGGTTTTAGGTAACTATTATTTAACAATGGAAAAAGCTGGTCTACCAGGTGAAGGTAGGGTCTTTAAAAGCCCTAACGAAGCTATGATGGCTTACGAACGTCGTGAATTATCACTTCATACTCGTATTGCCTTACCAGTTAAAGCATTCAAATATAAGATATTCCCTGATAAATATATGGATAAGTATTTAATTACAACTGCCGGTAAAATAATCTTTAATGAAATATTCCCTGACAGTTTCCAATATATTAATGAAGGTGTTATTGAAAATATCGAAAATATGACACCACTTAAATTCTTTGCTGATCGTGGTGCTAATATTGAAGAAGTAATTAAAGAAATGCCTACTGTTGAAGCATTTAATAAAACGCAATTAGGTAAAATAATTGCGGAAATCTATAAACGTTATCACACAACTGAAACATCAGTTATGTTAGATAAACTAAAAGATTTAGGATTTAAATTCTCAACCTTATCAGGTATTTCAATTGCAATTAGTGATATTAAAGAAAGTATTGAAAAACCAAGAATTGTTAAGGAAAGCCAAGCTTTGGTTGACCAAATAAATCAACAATTTAAACGTGGATTAATTACTGAAACTGAACGTTTAGATAAAGTTATCAATACTTGGGAAGATGCCAAGAAACAAGTTCGAAAAGAACTTGAAGCGATGGTTAAAGCCGATAAAGATAACCCAATTTCAATTATGATGGAATCAAAAGCTCGTCACGATATCAGCAGTCATACCCAATTAGTTGGGATGCGTGGATTATTCGTTAAACCGGGTGGAGGATTTATTGAAATCCCCGTTGAATCATCATTCAGTGAAGGGGTAACTATTTCTGAATTCTTCTTATCAACTCATGGTACTCGTAAAGGTGCGGTTGATACTGCCTTAAAAACAGCAGAAGCCGGATATTTAACTAGACGTTTAGTTGACGTTGTACAAGATATCATTGTTAAAGAAGAAGATTGTGGAACTGATGAAGGTGTAGCAGTTGAACCATTTATAAATGAAAAAGATGGTGCTGTTATTGAATCATTAATCGATCGTATTACTGGTCGTTTCACAAACAAGAAAATAATTCATCCTGATACTAAAGAAGTAATTGCTGAACGCAATACTTATATTAATGAACAATTAGCCGAAAAGATTTGTTCATCTGGAATTAAAAAAGTTCCAATTAGAACTGTCTTAACGTGTAAAACAGATAATGGTGTATGTCAAAGATGTTATGGTCGTAACTTAGCAACCGGTTCAATTGTTGAAACCGGTGAAGCAGTTGGGATTATGGCTGCCCAATCAATTGGGGAACCAGGAACACAACTTACAATGCGTACATTCAATAGTGGAGGAGTTTCTGGAGACGATATCACTCAAGGGTTACCAAGAGTTGAAGAAGTATTCGAAGCCCGTATCCCTAAAGGTAAAGCTACTATTTCGGAAATCAATGGTGTTATATCTAGCATCGAAGAAGAAAACGGACGCTTCACTGTATCTGTTAAAAATGATGTTGAAACTAAAGAACATGTTACTCACTATGGAACTAAACTTATTATTGAAGTAGGTCAAGAAGTAAAAGCTGGCCAAAGATTCAATTATGGAGCAATTAGTCCTAAAGAATTATTAGTAGTAACTGATCCAATTACTGTTCAACAATATATTTTATTAGAAATTCAAAAAGTTTATCGTTCACAAGGTGTAGATATTAGTGATAAGCACGTTGAAGTAATGGCTCGTCGTATGATTTCAAAAATTAAGATTGTTAACTCAGGTAATTCATTATTCCTGCCAGGGGTAATGATTAGTATTAATAAATTTACTAACGTTAACAAAGAACTTATTCTTGAAGGAAAAGCACCAGCAACCGGAAGACCAGTTTTACTTGGTATTACCAAAGTATCACTTGAAACTGAATCATTCCTATCTGCTGCTTCATTCCAAGAAACAACGAGAATCCTTACTGATGCGGCTATTCATGGTAAAGTTGATCATTTAACAGGTCTAAAAGAAAACGTTATTATTGGTAAACTAATTCCTGCGGGAACGGGAGCTAAAAAATATCGTAAAGTTGATTACAGCTTAGAAGTTGATATGTTAAAAGATGAACCACTTGAAGCATTAGAACAAGAACTAATGGATTAATAAAAAGGACGAAAGTCCTTTTTTTGTTGACAAATCAAGAGAAAATCACTATAATAATAGTGTGTAGTAATAACACAAAAGGAGCACTATAATGATTAATGAAATTAACACCAATAATACTATAGAAACCTTACTTAGCGTCTTTACAATCGAAAAAGGCATCTTAAAAGTCTTATTATTTCGTAAAAAAACCGAACCATATAAAAACTATTGGGTCTTACCAGGTGATAATCTAAAAAATAACGAAACTATTGAAGATAACGTTATGCATGTCGCTGATAACAAAGTGGGATTTACCGATTTACATATCGAACAAACTCATGTTTATAGTGAACTTAATCGGACACTAGATAGTCGCTTAATTGCGATTAACTTCTTAGGTTTAGTTGATAGTAAAAGTGTTGAAATTAAAAGAGAAGTTAGATCATCTTATGAAAGTGAATGGTTTAGTCTTGATGCTGTTCCAAAAATGGCCTTTGATCACAACCTTATTGTTACTGATGCAACGGATTATTTACGCAAGAAGATTGTTAATAGTAACGTCTTAAAAAGTATGTATCCCAGTGATTTTACTTTACCGGAAATTCAAAGTGTTTATGAAAAAATATTAAATAAAATATTAGATCGTCGTAATTTCCGTAAGAAATTTATTAATTTAGGTTTAATTGAATATACTGGCGAAAAAACCGAAGGCTTAAATGGCAGACCAGCAAAACTATACCGTTTTAAAAATGATATTAAAGTTAGAGATTTATTTTAGGAGGATAATATGAATAATCGTGGATGGGGACTTAATGAAATGCTTGTATTATGTTTTATTTTAGTAGTTGCTTTATTTATTTCAGCAACTATGTTTCAAAACATTATTAATAAAACAGATAATAGCAATGTTAATTATGATGCTAAATATCAAGCTCTGGAAGTAGAATTAACTAACGCTTCTAAAACTTATTTTAAAGCACATTTTGATCCAGATACCAATACTGTTATGGTAGTAATAACAGTATCACAACTACTTAAAGATGGTTCTTTAGATCACTTTAAAGATCCCAAAGACTCATCAATATCATGTAGTGGGTACGTTATAAAAGAGGAAAATACTTATACACCATACATCACGTGTGGTAATAATTATTCATCATTAAATTATACAACTGTTTTAGATCAATAAACCGTTAAAAATAGGTTGACAAACATATATATAAAATGATATATTGGTAATGCATTTAATTAGGGTTTGCTTAGGTAGACCTTTAATTAAGGTAAAAAAAGAAACACCTGGATGTGTGTAATGAAAGGAGACCGAAATATGCCTACAATTAATCAACTAGTTAGAAAAAACCGTACTGCTAAAACTAGAAAGAGTAAATCACCAGTTTTATCAATCGGATTTAACAGCAAGGAAAAGAGACAAACTAATGCTATAGCACCACAAAAACGTGGAGTTTGTACTCGTGTTGGAACCCTAACACCAAAGAAACCAAACTCAGCTTTACGTAAGTATGCTCGTGTTAGATTAAGTAACCAAATGGAAGTAACAGCTTATATTCCTGGTGAAGGACACAACTTACAAGAACATAGTGTGGTTTTAATTCGTGGGGGACGTGTTAAAGACTTAATCGGAGTACGTTATCATATCATTCGTGGTACGATGGATACTGCTGGAGTCGACAAACGTCGTCAAGGTCGTTCTAAATACGGCGCTAAAAGACCAAAAGTTAAAAAAAGTTAATGAATAGAATTATGGAAGGAGGATATTATGCGTAAAAGACGTGCAGTTAAAAGAGATGTTTTAGCTGATCCTATGTACTCATCAAAATTAGTAACAAAATTAATTAATCGTTTAATGATCGATGGCAAGAAGGGAATTGCACAAACAATTTTATATGAAGCTTTCGAAGTCATTAAAGAAAAAAGTAAAGATACTCCAATGGAAACCTTTGAAAAAGCGCTTGCAAACATCAAGCCAGCATTAGAAGTTAAAGCCCGCCGTGTTGGTGGTGCTAACTATCAAGTGCCAATTGAAGTTCGTGATGATCGTTCTCAAGCATTGGGATTACGTTGGTTAGTTCAATATGCCCGCTTAAGAGGTGGACATAGTATGTCAGAAAATTTAGCAAACGAAATTATGGATGCTGCTAATGGTGTTGGTGCCGCTGTCAAAAAGCGTGAAGATATACACCGTATGGCTGAAGCTAATAAAGCATTTGCTCATTACCGTTGGTAATATAAAGAAAGGAAATATGTATGGCTCGTGAATATACGTTAGAGAAAACACGTAACTTTGGGATCATGGCACATATCGATGCTGGTAAAACAACAACGACAGAACGTGTCTTATTCCATACTGGTAAAATTCATAAAATAGGTGAAGTGCATGATGGTGCTGCAACTATGGACTGGATGGCACAAGAACAAGAACGTGGAATAACCATTACCTCAGCTGCAACAACGGCTTTCTGGAAAGGCTATCGTTTTAATATAATCGATACCCCAGGACACGTTGACTTTACAGTTGAAGTATTAAGATCACTTCGTGTTCTAGATGGAGCAATTGCTCTTTTAGATGCACAAGCTGGTGTTGAACCTCAAACTGAAACTGTTTGGCGTCAAGCAACTGAATGCAAAGTACCACGTATGATTTTTGCCAATAAAATGGACAAAATGGGTGCAGACTTTGCTTATAGTTTAAAGACTATTGATAGCCGTTTAGGAATTAATGCTAAACCACTTCAATGGCCAATTGGTGCCGAAGATGATTTTACTGGTATTATCGACTTGTTAACAAGAACCGCATACCAATATGATCGTAAAGAAAATGAAGAACCAATTATTATTGATATTCCTGCTAATTTAAAAGATTTAGTTGAAGTAAAACGCGCTGAATTAATTGAAGCAGTAGCTGAATATGATGATGAATTAATGGATCAATACTTAGATGGTAAAGATGTTTCAATCGAATTAATCAAAAGAGGAATTCGTAAAGGAACGCTTGCTGTTAAATTCTTCCCCATTTTATGTGGTACAGCTTTAAGCAATACTGGTGTTAAGTTATTACTTGATGCAGTTATTGATTACTTACCGTCACCAGTTGATGTTGAATCAATTGTTGGTGTTAATGAACATGGTGAAGAAGAACGTCGTCACCCAGCTGATAACGAACCATTTAGTGCATTAGCATTTAAAGTTATGACTGACCCTTTTGTTGGTCGTCTAACATTCTTCCGTGTTTATTCTGGTCATTTAAGTAGTGGTTCATACATCTTAAATGCTACTAAGAATAGTAAAGAAAGAATTGGTCGTATCTTACAAATGCATGCTAATAACCGTACGGAAATTAGTGATGTCTATGCTGGTGATATTGCTGCTGCAGTAGGACTTAAAAATACTACTACCGGCGATACATTATGTGATGAAAAACATGAAATTATTCTAGAATCAATGGTTTTCCCTGAACCAGTTATTGAACTTGCAGTTGAACCAAAATCAAAAGCAGATCAAGACAAAATGGGTATAGCACTTCAAAAGTTATCTGAAGAAGATCCAACTTTTAGAGCTAGTACCAATCATGAAACAGGACAAACTATTATTGCTGGAATGGGTGAATTACACCTTGATATCATCGTTGACCGTATGCGTCGTGAATTCGCCGTTGAAGCTAACGTTGGTAAACCACAAGTTTCATATCGTGAAACTATTACTCAAGCCGCTGAATGTGAAGGTAGATATATCAAACAATCAGGTGGTCGTGGACAATATGGACACGTATGGATTAAATACGAACCAAATCCTGAAAAAGGATATGAATTCGTTGATGGTATTGTTGGTGGAACTGTTCCTCGTGAATATATTCCAGTAACTGATAAAGGTATTCAAGAAGCATTAAAATCAGGAGTTTTAGCAGGTTACCCAATGGTCGATGTTAAAGCAACCTTATTTGATGGTTCATACCATGATGTCGATTCATCAGAAATGGCCTTTAAAATTGCAGCTAGCTTATCGCTTAAAGAAGCAAAAGCTAAATGTAAACCAGTTTTACTTGAACCAATCATGAAAGTTCAAATTATTGTTCCTGAAGAATATTTAGGAAACGTTATGGGTGATGTTACATCACGTAGAGGACGTCCACTTGGTCAAGAATCACGTGGTAACGCTCTTGCTATTAACGCAACTGTTCCACTTTCAGATATGTTTGGATATGCGACTAACTTGCGTTCCAACACACAAGGACGTGGTACATTTACTATGGAATTTGATCATTATGAAGAAGTTCCAAAGAGTATTGCTGAAGAAATTATTAAGAAAAATGGTGGAAATTAAGAAAATCACTTGAATTTTCCACACTATTATTATAAAATTAAAGATGAAATAAGATTATAAGGAGGAAATTATTATGGCTAAACAAAAATTCGATCGTTCAAAAACCCATGTTAATATTGGGACTATTGGACACGTTGACCACGGTAAAACAACTTTAACAGCTGCTATTACCAAATACTTATCAAAAAAAGGTTGGGCTGATTTTAAAGCTTATGACCAAATTGATAAAGCCCCAGAAGAAAGAGCACGTGGTATTACTATTAATACTGCTCATGTTGAATATCAAACAGCAACTAGACACTACGCACACGTAGACTGTCCAGGACATGCCGATTATATTAAAAACATGATTACTGGTGCTGCTCAAATGGATGGCGCAATCTTAGTTATTGCTGCTACCGACGGACCTATGGCACAAACTCGTGAACATATCTTACTTGCTCGTCAAGTAGGTGTACCTCGTATGGTAGTGTTCATGAATAAAGTTGACATGGTTGATGATGCTGAGTTATTAGACTTAGTTGAAATGGAAATCCGTGAATTATTAAGTACTTATGGCTTTGATGGAGATAACACTCCAGTAATTCGTGGTTCAGCATTAAAAGCCCTAGAAGGCGATGCTAAATACGAAGAAGCTATTGGTTTATTAATGGATGCTTGTGATACTTGGATCGAAAATCCAGTACATGAAAATGACAAGCCATTCTTAATGCCAATCGAAGACGTATTCACAATCACTGGCCGTGGAACAGTTGTTACTGGCCGTGTTGAACGTGGACAACTTAAAATTAATGATGAAGTTGAAATCGTTGGTATCAAAGATACTAAGAAAACAGTTGTTACTGGAATCGAAATGTTCCGTAAACAATTAGATTACGCTGAATCAGGCGACAATGCTGGGTTATTATTACGTGGTATTGCTCGTGAAGATGTTGAACGTGGACAAGTTCTTGCTAAACCAGGAACTGTTACACCTCATAAGAAATTTAAAGCACAAGTTTATGTATTAAGTAAAGAAGAAGGCGGACGTCATACACCATTTTTCTCAAATTATCGTCCACAATTCTATTTCCGTACTACTGATGTAACTGGTGTTATTGAATTACCAGCAGGTGTAGAAATGGTTATGCCAGGCGACAATATCAACATGGTTGTTGAATTAATCGCTCCAATAGCTATTGAAACTGGAACTAAGTTCTCAATCCGTGAAGGTGGTAGAACAGTTGGCTCTGGTAACGTTTCAGAAATCGTAAAATAATTAATGAACAAATAAAAAACTGAGATTACTCAGTTTTTTTATTGTTTTAATATTGATCTTAATGGTCTAGCATTACGATAAGTAAAGTATAATCGACTATTAGTAATTAATTCAAAGTCACCAATATACTCATTAACAATGGGATTAAAACCTAGTTTAAAAGTATTTAATCCTTGGAATTTATTGTCTTTTAAATTAAGTTCAGTCATACCACCAAGATTAAATGTATTTAATCCCGCAGTACTATATTTCTCGATTAACTTCCAGATAAGTAAGTGTTTAGCATTAAACTTCTTAAACTTTAAATCAAAGCCATCCATAAATAAATGTGCATTATCTTCTTTTTTAATAACTAATGCTGATGCTAAGATAAGACCATCAGGATTTTCACTAAATAATTTCGTAGCGGTGATTAATTCTTTTTTACTATCACTTAGATTTTTATCAATTTCAATTTTACGGGTAATTAATTTCTCATTATTACCTTTTTTATTCATAATATTTTCATTAGTTTCATGACTATCTTGTTCATATTTTTCATAAATATTTTTAATTTTATTTAAATATTCAGCAGTATTTAATTTAGCGTAATAAAAATCAACCATATCACGTTCTTTAAAGAATGAATACATATCTTTAAAATAATCTAAATCACGAGGATATTTCTTTTTAGTTTGTAAATATAAATACTCTAAATGTTCATCATTACTTTTATATATCTTAATTCCTTTTAATTCAGTATTTCTTATTTTATTACGAAGACTACGATTAAAATTCATAAATACTTCATTATATGGTAGAGATATATCAATAATTGCTTCATATCTTGGTTTAAATGATTCAAAGAAACTATTGTATCCTAAATGGTAGTATCCTAATTTGGTTAAATCTTCAAAAATACTATCAAAGTTATTATTATATTTAGTTTCTTTAGTTATATGATTATATGTCGACTTTAT
>JBBQFD010000001.1:0-78008 GCA_038321575.1 Bacilli bacterium | reverse complement strand
TAGTTGGGCTTCTGCTGGAACATTAGGTTTCAAAGGTAGTAAAAAATCTACCCCATTTGCAGCCGGTATGTCAGCTGAAGCTGCTGGTAAAGTAGCATTCGATATGGGAATGAGAAAAGTTGAAGTATCTGTAAAAGGATTAGGTTCAGGTAGAGAAACAGCAATTCGTTCATTACAAACTGCTGGTCTTGAGATTACTTCAATTGCTGATGTAACACCAATACCACATAACGGATGTCGTCCACCAAAACGTCCTCGTGGCTAATAAGAAAAGGAGTGTGTAAGAGTGTTAAACTTTGAAAAACCAATCTACAAAATTACTGATTATATTGAAGGTAATAACTATGGAAAATTTGAACTAGAACCTTTGGAAAGAGGTTTCGGTACAACTTTAGGTAATGCATTACGTCGTGTTATGCTATCAAGCATGCCTGGTAGTGCAATAATTGCTGTTAAAATCAATGGTGTTATGCATGAATTTCAAACAATGCAAGGAATTGTTGAAGATGTAACAACGATTGTTTTAAATCTTAAAGGAGTGGTTGTCAAAAACCATTCAAGTGAAGAAAAAGTTGTTCGTATTTCAATTTCTAAAGAAGGAACGGTAACAGCAGCTGATATTGATGCTGATTCAGATATTGAAATCGTTAATCCAAGCCACTTTATCGCGACTGTATCTAAAGGTGGAAAATTAGATATGGAAATGATTATTGCGAATGGACGCGGTTATGTTCAATCAAATGAAAACAAGAAGTATATTGAGAACACCAAAATTGGATATATTCCAATTGATGCTCTTTATTCACCTATTGATAGAATTAGTTATGAAGTTGAAACGGCTCGTGTTGGGCAAGATGCCAACTATGATAAATTAATTTTAAATGTTTATACTAATGGATCAATTCGTCCAGAAGAAGCAGTAGCGTTAGGATCAAAAATCTTAATTGAACATTTTAATATTTTAACGGATCTTAGTGATATAGCTGATACAACTGGTATTATGAATGCTAAACAAGAAGATAGCAAACTTAAGAAATTAGAAACATCAATTGATGATTTAGATTTCTCAGTTCGTGCTTATAACTGTTTAAAAAGAGCAGGAATTAATACTTTAGGTGATCTTACAGAAAAATCAGAATTAGAAATGATGAAAATCCGTAATTTAGGTAAAAAATCTTTAAAAGAAGTTATTGATAAGATTAAAGATATGGGACTTAAATTCCGTGATGAAGATTAGTAGTTAGGAGGAATAATTATGGCTTATCGTAAATTAGGAGTAGATACCAAGCACCGTAGAAGTATGCTGGCTAATCTAACTAGAGATCTTATTATGAATGAAACAATTAAAACAACAGAAACTCGTGCTAAAGAAACACGTAAATTCGTTGATAAAATGATTTCATTTGGTAAAGATGGATCATTAGGAGCTAGAAGAAGAGCATTAGCGTTTTTAAATAACGATAATGAAGCAGTTAAAAAAGTGTTTGATGTTTTAGCTAAAAAATATGAAAAAAGAAATGGTGGATACACCAGAATTTTAAAACTTACTGAACGTAGAGGCGATGATGCCCTTATCGTAATTCTAGAATTAGTTGAAGGAGACAAGTAGTCTCCTTTTTTCATGACCGATAACATTGTAAAAAAAGACTAAATATACTATAATAGTAAATACGGCGAGGTGAGATGATGGATAATATCATTATAATTCGTGATTTAAAGTTTAAATATGATGAAAAGATGATATTTAACGGGTTAAACTTAGATATTGAAAAAGGTAGTTTTACCACCATTATAGGACCAAACGGTAGTGGTAAGAGTACTTTAGTGAGACTTATTTTAGGTTTACTTAAAACGGAGTCTTATATTAATGTTAATAACCTTGTTTTAAATAATGAACATTTAGAAAACATCAGAAAAGTTATTGGGGTTGTTTTTGAAAACCCGGATAATCAATTTGTAGCACAAACTGTTATGGATGATTTAGCTTTCTCTTTAGAAAACATGAGTTATTCTACTAAAGAAATTAAAGCTAAAATTAGTGCTATTAGTAAGAAGTTTAACTTAGATGATATTTTAAATCATGAACCACATACTTTAAGTAGTGGTCAAAAACAAATTGTTTCATTAGCAGCAGCATTAATTAATCAACCTAAAATCTTAATTTTAGATGAAGCTTTATCAATGGTTGAAAAAGATACTAGAGATCAAATATTTGATTTATTAATTAAGATGCATCAAGAAAGTGATTTAACCATCATTAATGTTACTCATGATATGGAAGAAAGTATATATGGAGACGATATTATTGTTTTAAATGATGGTAATATTGAGTATTATGATACTAAAGAAATAGTTTTAACTTATGAAAAAGAATTACATAAACTAGGGCTTGAATTACCATTTATGGCATTATTATCATTAAAATTAATGTTTTATAACTTAATTGATGAGATGATCTTTGATATGAATGTGATGGTGGATAAACTATGGAAATAAAGTTTAATAACGCCAGTTTTGTTTATAATGCTAAAACCCCATTCTCTAAGGTGGCTTTATCATCAATTAACATGGATATCAAAGAAGGTAAAATAAACGGTATTATTGGTAAATCAGGTAGTGGTAAAACGACTTTGATTGAATTACTGGATGCCCTTATTTTACCAAGTAGTGGAACTATTAAAATAAATGACTTTTTAATTGGTGATACTATCAAAAATATAAATGAATTAAGATCACAAATAGGAATTATTTTTGCATCACCTGAGGAACAATTCTTTAATACGACTGTGTATAAGGAAATCGCATTCTCATTACATGCATTCAATTATAAAACCGATAAGATTAAAGAACGTGTTAGTGATGCTTTAAAGATGGTAGGATTAAATGATACATATTTAAAACGTGATCCATTTACTTTAAGTAATGGTGAAATGCGCAAGGTAGCAATTGCTTCAGTCTTGGCTTTTAATCCTAAATTGTTAATTTTTGATGAACCAACAGTTGGATTAGATGATGCCAGCAAACGTAATTTAATTAAAATAATTAGGGTGTTAAAAACACGTTATCATAAAACAATTATTATTGCGACTCATGATGTTGATACGCTACATAAAATAGTGGATCATATATATGTTTTAAGTGAAGGTCAGATGGTTTTAGAGGGTTCTAAATATGATGTCTTTAAACAAGAATTAGAATTAAGTAAATACGGGGTTTCAGTCCCTAAAATAATGGCTTTTTCAAATCTTGTTTTAGAAAAGAAAAATATCAAATTAGGATATCGTGATGATATTAATGATTTAATAAAGGATGTGTATCGTAATGTTAAATAATGTTATGATAGGTCGTTACTATCCGATCAAATCAAAAGTACATCGTATGAATCCCCTTGCTAAATTAATATGTATGCTATTATTCATTATATTAAGTTTTTTAAGTACAACAATTATTATTAACATTATAATTATGGGTATTATAATCTTAATTATAGGTTTGACTAATATACCTTTTAAAGTATATTTTAAAGCTATTTATGGTCTTAAATTTCTTATCTTATTTATCTTTTTAATTAATCTATTATTTGGTACTAATCTTGTGATTGTTGTAATTATGTTATTAAGATTGATATCATTCATCTTATATGCATCTATTTTAACACTTACAACCACGCCAACAGAGATTTCACATGGACTTGAACAACTATTTAGTCCGCTTAAGATCATTGGTCTAGGTGTGTCTAAAATGGCTTTATCGATAAGCCTTGCTTTAAGATTTATCCCCACTATTGTTGATCAAGCTAATATGATTTTAAAAGCTCAAGCTAGTCGTGGGGTTGATTATAATAATATTAATCTTAGGGGTAAATTAAAAGCTATAAAATCAATGATTATACCGATGTTTATCTTATCGTTTAAAAGAGCAGATGCCCTAGCAGATGCGATGGAAGTAAGACTTTATAATATTAATAAAAAAAGAACTAATTATAGGATAACAAGATGGCGTTTATTTGATTATTATATCGTCTTAATGCATATCTTAATGGTTGGATTATTAGTAGCAAGAGTGGTGATAAAATGAGATATTTAGTAACTTTTTCCTATGATGGATCAAAATATAGTGGTTATCAAAAACAACCACGCGTAAAAACGGTTCAAACAGAACTTGAGAAAGTTTTAAAGACAATTAATAAAGTAAAAGTAGACGTTAATGCATCAGGAAGAACTGATGCTGGAGTGCACGCTATTAATCAAAAAGCTCATTTTGATTTAGATATTAAAATAGCACCTGATAAATTAAAAACAGCCATGAATAGTTTATTACCAGGTGATATTTATATCAAGAATGTTATTACGGTAAGTGATACATTTCACGCTAGATTTAATGTTAAAGCTAAGGAATATATATATAAAATTAATATGGATGAATATGATCCGATTGAAAAAGATTATATATTTCAATACAATAAACGTTTAGATGTCGTTGAAATGGAAAGAGCTTTAAAATATTTAGAGGGTGAGCATAATTTTAAATCATTTGCAAAAGCTGATGAAGAAAAAGAAAGTTATGTTAGAAGAATTGTCCAAACCAACCTAATTAGAGATATAAAAAATGTTAATCGTATTACGATTAGTATCCTAGGAACTGGGTTCATGCGTTATATGGTACGCAACATTGTGGGGACCTTAATTGAGATTGGTGAAGGCAAAAGAAAAAGCGAAGATATGATTGAAATATTGAAAGCAGAAGACCGCAGAAAAGCCGGTCATACCGCAAATCCAGAGGGATTATATTTAAAAGATGTATTCTATTAGGGTAAAAGTGTATAAAAGTATATAAATAAAGAGAAAAACAAGTATTTTTCTTGACATTTATGGGTGCTTTTAGTATAATTTTAACTGGTACATTTATATATCCCAAAAGTGATTGTTGGGAACAATTGCTTTTAAATACTAGAAAGGGAAATATTTATATGATGAAAGATACTTACATGCAAAAAGGACAAAAAATTGAACGTAATTGGTATGTTGTTGATGCGACTGATAAAACACTTGGTCGTTTAGCTACGAAAGTAGCACATGTCTTACGTGGAAAGCATAAAATTACTTTTACACCCCATGTAGATGGTGGAGACTTTGTAATTGTTTTAAACGCTGAAAAAATTAATTTAACTGGTAACAAATTAGATACTAAAATGTATTATAACCATAGTGGTTATCCAGGAGGATTAAGAGAAAGAACTGCTCGCGTTATGCGCGACAGTTATCCAGTTGAAATGGTCGAAAGAGCAATCGACGGGATGTTACCAAATGGTCGTTTAGGCCGTCAAATGTATAAAAAATTATTTGTTTATGCTGGATCTGAACATCCACATATGGCTCAACAACCTGTTGAGTTGAAGATTGATTAGGAGGATCTAGATGGTAAAAAGTAAAAAAACAGTTTATATTGGAACTGGACGCCGTAAAACATCAGTAGCGAAAGTTACGATGGTAACAGGCAAAGGAACTATTACCGTAAACGGTAAAGACGTAAGAGATTTTTTCCCTTATGAAACTAACGTTATGGATTTAAAACAACCATTAGTAGCAACAAGCACTGATGAAACATTTGATATTAAAGTAGTGGTATTAGGTGGTGGATTTACTGGACAAACTGGAGCTATCCGTTTAGGTATAACTCGTGCTTTGTTAAAGTATGACTCTGCTAACGATCCTAAAGCTGAATCAAGTTTCAGAACTATTCTTAAAAGAGCAGGTTTTGTAACTCGTGATTCAAGAGGTAAGGAACGTAAAAAACCAGGTCTTAAATCAGCACGTCGTGCTCCACAATTTAGTAAGAGATAAGGAATATATTTATTATATTCCTTTTTTTTGGTATAATTATAAGGACAAAGGGAAATGAGTGAATAAAATGAGTCAACGTGGATGTATTGTTTCTAAGGTCTATGAGAATACGAATAGTGATGAAGTTAAAAATTACTATATTGATGACCATAAGTTAAATATAAATATAAAAATTATAGATGGCGTTATAATGTTTGATGAAAGAAAATCACATATTAAAAATTGTGAACAAATATTAGAACATTGTTATAACACAAGCAAACAATTTAGTTATGATGATACTTGGTTTTTAAAAACAAAATTAAATAATATAGATGGTAAAGAAATGTATTATGCAAACTATTTAGCTTCTTTAGGTGAACCAACAATATTGTATGGTGATTATGAAGAAGAAAATAAAAATATTGTAACGTCTACAATGTTATTCTTACCGAAAGATATTAATGATCTTACACCAAAACAAGCACACCAAATATATGAAATAATTTCTAAGCGAGATGAAAACCATTTTGGTGCTGCTCTTTGTGATGGTGATGTTAAAAATTTAGAATTTAAAGGAAAAGAAGAAATCACAAGAATGTTAGATATTAAAAAATATATCGAAGGAATTGGTCATTTAAAATAAGGATGTGTTAAAATGTTAAGAATTAGTAATGAATGGATAGATTATGAATGCTTAGATGCTGGTAATGGTGAAAAAGTTGAACGTTGGGGTAAGATTATCTTAAGAAGACCTGATCCACAATCAATTTGGTTAGCTAATACCGATAATAAACTTTGGGAAAACCCCGATGGTTTTTATCACCGTAGTAATAAAGGTGGCGGTAGCTGGGAGTTTAAAAAAGAACTTGATGACGAATGGGTTATTAAGTATAAAGAATTAAGATTTAAAGTATCACCTACTAATTTTAAACATACTGGAATATTCCCTGAACAAGCAACCAACTGGGATTATATGATGGAGAAAATTAGTAATGCGAATCGTCCCATAAAGGTATTGAATTTATTTGCATATACTGGCGGAGCTACTATTGCTTGTGCATATGCAGGAGCAAGTGAAGTAGTCCATGTTGATGCTGCTAAAGGAATGGTCGAATGGGCTAAGGAAAATGCTCATCTATCAGATTTAGATGACAAAAAAATACGTTATATTGTTGATGATTGTTTAAAGTTTGTTGAAAGAGAAGCTCGTCGTGGTATGAAATATGATGCTATTATTATGGACCCACCATCATATGGAAGAGGTCCTGATGGTGAAGTTTGGAAATTTGAAGATAATATCTTCCATTTAATTAATGCTTGTATGGGTATTCTAAGTGATAAACCATTATTCTTCTTGATTAATTCATATACAACGGGGATTTCTAGTGTAGTTTTAGAGAATATTTTAAAAACTACTATTCTAGTAAAGTACCCTAACGGTAAAATTGATGCTGGAGAAATAGGATTGCCTATTACTAAAAATAATTTAGTATTACCTTGTGGTATTTATGGTAGGTTTGATCATGATTAAAATATTGTTTGAAGATAATCATATTTTAGTAGTCGTTAAACCTGTTAATATGCCAGTTCAAGAAGATGATAGTAAAGATTTAGATTTACTTAATGCTTTAAAACAAGATTTAAAAACTCGTTATAAGAAACCAGGAAATGTTTTTTTAGGATTAGTTCACCGTTTAGATCGTCCGGTTGGCGGAGTTATGATTTTTGCAAAAACATCCAAAGCCGCATCACGATTAAGTGAACAAATTCGTCTTCATGAGATTAAGAAAATTTATTTAGCTGTTGTTTTAAATAAAGTTACTCCTAAAAAGGGAACCATGGTTGATAAGTTATTAAAAGATGAGGCAACCAATGTGGTAACGATTGATTCAGATGGCAAAGAAGCTATTTTAAGTTATGATGTAATTGGTTTTAATGAAGAAAAATCACTTGTTAAAATTGATTTAACAACGGGTCGTTCTCATCAAATAAGAGTTCAATTTGCATCACGAAATCATCCTTTATATGGTGATCAAAAGTATAATAAAACAGCAAGAGCAGGACAACAAATTGCTTTGTTTGCATCAAGTTTAAGTTTTGCTCATCCAATAACTAAAGAAATGCTTATATTTGAAGCTAAACCAGCTGATGAATACCCCTGGAATATATATAATTAAGCATATAATATATGCTTTTTATTTGACATTTTTTATTAAAAAAAGTTTTTCATATAAAAGAGTTATGATATAATTAAATTAGGAGATAATAACATGGGAGAAAAGATATTTAAAACGTTAGATGAACAACTGGCAATACTAAGAGGAAAGAATTTAATAATTAATGACGAAGATGCAGCTAGAAATGTATTGTTTCGTGAAAATTATTTCTTTTTGAGTGGTTATCGCCATTTATTTATGCAAGGCTATAAAGATAATAAATTTTTACCAGGAACAAAATTTGAAGAAGTATATGCTACTTTTGTTTTTGATCGTAAACTTAGAAATATGATGTTTAAATATATCTTAGTTATTGAAAATAATATTAAATCAATTATTAGTTATCAATTATCAAAAAGATATGGATATAAAGAAGCTGATTATTTAAATGAAAGTAATTTTGATCAAACAGGATTAAAAGCTAAACAAGTTCATGATGTTATAAGTAAGATTAAAAGACAAGTTAGAATTAATGGTAAACAACATACTGCAACCCAACATTATATTAATAATTATGGATATATCCCAATGTGGGTACTTGTTAAAGTATTATCAATGGGAATTGTAGCCGAGTTTTTTAGTATTCTTAAAAATGATGATCAAAAATCTATTAATGATTTTTATCGCCTTGATAGTGATACTTTAATTATTTACTTATCATTATTATCTAATTATCGTAATTTATGTGCTCATGAAGAAATATTTTATGACTATCGTCCCCAAAAAACAGTTCCTAACACACGTTTTCACAAGATGTTAAATATCACAACTACAGAAGGTGAATATGATTTTGGGAAGAATGATTTATTTTCACTTATTATAATATTTAAACAAATGCTTGATAAGAATGAGTTTAAAGAATTACTAAATGAAATAGATTATGAAATACAAATATTAGATGGTAAAGTTGATACTGTTCCACTTGGTGACATATTAAATAAAATGGGCTTCCCAACCAATTGGAAAGATATTGCTAATATCGATTAGGAGGTATAATTATGAGAACGAGATTAATATATATAACAACAATAATTATGACCTTGGTCATAGGTGTTTCCGCCACTATGGTTATTGGTTACTACTTATTAAATAAAGAACCAGTAATTAAAACCATTAAAGAAGTCAATATTACTGAGAGTGGTTCAATTAAAAGTGCTATTGATAAAATATATAATGCTGTTTTAGCGGTTGAGACATATAAAGGAACAAGGGTAGTCTCAACTGGGACAGGTTTTATTTATAAACAAGATGATAAGTATGGATACATAATTACTAATCACCATGTTATAGCAGGCGCTACTAAGGTAAATGTTATTACTGCTAATGGTGAAGAGGTTAATGCTAAAATACTTGGTAGTGATCAATATGCTGATATAGCTGTTTTATCAATCGAAAAAGCTGCGGTTTTACAAGTTGCTACTATTGGTAAAAGTGATACTTTAAAACTAGGTGATACTTTATTCACAGTAGGTTCACCACTAGGTAATCAATATCGTGGTACCGTTACTAAAGGTATTTTATCAGGAAAAGATCGAACAGTAAGTTTAGATGTTAATAATGGGGCCTTTATTATGCAAGTACTACAAACCGATGCCGCAATAAACCCGGGCAATAGTGGCGGGCCACTACTTAATATTAATGGTGAAGTAGTAGGCGTTAACTCCTTAAAACTAGTCCAAGATACTATCGAAGGAATGGGTTTTGCGATACCAATTGAGATTGTAATGGGATCAGTTGATCGACTTGAAAAAGGTGAAGTCATAAAAAGACCTCTAATTGGGGCTGAATTAGTCGATGTAACCGATGTATATGGTTTATTGATAAAAGGTATTACTGTTGATAAATCAATCGCTAGTGGGGTTGTAATTGCTGATGTAACGGCTAATATGCCAGCAAGTATAGCTGGATTAAAAAAAGGTGATATTATTAGTGAAATAAATGGTGTTAAGATTGAAGATATTGCTCATTTTAGATTTAATCTTTATAAATTTAGTATTGGTGAGACAATAACCGTTAAATATTATCGTGACATCAAACTAGAAACATTAAAAATTTTATTAGATAAAAGTTTATAGGATAATTTAGTTATCCTTTTTTCTTTATATTATTGTAGGAATTAATTATTTATGTTATAATTTATCTTACACAGGGGTGTAGTTCATCGGTAGAATAGAGGTCTCCAAAACCTTAGAGGATGGTTCGATTCCGTCCACCCCTGCCAAATATGAATTAGTTGAACTTGGTATGAGAATATCAAGTTTTTTGATATAATGAATGCGAGGTGATTAAATGCCATATGATTTGAAAATAGAAAATCCATTTATTATTGAGAATAATGATTTTATGGTTTACTCTAGCCAATCATTAAAAATATTTTCTAAAAATAACTTTAATGAATTGAATTTAAACAAAAATAGAATTTTAGATTATTTTGGATTAAGTGAATTTAGAAAAGTGATAATTATTTTATTTGATAATTTGGATAATTTTAGAAAATATGTTTTAAGTCTTAGGGAAAAAGGAGCATTATTGTCTGATTATGCTACGGGCGTATTTGATAAGGGAATGATAATAAGTTTTGTTGATTTAAATAGTATTAAAGATAAAGGTCAGTTTGAATCAAAATCAAAAAATAGTGTTCACGAGTTTATACACATAGTTAATAAAGAAAAGATATATAAGAACAGAGTCATTTGGCTTGATGAAGGACTTGCAACAAACTTGGATAATAAAAATTTTGAATTAAATGATGATAACAAATTTAAAAATTTCTTTTCAAACAAAATATTAACTATAAAAGAATTACCTATAATAAATGATTTAAAACATGGAACAGGTTTTAAGAACGAATATTATAATGGATATGATTTAGTATACTTATGTGTTAGATATTTAATTGAGACTATGGATAAGAAAGAATTTCAAAAAGTGTTAAGAGATTATGATTTGTCTATCAAAATTGGCAAAACAGTATTGCAAGATGCAATTGATTATTACAAAAATAAATAAATTTGAAAATCCCCTTTGATTCCATGCCAAATTAAAAGTCACTCCCAATTATTGGGACAAAACACAATTAAAACCATGTAAATAAGGGCAATTTCCATGGTTTTCGTTTTATAAAAAGCAAAGAAGAACATGCTATAATATATGTGAGGTGACCTATGAACATTGAAAATTATGAAACTATTGAGATTGAGACAAATAGATTAATATTAAAAAAAGGAACGATTGAAGATTATATTTCAGTTTATGAATATGATATGCGAAAAGTTAGAGATATCAACGGGGAGTTTGAATTTAAAAAACAAGATCCTAAAGAAATTAGAGCTTGGTTTAGTGATGGTATGGATAAACATTATGAACAATGTGTCAGTGAAAAGAAATCATTTGATTGGATTATTTATTTAAAAACAAACATGGCTCCCATTGGGAATATTACATCCGACCGAGAAAGAGAAGATATTAAAGCGATTGAACTTGCTTATAATTTACACCCCGATTATTGGGGTCAAGGGTACATGCCTGAGGCAATTTCTGCGGTTTTAAATCACTTATTCAGCATAGGGTATGACAATGTTATATCTGGATGGGATGAAGGTAATAAAAAATCAAAAAGAGTTAGTGAAAAACTAGGGTTTGAACTTTTTAATGTAATTGATGAATCCTGGGTCAAAAACGGCATTCCTATCACTACATATGAATCAGTAATGAGCAAACAAAGATGGAATGAATTAAAGCGTGAAAATAGTAATGGTCTAATTGATTTAAAAAATAAAAAATAAATCAGTAATTCCTTTTGCCTCCATACCAAATATGAATTAGTTGAACTTGATATGAGAATATCAAGTTTTTTTGATATAATATTGATAGGTGATTAAATGAAATATCAAGAAATTAAAACCCCGCATCAGCTATTAAAATATATGCATGAAAATATATATTATGGTTTTTTATCAAAAGATAATAAAATATACATCGATCAAGATGAGGAATGGAATAAGAATTGGTATAATAATTGTATTATTCAAGAACCAGAAAGACTAATAGAGAGTCACTATGGTACATGCTGGGATCAAGTTGAATTAGAAAGAAATTGGTTTAGGGAGCATGGATATACAATTAGGACTATATTTATGATTTTCTTAATAGATACGCCTAATAATTATCCTACTCACACATTTTTATTATTCGAAAATAATCACAAAATCTTTTGGTTTGAACATTCATTTGAAACAGAAAAAGGAATCCATGAATTTGATACGATAAACGAAGCGATACAAACAGTTAAGTTAAAACACCTGGAATATGCAATAAATAATGGAATTGCCAAACCAAGTGATATATCTATTCTTAAATGTTTTGAATATAGTCAACCCAATCCTAATATTGGAGTTAAAGAATATTTAAAGCACGTTTTAAGTGGCAAAAATTTAGAACTAGATGAAAAGAAGTTTTATTAATTGAATCACCATTTAATTAATATTAAAAAAAAATACAAATCTGATGATCATCTTTAATTTAATGCTCTAATAAAATTAAAAAATTTGTAAATTTTAATCTCACTTATGTTATAATCTTAATAGTTAATTTTATATATACCATTTAATACTTTCTATGTATATTTAATAGGAGGACTTTATGAGTTTTATTGAAGTGAAAAATATTAGCAAATTTTACAAAGTTAATAAAAGAAAAAGCGGTTTAAAAGCAGCTATTAAAAATTTTTTCAAATCAAACAAAACCATCATTAAAGCTGTTGATAACATCTCTTTTAAAATTGATAAGGGAGAAATTATTGGTTATATTGGGCCTAATGGTGCTGGTAAGTCAACAACAATAAAAATGTTATCAGGTATATTGTATCCTGATAGTGGAGAATGTATTGTTGATGGTATGGACCCTTTCGCTGATCGCGAAAAATATGTTGCAAAAATCGGAGTAGTATTTGGCCAAAAATCTCAATTATGGTGGGATATACCAGTTGGAGATTCTTATGATCTTTTACGTGATATTTATAAATTGGATGCTTTAGAATACGAAGAAACAAAAAAAGAGTTAATTGAAGCTTTCGATCTTTACGATATAGTTGAAATGCCTGTTAGACAACTTAGTCTTGGCCAAAAGATGCGCGCTGAAATAGCGGCGGCATTGCTTCATAAACCAAACATTTTATTTCTTGATGAACCAACCATCGGTCTTGACGCCGTCAATAAGTTAGCAATTAGAAATATAATTAAAGATATTAATAAAACAAGAAAAGTAACAGTTATATTAACTACTCATGATATGGCAGATATTGAAGCTTTAGCTAAAAGAATTATTTTAATTGGCAAAGGTAAAATTTTATATGATGGTAGTATTTCTAAAATTAAAAAAAAGTTTTTAACTTTTAAAAAATTAGAAATATATGGTCACAATCTTTTCGAGATAACAAATTTAGATGGCGTTACTGTTGGCGAATTAACAACAAATCGTTTACTACTCAAAATTGATTTAAAGAAACAAACAATTTCTAATGTAATAAGTGAATATACTAAAGTATTTGAAATAAACGATATTAATGTTTATGAGGAAGATATTGAAGAAATAATTGTTAAACTATACAAGGAACATCAGATATGAGAAGTTATGTTACATATTTCAAGCTTCAAATTATTAATGCTTTACAATATCGTTCTGCTGCTTTATCTGGTATTCTAGCACAATTCTTTTGGGGGACGTTACTAATTTTTGTTTTTCAGTCGTTTTATACAAGTGGGAATCAAAACCAAATTATTAGTTTTAGTCAAATGGTTCCTTATGTGTGGATTAATCAAGCTTTTTTTGCGATGTTATATTTAATGGCAGATGACGATATAATAGAATCATTTAAATCAGGTAATGTATGTTATGAGTTAACTAAACCATATAAATTATATTGGTTTTGGTTTATTAGACTTCTTGCTAAAAAATACGCTGCAACCTCTTTAAGGTTTTTACCAATTATAGTTGTTGCCATTTTTTTGCCAGCCCCCTATAATTTAACATTACCCATATCGTTTTTTGCGTTTATATTATTTATAATATCATTATTCTTAGGATCGATTATGATTGGTGTTATTGTAATGTTAGTAACTATGTTATCTTTTTATAATAATACGGGAGACGGTATAACAGATATCATTTTTATTGTTATAAAGTTATTATCAGGTAGCCACTTACCGTTGCCATTTTTGCCCGAAATAATTAAAAATTTAACATATTACTTACCGTTCCGTTTAATTGCTGATTTACCGTTGCGTGTATATACTGGTAATATGCTTATTAATGAAGCATTATTTAGTCTTGTACTTCAAATTGCTTGGATAGCCGTCATTATGTTTATCGGCACAACATTTTTGAAAATAATAGTTAAACGCATATATGTACAAGGAGGTTAGTATGTTATTAAAGTATTTAAGTATGCATTTACGTAGTAAACTTGAGTATAAAGTACCCTTCATATTAATTGTAATTGCTCAAACACTTACTATAGGTACATCATATATAGCTATGTATTCACTTTTTAGTCGTTTTGGCAGTATTAAGGGGTTTACTTTATATGATGTTTTAATATCATTTTCGGTTATTAATATTGGTTTTTCATCAGCAGAGTTTATCGGTCGCGGCTTTGATCGCTTTAAAAAATTGATTAAAAGTGGGACATTTGATTTATTATTGATTAAACCAAGGAATATCTATTTGCAAATTATTGGTAGTAATATTGCTTATGAAAAAATTGGTAGAGTAATAGGTACTGTTATAATACTGATATATGCGATTTCTAAAAGCGATACAATTGTTATGAGTCGTGTTTGGATAATTGCTATTATGTGTTTATCATCAATAATTATATTTTTATCATTGTTTATAATTGGTGCAGCTATCACATTTTATACAATTGAGGGACTTGAGGTTGTTAATATTTTTACGGACGGTTCTAAAGAGATGGGACAATATCCAATAGGAATATTTAACGATGTTGTCTTGAAATTCTTTACTTATATTATCCCAATCGCCTGTATTAATTATTATCCACTATTATATCTTTTAGGAAAAAGCAACAGTATTATTTCGATTATATCACCACTACTTGGTATGTTAATTATTGTGCCAGCGGTATTAATTTTTAATTATTCATTAAAACATTATCAAGGAACAGGTTCATAAAAACTTTTTTTATTATAATGAATGCGAGGTGATAACATGAATTTTAAAGATGAAATAAATAATTATAATGATAAAGAAAATACTGACATGTATTTAACAAAAGAAGGTAAAATACCTGTAATTTTAACGGCTGTACACACTATGAGACAACAAAAAGAAAACGGTTTAAAAAAGAGTGAACCATTTACTAAGGAAATAGCACAATATGTAGCCGATAAAGTTAATTGTTCATACTATATTAAGTTAAAAGATAACGGAATAGATTCAAATTCAAATATTATTGATGAATTCAAAGAGAGTTTACTTGCTGTTATCAAAAAAGATAACGTTAAGCTATTAATAGATATTCACGGGGCAGGCATTGATAGAGATTTTGATGTTGAATTTGGAACTTTAAATAATCTTTCTGCTGACTTCAGTGTAATAAAAGAACTAGAGGAAGCATTTAATAAGTATGGAATAAACAATATTAAATATAATGATCCTTTTAAAGGCGGTGGAATTACTCAATATATATATTCAAATACAGATATTGATGTAATTCAAATAGAAATAAATAAGAAATTTAGAGATAACGATGGCAACATGGAAAAGCTATGTTATGCAATAATTTCTTTTATAAATTACTATTACGAAAAGACTAAGTAATAATTATTACTAATTTTATAAAAGGTGTATAATATAAATATAAAAAAGTTTTGTAAAAGGAGTGATAATATGAACGTATATTTAACAAGTGCGATAATAATATTTATATATATGAATTTATTTTATATTATGGCTAGAGTTAAGAAGAATAATGGTTTGATTGATATTGGATGGGGACTAGGTTTTGTAGTAGTTTCAATAATAACGATGTTAATATTTGGAGTTTACTCTTTAAAAAACATTATTCTATTAATGCTAATAATGCTTTGGGGATTAAGACTTTCATATTATGTATTTAAACGTAATTATGGAAAGAAAGAAGACTTTAGATACGCTAATTGGCGAAGCGAATGGGGTAAATGGGTTAATATAAGAGCATACTTCCAAATATTTATTTTACAAGGAATGTTTATGTGGATTATATCTTTACCGATGCAATATAGCAATGCTTCTTTTACAAAATTAAGTTTAATTAATGTTGTTGGGATATTAATTTGGATCACAGGATACTTATTCGAAGTTATTGGTGATTACCAATTAGCTTATTTTATAAAAAATAGAGATAAAAATAATCGATTAATGAAAACTGGTTTATGGAAATATACCAGACATCCAAATTATTTTGGAGAGTCATTACTATGGTGGGGCTTTTTTATAGCAGCTTATAGTCAAAATCTTTTAATAATAATTAGTCCGATAGTAATAACTTTTTTATTATTATTTGTATCAGGAGTTCCATTACTCGAAAAAAAATATAAGGATGATGAGGAATATCAAAAATATAGTAAGATAACAAGCAAGTTTATTCCTTGGTTTCCGAAGAAAGGAGTGAGAAAATGAATTATTTAAAAATGTATTTTATAGCACTTATAGCTTTTTTAGTTATTGATGGTATATGGCTTTTATTAATCTCAAAAGATTTTTATAAGAATGCCATAGGACATTTAATGACTAATAGCCCTAATTTAATTGCAGCAGGGATATTTTATTTAATCTTTTTAGTAGGATTAGTATACTTTGTAATTAATCCAGCTATTGTTAAACAAGATGTTATTCAATTAATTATTTCAGCCTTATTATTTGGATTAGTAACATATGCAACATATGATCTTACTAATCTAGCTACTTTAAAAGAATGGCCTTTAAAGATTACAATTATAGATTTGATTTGGGGAAGCTCATTATCAACTATTGTGTCACTAATAACTTATTATATATACAAAATCTAACTTTTATAAGTTAGATTTTTTTGTTATAATGTAATCAGGTGATAAAAAATGAATATAAATAAAATAAAGATAACCAAGAATGGCCCATATTTAGTATCAGGGAATATATCATTAGAAGAAATGATCATTGATTTAAATACGACTGGTTATATATATAAACAAGGCAGGAAATTTGAAGTTAGTACTGCTTACGCATTGTGCAGATGTGGTAAATCAAAGAATGCACCTTTTTGTGATGGTGCTCACGTTGCAACCCATTTTGATGGCACCCTAAGTCCTACTATGAAACCATTTAAAGAAGATGCTTTAAAATATTATGGTAAGAATCTTATCATGGAAGATGTTGAAGAGTTGTGTTCATTGTCCAGATTTTGTCATTCTAAAAAAGGTAATGCTTGGACTTTAACTGAAGAAGCGAACAATGCTGAAGATGAAAAGTTAGCTATTAAATTAGCTTGCGATTGCCCATCAGGAAGACTTGTTATGTATGATAAAAATACTAATCAAGTCATTGAACCGGTATATGATCCGAGTATTGTAATACTTCAAGATCCATTAAAGGGATGTAGTGGTCCAATTTGGGTAAGAGGCGATATTACTATTGAAGATGAGCATGGTAACATATTAGAACCAAGGAACCGTATTACTTTATGTAGATGTGGACATTCTGATAATAAACCGTTTTGTGATGCTGAGCATATAAATGTTCAGTTTCTGGATAGCATTTTAAAAGAAGAAAAAAACTAACTATAAAAAGTTAGTTTTTTTTGCTATAATACTTGTGGTGATAATATGAATGAATATGATTTAATAATTGTTGGTGCTGGCCCTAGTGGTATTTTTGCAGCATACGAATACAAATTATTGTATCCGAAAAGTCATATTTTAATGATTGAAAAGGGAAGATCAATTAAAAAAAGAGTATGCCCTAAAAGACATATTGGTAAATGTGTTAATTGTGTTCCTTGTAATATTATAACGGGGTTTTCAGGTGCTGGAGCTTTTTCTGATGGTAAACTTAGTATTAATGGTCATGGTGAAGTGGGCGGGAATCTTATTAATTATATGACTTTAGAAGAATTTAATACGTTATTAAAATATACGGATGATATTTATTTATCATTTGGTGCTGATAAAAAAGTATATGGTGAACATGGTAATCCTAGTATTCAAGAAAAAGCCAAGAAAGTTGGTTTAAAAGTCATTGAATCAGGCATTAGACATTTAGGTACGGAAGCATCATTTGAAATATATTCTAAAATTGAAGATAAATTAAGTGATATGGGAATTGATATGTTATTTAATTCTCCGGTATCAAATTTATTAATTAAAGATAATATTATATATGGTGTATTAGTTAATAACCAAAGTTATATGGCGAAAAAAGTAATTGTTAGTGTTGGCCGTGATGGTTGTAGCTGGTTAAGCAAGATTTGTCATGAACATCATATTGAATCTAAAACGGGTATTATCGATATAGGAGTGCGAGTTGAAGTTGATAGCAAAATTACTAAAGAAATAGATGACATTAGTTATGAGAGCAAAATCGTTAATTATACTGATAAATTTAATGATAAAGTCCGTACCTTTTGTTGGAATCCTCGTGGTGAAGTTAGTGAAGAACGTTATGATAACGATCTAGCGGTTGCTAACGGACACAGTTATAAACAAGAAAACTTAAAATCTAATAATACTAATCTTGCTCTCCTTGTTTCATTAGAAATGGAAGATCCATTTGAAGATGCGGTAACATATGGTAAAACAATCGCGCAATTAGCTAATTTATTTACTAATAACAAAGTTATGGTTCAACGCTATGGTGATTTTAAGAATTATCGAAAAACAAGTCAACAAGAATTTATGAATAATAAATTAAAACCAACTTTAAAAGATGCAGTGGCAGGGGACTTTAGTTTAGTTTTTCCAACCAGAATTATGACTGATATAATTGAAACAATGGGAAAACTTGATCTTATGATGCCTGGTTTTGCTAATGATGAAACGCTAATTTATGGTGTAGAAGTAAAATTCTATTCTAATAAAGTAATGGTTAATAATAATTTCGAAACTAACATCAAAAATCTTTATGCACTAGGTGATGGGGCTGGAATTACTAGAGGGTTAATGCAAGCCAGTATGAATGGTATTCAAGTTGCTAGAAAAATGAAATAACTAAGGAGGTGTTGTTATGGATTTAAAAAAATTACGACATGATCCGCGATTAGTTGAATTAATAAAAGATACCGATCAAAAATTATTGGCAAGATGGGCATTTGATTGTGTGACAAAGTATTTATATTTAATTGAAGATAAATATCCTAATGAAACAAGACCTCGTGATGCGCTTAATATGTTAAATAAATGGCTAAGTGATGAAGTTAAAATGTGGGATGCAAGAAAATTTACATATCCCACGCTTGCAGTTGCTAGAGAACTTGAGGCAACCGATAAAGTTGCATGTCAAATCGCTAGAGCGTGTAGTCATGCCCTTGCTACTTGTCACGTTAAAACTCATTCAGAAGGATCAGCAATGTATGTTATTTCAGCATTATATTATTTAAATAAAGATAACGCTAATGTGGATGATATATTGGAAGCTGAAAGAAATTGGCAAATAGAGCATTTAAATAATCTTAAGACAAGTGCAAGCACAATTAAAATAAGAAAAATTTATAAATAAGATTTATGTAATGATGGAAAGCCATATTATTACGACTTAACCAATTAAATATTGTTTTTTATATACATTTAATGATATAATATATTACGTATAGGAGATGAATTACATGAAAGTAGTAAAAAGAGAATTACCAGAAGGTGTAAGAAAAAAATTTGTTATTAAAATTGGTAAAAAAATGAAAATATTAAATTCATTATATTATGGACCAAAAGCTGAAAAAGCTAAAGCAGATCGAAAAGCAAAAGCAGCTAAGGAAGCTAACAAATAAATAAAAATCTAACTATAATAAGTTAGATTTTTTATTGAATTGATTTATTTTATTTTAAGGAATATAATTATCTTTAGAGAAGAGGTATAGTTATGGACCAAGAAACACCTATTAAAAACGAAGAAATAGTAGAAGTCACAATGAAACCAAAACCTAAAAAGAAACATAAATTTCTAAGAAGATTTATGATTTTTATAGTTATTAATATTGTTATTATATTGATATTAGGATTTATGATGCCTGGTTTATTATGGACTAAAAGCCTAGGTGTTACTTATACCAAAGCTGATTATGATAGCATGATGAGTAAATTACAATATGTAAAAGATGCAGTACCTACTGGTGATTCAGAGGCTAAATACAATTATGTATTTGGAGTTGCTAAACCAATTGAAGTATCATTTACAAGTGCAGAAATAACATCATTCCTTAATATGAACCGCCCTAGTTATTTTGCTGTTAAAAATGTTCAAGTAAAAATTAATAATGATGGTTCGATTGAAGCATCAGGAGCTGCTAATGTTGATTATTTCTTAAATGAAGTATTAGGCAGTAAATATTCTAGAGATCAAATTAAAAAAGAGATACCAGCTCTAGGATTTTTACCTAGTAGTGTTAATTTGTACTTAAGTTTTGAAGGATCAGTAACTAATAATATATCAACAGGTAGTTTAAAATCTGTTTCAGTTCAAGGAATACCAATTCCAACTAATTATGTAGCATCAAGTGAAGCTATACAAACACTTACTAATGGTGTTAATAATTTAATGACTAAATATAATAATAAAACGGGATCAAATTTTGATAAGATTGCGGTAGTTGATGGTAAGATATTATTCAAAGGTCGTGTACCATCATCACTAGAAAGAATTATAAAATAGTATGATATATAATCTAAATCTATTTGGTTACGAACATATTATATCGATGATTATACCAATTCTTTTAGGAATTATATTTATATTAATAGCTAAAAAATATCCTGATAAAGTAAGAATGATTGGGATTTTCTTAGCACTTACTATTATTTTGATAAGAAGTGTTAGATATGGATTTGATATTTCAATTGGAGTATTTAAAATCCAAGATTTATTGTCTCTTCATGTATGCAATTTAGATTTTATTTTCCTTATTATATGTCTTATATGGCCAAATAATAAGTTATTTACTTTTACTTTTTTAATAGGAATCCCAACGGCGTTAGCAGTAGCTTTAATGCCAGGGAAATTACATCCCGACCCAGGACTTTTAAGAGCTATTTTCTTTATTATGAGTCATATGATGCTGGTTATGGGAACTATTTATATGTTAATAACTTATAAGTTTAAAATAACAAAGAAAGATTTATATTCATATTATATATTATCTGTAATTATTATGGCATTAATATATATTTTCAATACAATTACACATGCTAATTTTATGTATTTAATGGAAGGACCAAAAGGGACTGTCTTAGAGAATATGTTTAAATTATTTGGTCCAATAGGGTATCTTGTAGTGTTATATCTACTTTTAATTACTTTGTTTACTATTTTATATGGAATATACATACTAATAAATAAAGAACTCAATTTCGTTTATAAGTGATATCATGCTATACTTAAGGTAATGATGTAATCATATATTATATTCATTAACGAGAGGGGGTTATGATTATGCTTAGATATGCAATAACCTTTTTTATAATTGCTATAATAGCAGGTATTCTTGGTTTTGGAGGAATTGCCGGCGCAGCAACTGAAATTGCTAAAGTACTATTCCTAGTATTCTTAGTACTATTTGTTCTTTCCGTTATTTTCGGAAAGAGAAATTTTAGAGAATAACATGTTAAAAACCATATTAAATATGGTTTTTTATTTACTTGCAAATAATGCAAAAAGTGGTATTATTATATTAAAGGAGGTTATTTATGTTAGAAAACAAATTTAAGGCCCTAACAAGATTTAATTTATTTATGGGATTTTTCCACTTTATTCAAGGAGCATTTATGCTATATGTAGCGTTAAATGTGGCAAAGGTGGCTAATTTTAGACCAGATATATATTCAAACTTTTTAACTTTTGATAAAGCAACAATGCATTTAGTAAATGTTCAAAAGGTATTGTTTACTTTACCATTTGGGATATTAGTATCAGTATTTCTATTCTTATCAGCGATGTTTCACTTTATAGTAGCATCACCTAGATTTAATAAGGGATACATTAAACAAATAAGTAATAATATGAATATGTTTAGATGGTATGAATATGCTCTTAGCTCATCACTAATGATTGTCTTAATTGCTGTATTATTCGGCGTTAAAGACATTGGGTCATTAATGTTGATCTTTGGTTTAAATGCAACCATGAATCTATTTGGTTTATTAATGGAAAAAATGAATCAAAATCACAAGAAAATTGATTGGTTACCATTTATATTTGGATCAATCGCCGGCTTAATTCCTTGGATAGTAGTTATTATGTATGCCTTTGGTAATTCTGATCCTACTCAAATACCATGGTTTGTTTATGCGGTATTTGGATCATATTTAGTATTCTTTAATCTATTCCCAATTAATATGATCTTACAATATAAAGAAAAAGGCAAATGGGCAGATTATCTATATGGCGAACGTGCTTATATTATTCTTAGCTTAGTTGCTAAATCAGTAT
This sequence comes from Bacilli bacterium, assembly GCA_038321575.1. Taxonomy (GTDB): domain Bacteria; phylum Bacillota_I; class Bacilli_A; order RF39; family UBA660; genus JBBQFD01. The sequence continues at coordinate 55,297 of JBBQFD010000001.1, read as the reverse complement.
TGGCATGGTTAGTATTCTTCGGAGTAATGCAACCATAATAATTTAAAAATCTAGTTTATCTAGATTTTTTTATGGCTATAATTATGTTATACTTATTATAGAGGTGTTGTAATGAAAGCAATAGTAACAGGCGCATCAAGTGGTATTGGCCGTGATATCTCAAGATATTTAGATACTCTAGGTTATGATTTAGTATTAGTAGCTAGAAATACAGTGCAACTAAAAGAAGTTGCTAAAGAGTTAAAAGGTAAAACTGAAATAGTAACTTTAGATTTAAGTAAAGAAAATAACTGTAATAAACTTTATGATATGTATGAAAATGATAAGATTGATATTTTAGTAAATAATGCTGGTTTTGGCTTATTCGGTAAATTTAATGATACGGATATTTATAAAGAATTAGATATGATTGATTTAAATATCAAAGCTGTCCATATATTGAGTAAGCTATTTTTAAAAAATATGAAAAAAAGAAATAGTGGTTATATCTTAAATGTCGCATCGGCAGCAGCATTTCAACCAGGTCCTTTAATGGCTACCTATTATGCAACTAAAGCCTATGTTTTAAGACTAACAACTGCTTTATATGAAGAATTAAAAAGAGATAACTCTCAAGTAGTAGTCTCAGTATTATGCCCAGGACCAGTTTCTACTAATTTTAGTAAAGTAGCTAATGTTGATTTTAGTATGAAACCCTTAAAAAGTAGTTATGTTGCTAAATATGCAATTGATCAAATGTTTAAGAAGAAATTAATTATTATACCGGGATGGTACATGAAGATAGCTTATTATATTGGCCGTATAGTACCAACTAAGTTAATTCTTCAAATGACTTATAATATTCAAAAAAATAAAAAAAAGTAGTTTTTATAAATTTATATTTATATGTATCATAAAAGGACTAATAATTAGTCTTTTTCTTTTCAAAAACAGAAAATAATGTTATAATTTTATTAATAACAATAAGGGGGCATATTTTGAAAAATATTAAAAGAGGATTTACTTTAATCGAGTTATTAGCAGTAATTGTGATTTTGTCGGTTATTGCATTAATAGCAACACCAACCATCTTTGGTGTCATTCAAAAAGCAAGAGCAGATGTTTTTTTAAGAAGTGCTGATAATATTGTTTCAGCTGCTGAAATGAAGTATGCCGAATTAAATAGTACAGAAACGACAGTTTCTAGTTTTGTTGTAACTTTTGAAGATGGTGTTCAAACAAGTGAAATTAAATTAAATATTAAAGGTAAACTCCCTGATAGTGGTAAAGTTGAAGTAAATAACGAAGGAGTTGTTTATTTGGGTATTTGGAACAATGACCTACAAATTGCTGTTGTAAAAGATTACACTGATGTAGAACCAACTATTGTTGAATCAATTCTTGATGAGACAACCTTTTTAGCAGATATTATGGGTATTCATAGCGATACCGTTATATATTCACAAGTAGTTGATTCTAATCCTGGAGTTATATGCGGATCAGGAGCAACTGAAAACTATGCTGGAAATACAACATGTAATATAAACAGCATTGAAGATTTAGTGGCTTTTTCGAATCTCGCTAAGACTGAAAATTTTAATGGCAAAACAATTTATTTAAATTATAATTTAAATTATCAAGATGATAAATCGTATATTAATAGTTCAACAATTGCTTTTGGTGATATAAATGGTAACACTATCATTGAATCATTGAAAACCGAACTTACAACGGGCCTAGGGTTCTTGCCGATAAATAATAATACTTACATTTTTTCTGGAACTTTTAATGGCAACAATAAATTTATTAATAATCTTTACATTAATAGACCAACGCAAAATTATGTGGGTTTATTCGCATACAACAGCGGAACGATTAAAGATTTGAGTTTAAGTAATTCGTTAATTACTGGTAATACTTATACTGGGTCAATTGCCGGATATAATGAAGGTGGTAAAATTATCGGTGCATATGTAATTGATACAAATGTTATCGGTACCAACTATGTTGGCGGACTTGTTGGATTTCTTATAGGAGGTTCTAACGCTTATATTTCAAATACTTCTTATAAAGGTGATGTAACAGGATGGTGTTATCTTGGATTAGTTACTGGTTATAATAGAGGTAGTATCAAAAATGTTACCACTGAAGGCAACATAAGTGGTCAAAATCATATTGGAGGAATTGCTGGATACACTTATAATAGTGGTTGGCCAGAATCATATGGTTATATGAATGGTTATATAGCTGGTGTTTTTTATAAAAAAGGAAATATTACAGCCGAATCAACTTATAACAAAATAACACCAACTGATAATGCCGGAACAATTAGTAAAGCTATGTCGGCTAGTGATATTTTAGTTAATGGTGTAGCTATCAATGGTACTAGTTTTTATGGAGCTGATGGCTCTGATATTAGTTCTTCTAAAATAACAGATATTAATACTTATGAAATAACTCTAGATACCATAATTGGTGGTGACAATGACGCTGATGGCTATTATTTTGATTACAATAGCAGCGGTGTTATAATCCCTAAAATAGCTAATACCGCTATTACGATGAGCGGTACTGGTGCTAGTGATGATCCATATTTGATAACTAATTATGAAGAACTTAATCAAATTAGTTTCTCGCTAGGGTCTTATTATAAATTAATGAATAGCATTAGTTTCAGTAACAAGTATTTCTATACATTATCTAGTGATAATAACAGATTCACTGGTAATTTTAATGGCAACGGAAAGACATTAAGTAATATTGTTTTAAATGGTGCTTATAATACTGGAATATTTGGATACAATGGTGGAACTATTACCAGTGTTAATTTAACAGGATTAACCATTAGTGGAGGAAATTGTACTGGTGCAATGGCAGGCTTAAATGCAGGAACAATTAGTAAAATTAATGTTACAAATCTTAATGTAAATGGCGTTTCTAATACCGGCGGAATAGTAGGATGCAACAGTGGCGGTAAAATTATCGGTGCATATGTAATTGACGCAACTATTACGGGAACTGGAGATAATACTGGTGGAATTGCTGGATTATTAGACGGAGGTCTCAATGCATATGTATCAACAGTTTCTTACAAAGGAAACGTAACAGGGGTTAATTTTGTTGGATTAGTTACCGGTTATAACAAAGGAAATATTAAGAGTGTTACAACTGAAGGTAATGTAACTGGCATAAATTATGTTGGAGGAATTGCTGGATATAATCATAATAGTGGTTGGCCAGAATCATATGGTTATATAAATGGCTATATAAATGGTGTTATTTATAAAAAAGGCAATATTACAGCGACGTCAAATTATAATAAAATATCACCAACTGGTAATGCCGGAACAATTAATAAAGCTATGTCGGCTAGTGATATTTTAGTTAATGGTGTAGCTATCAATGGTACTAGTTTTTATGGAGTTGACGGTTCTGATATTAGTCCTTCTAGAATATCAAGTATTAATACTTACGAAATAACTCTAGATACTATAATTGGTGGTGATAATGATGCTGATGGTTATTATTTTGATTACAATAGCAGCGGTGTTATAATTCCTAAAATAGCCAATACCGCTATTACGATGAGCGGTACTGGCGCTAGTGATGATCCGTATTTGATAACTAATTACGAAGAATTTAATCAAATTAGTTTATCACCAGGATCTTATTATAAATTAATGAATAATATCAATTTTAGTGATAAATACTTTTATACATTATCAAGCGATAACAATAGATTTACTGGTAATTTTAATGGTAATGGGAAGACTTTAAATAATATTGTCTTGAGCGGTGCCTATAATACCGGAATATTCGGATATAATAGTGGGACTGTTACTAATTTTAATTTAACAGGATTAAATATTAATGGTGATAATTATACTGGTGCTATTGCCGGTGTAAATATAGGAATAATAAGTAAAATCAATGTTACAAATACTGTTGTAAATGGTAGTAACTATACCGGAGGAATAGTCGGAAATAATACCGGATCTGGTTCAGTAAAAGGAATGAATATAAAAACCTTGGCTGTAACAGCAACAGGGACACATACTGGAGGAGTAGTTGGATATAATCAAGGAAGTAGCACCAATGTTTCTGATATATATGTATCTGGAAACATAGTGGGAACTACATATACAGGATTAGTAATTGGTTATAATTATGGTAATGCTTCTGATGTTATGTCAGAAGGAAATGTAACAGGAACAAATTATGTTGGTGGAATTGCTGGATATACCTACGATAGTGGCTGGCCAAGCAGCTGGGGATATACAAATGGGTCAATACGCGGATCATTATATCGCGGTGGTGCAATAGTAGGAACTGCAAATGTTTACCGTATTAGTGCTAAGGACAACAATCCGTTATCAGAAGGGGTTGCTTTAGCCACATCAACAATTAACGGTAGTACAGTAATTAGTGCTAACACGTATGATCCAAATGGAATTAATTCTACAGCAGAAGCGTTATTAGAAACAACTATTTATACGAATTATGCTTCATTTAATTTTACAGATACAACTACTTTAGAGTTTATTTGGAAACTGAGTGGTACAAGTATTTCAGTTGAAGCAAATTAAAAAAATCTAGGATAACCTAGATTTTTCTTTTATTGCATTTTATTAATAACATTTTCAAATTCAGTTTTCATTTCATTAAGTCTTAATTCAGTTGTCGCTTCAAACCTTAAGGTTATTTGAGGACCGGTATTTGATGCTCTAACAAGAACAAAGCCATCATCGAATATGACTTTACAACCATCAATATCTAAAAATTTATAATTTTTAGATTGGCAGTAAGTTTTTACTTGTTCAATTAAAGCGAATTTTTTATCATCGCTAACATTCATCTTTAATTCAGGTGTTGAGTAATATTTAGTGATACCACTTAATAATTCACTAACCTTTTTATTAGTATTGCTTAATATTTCCATCATTCTAAGTGATGCATAAATACCATCATCATAACCAGGGAATTTATCATTAAAGAAAATATGTCCTGATAACTCACCGCCAAAAGGGATATTATCATCAACGATTCTTGCTCTAAGATATGAATTACCAGTCCTTGAAATAACTGGGGTTCCACCTAATTTAATAATTTCATCTTCTAAACTCTTTGAACATTTAACATCAAACAAAATACGTTTATCGCTTAAGTTATTAATAATATCTCTCACAATCATAATCATAAAGTGATCATTACTAATCATGTTGCCGGATTCATCAACTAAACCCATACGATCAGCATCACCATCATATGCAAATCCAACATCAGCTTGTTTACTTCTAACAACTTCACTAAGCATTTCCATGTTTTTTGGAACACTAGGATCAGGATGATGATTAGGAAAATTAGGATCTGATTCTGTATAAAGAGGGATATAATCAATATTTAATTTATTTAAAACATCTTTTATAATAATGGCTGAAGTACCATTACCTGAATCAACTACAATTTTTAGTCGTCTTTCACCTAATTTAATTGATTTTAAAACAAAGTCAATATAACGGTCTTTTATATCTTCATTAATAGTAAGTCCTTGACCGCTTATAAATTTTCCTTTTTTGATGAATTCCTTGAATTCTTGAATCATCTCACCATAGGCATTAAAGGTGCCATTAAATGATATTTTAAAACCATTGTGTTCTTTAGGATTGTGTGAAGCCGTAATCATAATGCCAGAATCAACTTGAAATAGTTGCCAAGCAAAATAATACATCGGAGTAGTGACTAATCCAATATTAATAACATCAATGCCTGTTTCTTTAATACCTTTAGTGAGGGCATTAAAAAGCGACACTGAAGAAGTGCGGTTATCATACCCAACAACAGTTCTTGTCTTGTGCTCTAATTTTAATTTGGTACCAAATGCTAATCCAAGGTTGTAGGCCAAATCATCCGTAAGTTCACTTCCGTAAATACCCCTTATATCATAAGCTCTAAAAATATTCTCATTAAATTCTTTCATTTTATCACCAATTATATTATAACAAATTATCGAATATAAATATATATTTGTTAATTGGTGTTATATGTTATAATTAATATAGTTAATATAGGAGGCTTAAGATGAATAATATCGTATTAAAAAAATTAAATTTGGATATTCATTATATAACGGTGTATTATAAAAAATTAGTCTCATATACAAAGCAAAACCAAAGCGTTGGTAGTATTAATGAATGGATTATTGATAACTACTATTTAATAAGTGAACAACAAATTCAAATTGAAGGTAGTTTAAAAAAGAAAAGTATCTTAAAAATTAAAAATAGTCGAAAGAAACAAATAAGGGAATTACTCTATAGTTTTTTAGTGCAACAAAATTTCAAATTTAGTTTGGCGATAGTATTTGAACAAATTAATAATTACCAAGAGGCAAATAAAGATTATTTTTCTTATGATGAATTTGATTATATAAATATTGTTCTCAGAATTATCATAATTAATGAGCTTAAGAAACTAGCAATGAAATTAAACAACAAACTTGATGAAACACATAGTATTGATCGTGCTTTTAAAATAATCGAAAAAAATCAATATCAAAAGAAAAATCGTAATATATATGATTATATAAAAATCAATAATTCGATTTTAGATAATCATTATTATATTGAAGAATTAAACTATAAATTAAGTGAACTTGATTCTATTTCAGAATCAGTCTTTAAAAAATTAAATGAATTATTAATTAAAAATAGTATGTCATTAAAGGATATTATTAAAGAACAACACGAAGAAAAATTAAACGAGAATTTATTAATGGTTAATTTGTTTGAATCACTTAAAAAAATGATTAAAGTTAAGATGGAATTACTATATTCTAGTGTTAGTTATACAGAAAAAGCATTAATTAATGAGAAAGTTAATATATATGATTCGATGTATGAAAGTTCGAAAGCAGAATATCGTAATCAAATTAAGAAAACAGTTAAAAATAATAAAATTAATGAGTATCAATACATTAAGAACTTAGTAAAAGTTGCTGACAATAACGAAAAACATATCGGATTTTATTTATTTGAAGAAAAAGATTATAAAACAAGAACTGTTGTGTATATTACAACCGTGTTTGCATTAACATTGATTTTGTCGTTTATAGGTTCATACTTTTTTGGAATAACGGGGTTCCTGCTTTTACTTATTCCGTCATTAGGATATGTTATTGATATAGTAAACCAAATACTATTAAAAACAGTAAATACGAAAAGTCTATTTAAAATCAAAGTTGAAGAAAGTTTTCCGGCTGAATATAGTACGATGGTAGTTATTCCAACTATTTTAAATAGCGCTAACAAAGTTAACCAAATGTTTGATAATTTAGAGTTATATTATTTATCAAACCGTACAACTAATTTATACTTTACTTTGCTTGGTGATGTAACTAGCGAGACAACAGAAAATGTTGCTATGGATCAAATAGTTATCGATGCTGGCATTAAGAAAGTTAATCAACTTAACGAAAAATATGGTAGTAAGGTATTTAATTTTGCGTATCGTAATCGCTTTTATAATGAAAGTGAGGCTTCTTATTTAGGTTATGAAAGAAAAAGAGGAGCTTTATTACATTTTAATCAATTATTATTACACAAATTAAATAAAGAAGATCAAGATTTATATTTTAATTATCATACTTTTAAAGATTTTAAAACTAAAATAAAATATGTTATAACTTTAGATGCAGATACTAAACTGCTTTTGAATACTGCTTTAAAATTAATTGGGGCAATGATTCACCCAATGAACAAACCAGTTTTATCAAAAGACCGCAAGAAGGTTATTGCTGGTTATGCAATTATGCAACCACGAATTAGTATTGAATTAGAAGCGACTGATAAGTCACAATATACACAGTTATTCGCAGGTCTTGGAGGTTTAGATATATATACGACCAAGAGTTTTGATTTATATCAAGATGTTTTTAATGAAGGTAGTTTTGTTGGCAAAGGAATATATGATTTAGAGATTTTTGATGAAATAATCAATAATAACTTCCCTGATAATCTTATTTTAAGCCACGATTTGTTAGAGGGAAATTACTTACGTTGTGGATTTGTTAGTGATGTTGAATTCTTTGATGGATTCCCATCTAAATACTTAAATGATGCTGGTCGACATCATCGTTGGACCAGAGGTGACTGGCAAATTATTAGTTGGCTTAAAAACAAAGTAAGAAATAAAAAGAACGAAGTTGTTAAAAATCCGATCAATTTAATTGAAAAGTGGAAAATATTTGATAATTTAGTTAGAAGTTTAAAGAGTTTAGCATTGCTGTTATTAATCATATATGGATTTACTATTAGTAAACTTAATCCAACAATATCTTTGGTTATAGTTATGATTATAATAGCGACCCCAATCTTCTTTTATTTATTTGCTAAGATATTTTCAAAACAAAAATATGATATATTTTTAAAGTATTATTTGAATTTAATTACTGGTATATTTGCAGTAGTTATAAAATCATTTATTATTTTAGCTCTATTGCCATATGAAACTTGTTTATATTTAGATGCGATTATTAAATCAGTTTATCGCATGCTAATAAGTAAAAAGAATTTACTAAATTGGATTACTTCGGAAGAAGTGGAAAAGCGTTCTAAAAATAATCTGTTAACTTATATTAATAATTTTAAAGCTAATTATTTATTTACATTATTAATAATATGGCTTGCATACTATTTTAAACAAGATTATATTTATGTAGCATACTTCTTGGCTTCGATATGGATATTTGCGCCATTCTTAATGTTCTTTATAAGTCTTGATATTAAGTATGAATCACAACCGTTGAGTGGCAAAGCTAAAGGTGAAATTAGAGATATTGCTATCAGAACTTGGAGTTTCTTTGAGGACTATTTAACAAGAGAATTTAATTATTTGATGCCAGATAATTTTCAATCAAATCGTGAAGAAAAGATAGATTATCGTACTTCGCCAACTAATGTTGGTTTATCGATAACCAGTGTTATTTCAGCTTATGAATTAAAAATTATTAACGAAACTGTCGCAATCGATTTATTAGCTAATATTTTAAAGAGTGTTGAGGGTTTAGCTAAATGGAATGGTCATTTATATAATTGGTATAATATTTATGAAATGAAAGCAATACCACCATTCTTTATATCAACTGCTGATAGTGGTAATTTTGTTTCATCGTTATATGTCTTAAAAGGATTCTTAGAACACTTAACTCATTATAAAGTTTTAGAATATCGTGTTAATAAATTAATTGCTGCTACTGATTTCTCTAAGTTATATAATCATGATCTTGATGTCTTTAGTGTTGGTTATACGATTAATGAAGGTAAATTAGTTCCATATCATTATAATAATTTCTTATCAGAGTCACGCCTTTCTAGTTTTATTGCTATTGCTAAAGGGGATGTACCTTTTAAACATTGGTTTTGCTTAGATAAGACGTTAACTAAATATAAACTATATAAAGGTGTTGTTTCATGGACTGGAACAATGTTTGAATATTATATGCCATTAATATTTATGAAAACATATAAGCACACTTTATTAGATGAAACTTATTTATTTGCGTATTATGCTCAAAAAGAATTTATGCGTGAAGCTGATCCCAAATTACCATGGGGTATAACTGAATCAGCTTATAATGAATTAGATGACTCACAAAATTATAAATATAAAGCTTTTGGGGTCCCACATTTAAAGTTCCAAGATAGTGAAACCCCGTTAATTGTTATTGCTCCATATGGATCATTAATGGCTTTGGGTAGATATCCAAATGGTGTATATGAAAATATTAAGAAACTTAAAAAATTAGATATGTATGGTAAATATGGTTTATATGAAGCTTATGACAATGAAGATAAAGTTGTTGTTAAAGCTTATTATTCACATCATCAAGGGATGATACTATCTAGTATCGCTAATTATTTTCACGAAAATATTATTCAAGAATATTTTCATGCTGATAAAAACATTAAAGCAATTGAATTATTATTAAAAGAAAAAGTTCAAATTAGACCATATATTGATCTAAAAATAGAACGTTATAAGAAATATTCTTATAAACGAGATATTCAAGATACTGACGTTAGAGAACAAACTGGTATTATGCCAATGCCTAGTGTGGGAGTTTTATCTAATGGTTTTTACTCTACTTTCATCAATGATCGCGGTATAGGTTTTAGTAAATATAAAAATTTATTTATTAATCGTTACCGCAATGTAACGGATGAGAATTACGGAGTGTTTATATATATTAAAAATCTTAAAACTAATAATTTTTGGACCAATACGTATTTACCAGCAAAGAAAGCACCTGATAAATATCGTGTGGTTTTTGCTAGTGATCGAATCAAGTATACAAGAGAAGATGAAGATATAATTACTAATACGGAAATCATGGTTACCAAGGAACATAATGCGGAAATACGTAAAATTACTTTTGAAAATACTAGTAATGATGATATTAATTTAGAAGTAACGTCTTATTCTGAAATTATTATGGCTCGTAATGAAGAAGATATTGCACATCGTGCTTTTAACAGTTTAACAATTGCTAGTGAAATAGATGAGAAAACATCATCATTAATCTTTAAGAGAAGTTCACGCACTAAAGAAAATACTAAGTATTTTGTGGTTAATCGTATGTTTATTGATGGTGAAGATAGTATCAATTTTGAATTTGAAACATCACGCGCTAATTTCATTGGTCGTAACAATACTACGGCGAATCCTTTTAAAATATGTAATAGTGAACGTTTGTCATGTGATATTGATGACTTGATTGATCCGATCATGAGTATTCGTAAGAATATTAAAATTAAAGCTAATAGTAAAAAGATAATTTACTTATTAGTTGGTTTCGGCAAGTCAAGAGAACAAATTGATGAAATAGTTAACACTTATAATAATAAGAAAATAGTTGATGTTGCGTTTGAAATGGCAACTATATTAAATAATATGCGCAATCACTATGCTGGTTTAAATGGTCGTGAGTTAATGTCATATAACACTATGCTTAAGTACATTTATCAAACACTACCAATTAGCATAAAACGTCATGAAATCTTACATATTAATAATTTATCGCAAGATAATTTATGGAAGTTTGGAGTATCTGGTGATTTACCATTAATCTTAGTTAATATTGATAATGCTGAGGATTCAGGTTTTATAAAAGAAATCTTACAAGCTTATGAGTTTTATAAGAGCCGCGCTATTTATTTAGATGTGGTTATTATAAATAATGAAGTTGATGGTAAAAAAGAATTAGTTGCTAAATACATTAATAATTTGATGTATCGTATTAATAATTTAAATTATTTTGAAAACTCACCAGGGAATGTATATACAATATCAGAATTGAGTAATGAAGAATTAGTGTTGTTTAAAACAATTACTAAAATATATTTTGATGCTTCAATTCATAAGTCATTAAATCAACAAATATTTGATTTAGATCTTTTAGAACCAATTAAATTAGAAGTAAGCAAAACTTCTAATTTAATAACGTTGTTAGAAACTAAATCTCCAAAGATTGATTTTGACAATCAATATGGTGGGTTTAGTAAAAATGGTAGTGAGTATCACGTTTTTAATAATGATACACCAGCGCCATGGTCAAATATAATTGCTAATGAGACTTTCGGAACCGTTATAACTAACAATCTAGGTGGATTTACTTATGCATACAATAGTCGTCAGTTTAAATTAACATCATGGAGCAATGATGCAGTAGGTGATCCTGCTAGTGAAGCTATTTATATTAATAAACAAAAGTTTATTCCAAGTCTAGTAAAACACGGATTTGGGTATTCGATTTTTATTGCTAATACTGAAGATTATGATATGGAAATAAAAGTATTTGTCCCCAGAAGTGATAATCTAAAACTTTATGACATAAAAATTAACAATAAGAAGAGTACTAAAATTAAATTAGATATCGACTTTGTTATTAAACCGGTTTTAGGTGAAACGGAAGAACAAACTAACTCTCATATTTTAGTTGATTTTGATGTTACACAAAATAGTTTGATTATGCAAAATGTTTATAATAAAGTCTTTAGAAATGAAAAAGTATTTATGTCATCAAGCGAAAAGATTGTAAAATATGATTTAAATGATGTCTCAACAAAAACAATCTCGATTAGTATTGATCTATTTAAAGATGAAAGTAAAGAATTATCATTTATGCTTGGTTGTGCTAATAACACCGAAGATATTATTAACAAGTATCAAACTAAAGAGTTTATCGCTAATGAATTTATTGAAGTAGTTGAATACTGGAAAGAAAAACTATCAAACATTGTTATAAAGACACCTGATAAATCATTTGATTATATGATGAACGGTTGGTATTTATATCAAGTTTATGCATCAAGATTATATGCTAAATCAGCTTTCTATCAAGTTGGTGGCGCAATTGGTTTTAGAGATCAATTACAAGACTCAATGAGTTTAATATATAGTAATCCAACTTTTACCAGAGATCAAATCTTAAAACATGCCAAACACCAATTCATTGAAGGAGATGTTCTACATTGGTGGCATGAAGAATTATCGTTAGGGGCACGCACTAAGTTCTCTGATGATTATTTATGGCTATTATATGTAACATATGAATATTTAAAAGTAACTAATAATTACACCATTTTAGATGAAAAAGTAGTTTTTGTTGAAGGTGAACACTTAGGTGAACAACAAGACGAAAAAGGCATTAATTATTCATATAGTGCAACTCAAGAAACACTTTACTATCATTTAAAATTATCAATTACTAAAGCGTTAAATCAACTAGGGACCAACGGCCTACCTTTGATGGGTAGTGGTGACTGGAATGATGGTATGAATAAAGTTGGTAATAAAGGTATCGGAGAGAGTGTTTGGGTAGGATTTTTCTTATATGATCTTTTAAATAAGATAGAAGAAATTGCCCCTAAAGAAGATGTTGATTTTATTAAAACGTGTCATGAATCAGCTATTGAATTAAAAAAATCAATTAATGCTAATGCTTGGGATGGTAGTTGGTATCTAAGAGCTTTCTTTGATAATGGTGACACCCTTGGTTCTAAGAATAATGCTTCATGCCAAATAGATTTATTATCACAATCATGGAGTATTTTAAGCAATGTTATTGATCCACGTAATATAAAACCATTAATTAAAGAAATCGACAATAGATTAGTTGACAACGATAATCATTTAATTAAATTATTAAGCCCCGCTTTCTTTGAAGAAAAAAATGACCCTGGTTATATAAGTGATTACCTACCGGGAGTTAGAGAAAATGGAGCTCAATATACCCATGCAACCTTATGGTATATTATGTCATTAATTAAGATTGGTGAAATAAATAAAGCATACGGCTATTTAAAAATGATTAATCCAATTAATCGTACTACTAATGCAATAGATGTTTTAAAATATAAAACTGAACCGTATGTTATTGCAGCCGATATTTATTCAAAAAATAATTACGCTGGTCGCGGTGGTTGGACTTGGTATACCGGTTCGGCTAGTTGGGCTTATAAAATAGGTATCGAAAAAATTATTGGTTTAGAAAAAACAGGTAATACTTTAACAATCAATCCTCATATTGATTCAACATGGTTAAATTTTGAGTTTACTTATAAGTATCTTAATACTATTTATGATATTAAAGTAAATAATAAAGACCATGTATCTGAAGGTGTAAGTAGTATAATGATTGATGAAAAAAAAGTTAAAGATAATCTTATAAACTTGATTGATGATAAGAAAAAACATATAATAATAGTAAATATGGGAGGTAAAGAATGATAAGTTTTGATTTTAAAACCTATAGTGATATTACTGATGAAGAGATTGCGACCTATGATCCAAAAATCAAAGAATTAAGTAATTATTTTAAAACTCATCAAAATATGATGGGTTGGGCTTATCCTAAAAATCTAAAAAAGCAAGAACTGATTGATGAGATTAAAAAGACTAGTTTACAGATTAAAAACAACTGTGATGCATTTTTAGTAGTAGGAATTGGCGGTTCTTACTTAGGTTCATTAGCAGTAATTGAATCATTGAGTCCATATTTCTATAACGAACAAAAAAAACCAGAAATATATTTTCTGGGGACTTCTCTATCAAGTGAATATTTGATTGAATTAAAAGAATTGATTAAAAACAAAGACATTATTGTTAATTACATATCTAAATCAGGAACAACTTTTGAAACTAGAGTTGTATTTGACCTTATTTTAGATATTATGAAAGAAAAATATTCAAGTGAAGAGTTAAAAGAACGTATTATTTTAACGGGTGGTAATGGAAAAGCAAATGCTGAAGGTTATAAGACATTTGATATTCCTAATGATATTGGTGGTAGATATTCAGTCTTTACACCGGTTGGTTTATTACCAATCGCAGTAGCTGGTATCAATATTGAAGAGTTATTAGATGGTGCCATCGAATCACAAAAGACTGTTAATAATCAAATTAAATATGCTATTATTAGAGATATTCTTTATAAAAAGGGAACGATGGTTGAAGCTTTTGTTGCTTATGAACCAAAATTAGATGCACTTACTGAATGGTTAAAACAATTATATTCAGAATCATTAGGTAAAGATGGTAAAGGTACTTTACCAATTGGGATTATAAATACGAGAGATCTTCATTCGATGGGACAATTTATTCAAGACGGTAGTCATATTTTATTTGAAACCGTTATAAATATTTTAGAAGTTGAAAAAGATATTGAAGTTGATGAATATAAGAAGAGTCTAAATGAAATAAATAATATTGCATCTAAAGCAACCTCGATTGCCCACTTTAAAGATGGTGTTATTAATAATATTATTAATGTTGATAAACTAACAACTTTTAATTTAGGATATATACTTCAATTCTTTATGATTTCTTGTGCGGTTAATGGTCATCTTAGTGATGTTGATGCCTTCAATCAAGAAGGAGTCGAAAAATACAAAGAAACAATGAAGAAGATATTAGCTGAATAAAAAAAGATACATTGTATCTTTTTTTTATAAAATTAGCATTATTTATTTTTGTAAAAATGGTGCCATTTTTTTTACATCAGTTTGATAATATTCATAATGAAATTCTTCATTTTTAATATCAACTCCAGTTGGTGGGACTGTAATTTCATAGTCTTTGTATAAAGTTATATTATCAACCGTCAGTAATTCAATTCGAAAACCTATTTTTAATCTAACTGTACTAGAATCGATACCAAGTTTATCATATATCATTTCTAAAGTAGGTTCAGTTGAAGTAGCATAAGATATATTGGTATATTTGTTTTGATCATAAAGGGCTATTTTATTTAATTCAACCATAATCCCGATTTGGTAACCTGATGTATTGGGTATGGCAATGTTCTCAACATATTTATCGCTAGTACCAACGACATCAACGTGTGAATCGGCAGTTGAACCAGAATATCTTTTCAAGATAGCAAGTTCGCCAACGGTACCCATTTTTGATGTAGATATTACGCGTACATTATTTACAATAACTTTTTTAATATTATAATTGGCATTCATATTATAAGCAGCAGTTGATGTATATTCAGCTAGAATATTATAATTAATATTTATATATGATTTACCAAAATCTTCAACGTTGCTACTTAGTTCTTCACTTGATCTATAAATGTTAATAGTATAACCTTTATCTAAAAACATCTTAGAAAGAGTGGTTTCTTTGCCGTTGTAATTAGTATTTGTACAACCAGTTGTAATAAACATAATGGTTAAGAAAAGGATAATTAATTTTTTCATATCGTTACCTCATTCCTAATAACATTATACTCCTAAATTAACCAAAATAAAAAAACCACTAGGTTTTTTATTTTTTAATTGTTTTTTTAGATCCCTCAGTAATTTTACTTGTTAATGATTGAATAGCTTCAAGTTTAGCACGTTCTTCTTTTAAAATGTTTATCTTTTTACCAATTGTTTTATAACCTTTTTCCATTTCCATGATTGTTGTATCAAGGTTATTGACAATTGCATCAATTTTTTTATTTAAAAGATTTTTTTGTTTAATTGCTTCTGCTTCTTTTTTAGTAATAACGGTTTCGTCTTCATTTCGACCAACAAAGGCAATCTTTTTTACAATAAAACTTTTGGGCAAGATAAAAGCTCCACTTTTATTTGGTAATTGAATATCTATGCCATCTGTATTAAATGGGGTAACTTTTATTACGTGGAAATTACCACCCATTTTAGATCTTTCTTCATCAAAAATAACTTCTAATATAACATCAATTGTTTTAACATCTTTCATAATGGCCTCCGTTTGCTATGTATTCTAGCATATACTTGGTCATAAAGCAATTATACTTGACAATAATCCTTATTTTTGGGATACTATATAAGTAAATAAATTAAATATTACCTTATCAAGAGCGGTGGAGGATACAGGTCCTGTGAAACCCAGCAACCTATTAAATTAGGTGCTAAATCCTGCGGCTAAAGCCGAGAGATAAGAAAAAGGAATCTAACTCGGACTATGTGTCGGAGTTTTTTTATTAAGGTAATATAGAAGGAGAAAAAATATGAAAAGATTATTTACTTCCGAATCTGTTACCGAAGGGCATCCTGATAAGATATGTGATCAAATATCTGATGCCGTATTAGATGCTTATTTAAGTGTTGATCCAAGTAGCCATGTCGCATGTGAAGTCGCAGTTACTAAACAATTTGTTTTAGTAATGGGGGAGATTACTTCATCAAAGATAGTTGATATCGAAGCTATTGTTCGTAAAACAATTAAGGATATTGGTTATACCACTGATTTATATGGTTTTAATGGTGATACCTGCGAAATAATCATTAAGATTGATAAACAATCAAGTGATATTGCAATTGGTGTTAATAAAGCCTTAGAATCTAAATTAGATGGGTCTATAAACCAAATTGGCGCAGGTGATCAAGGAATGATGTTTGGGTATGCATGTAATGAAACAATAGAGTTAATGCCATTACCAATATCACTTGCTCATAAGTTAGCGAAAAGATTATCAGAAGTTAGGAAAAATCAAATTCTAAGTTACCTTCGACCTGATGGTAAAACCCAAGTAACAGTTGAATATGAAGATGGTATTCCTAGGCGAATTGATACGATAATCGTATCAACTCAACATGATGAAGAGATTACCCAAGACCAAATTAAAAATGATATCATAAACGAAGTAATTTTAAAAATAATACCAAAGAATTTAATCGATGATAACACTAAAATCTTAGTTAATCCAACGGGCCGTTTTGTAATTGGTGGTCCACTTGGTGATAGCGGCTTAACTGGGCGTAAGATTATTGTTGATACTTATGGCGGTTACTCTCGCCATGGTGGTGGGGCTTTTAGTGGTAAAGACGCTACTAAAGTTGACCGCAGTGCCGCTTATTATGCCAGATATATCGCGAAGAATTTAGTGGCGGCAAAGGTGGCTTCTAAATTAGAAATTCAATTATCATATGCAATAGGAGTAGCTAACCCTATATCAATTTTAGTTGAGACTTTTAATACTAGTTTTTATAGTGAAGATTATATTATTGCTTTAATTAAAGATTTGTGGAATTCAACACCACAAAATATCATTAATACATTAGAATTAACTAGTCCAATATATCAACAATTAGCAAGTTATGGTCATATGGGTAGAAATGATTTAAATGTTAAATGGGAACAATTAGATCGTGTAAGTGATATTGAGGAATATATAAAAGCTCATCAAATATCATAGTTATTAAAGCTGCCACCTTTTAATGCAATATTAAAAGTGATATAATAATATTAGGTGATATTGTGAAAAGAGCGATAGTTTTATCAGGCGGTGGAGCTCGCGGAGCTTATCAATTTGGTGCATGGAAAGCACTTAAAAAAATGCGTATCAAATATGATATTGTAACTGGGACATCAATTGGTGCCTTAAATGGTTGTTTAATGTTACAAAATGACTTTAAAAAAGCTAAAAAAATGTGGGAAAATCTTAATTATGCTGATGTTCTTGATCGTGATATTAATATTGATATGAATACTTTAAAAGGCAAAACTGATTTATTTAAAACTTATCTTTCAGCCGTTATTTTAAGAGGCGGTATGGATGTTAAAAATCTAGAAACAACAGTTATGAGTGCTATTGATGTTAAAAAGTTTTATAAATCAAAAAAAGATTTTGGATTAATTACTGTTAAATTAAATGATTTAAAACCATTAGTGTTAATTAAAAAAGAAATTCCAGAAGATATGTTAATGGAGTATTTATTAGCATCAGCAACATGTTATCCTATTTTTAAACAAAGAGAAATTAATAGTCAAGAATATATTGATGGTGGTTACTATGATAATCTACCTATTAATTTAGCAATTGATTTAGGAGCTGAAGAGGTAATCGCTATTGATTTGAATGCGTTAGGGGTTACTAAAAAAATTAAGAATGAAAATATCAATGTTAAAGTAATAACTCCACAAAATAAAATTGGTTCTTTTGTTGCTTTTGATGCCGAATTATCGAGAAGATCAATTCGTTTAGGTTATAATGATACGATGAAAGCATTTAATAAACTAAAGGGTAAATTATATACTTTTAAGCACTTTCATTTAGAATTTAATCTATGGTGGAACTTAGGTAAATTTAAAAAAAATATTGAAAGTTTTACTAATAATACTTTATTAAATGTTTATGAAAAAAGAGTTATTCCTAAAAATGGTGATGATTATAAAGAATTTATGAATGATAATCTTGAATATTTAGGACAAGTTTTAGATATTGATGATTCATATATATATGGGATATTTAATTATCATAAACAATTATTAAAAGGAATTAATAAGATTGATATGGTGACTAGAAAATCATTAGAAGAAAAAATTAAAAATGGTGATTTTAAACAAATATTTAGTCGTCAATTATTACTTCGTTATTTATATGATAAGATGTTTACTCAAGATAAACCACGCGTAAAAAGTGATTTAGCAGGGTTAGCGGTTATCTTTCCTAAGGAATTTGTGGGAGCATTATACTTATATACAATCGGAAAGCATTAATTATAATGCTTTTTTTGTTGAATATGTGATATAATTTTCATATAATATTACTAAATCAAGGAGGCATTTATGGAAAATAAAAAAAATGTATTAACAGGAGAACGCCCAACAGGTAAATTACATATTGGACATTATTTTGGTGCTTTAAAAAGTAGAGTTGCATTACAAGACAAATATAATGTTTATATTATTGTGGCTGATGTGCAAGCTTTAACTGATAACTTTAATGACCCATCAAAAATAAGTAAAAATATTAGGGAAGTAACATTAGATAATTTAGCTGTTGGTATTGATCCAACTAAATCAATTATATTTATTCAATCAATGATCCCTGAAATAGCGGAATTAACAGTATATTTTTCTAACTTAGTAACTATATCAAGATTACATCGTAATCCAACTGTTAAAAGTGAAATAGCGCAAAAAGAATATATCTTTGGTCAAGACGGCGAAAGCGTTACTTATGGTTTTTTAGGTTATCCCGTTAGTCAAGCTGCAGATATTACAGCATTTGATGGTGCGGTTATACCAGCCGGCGATGATCAAATACCACAAGTTGAACAAACACGTGAAATAGTTCGTAAATTTAATAAGATATATGGCAATACATTTATTGAACCAGAATATCTACTAAGTAAAACGCCACGTATTAAAGGTTTAGATGGTAATGAAAAAATGGGCAAAAGTTTAGGTAATGCTATTTATTTAGCAGACACTGAAGCCGAAGTAAGCAAAAAAATTATGCAAGCGGTAACTGATCCTAATCGCGTTAAAAAAGATGATAAAGGGAATCCTGATGTATGTATGGCTTATTATTATCATCAACTTGTAAGTGGTGATGAAGTAATCGATATTAAAAAAGAATGTATGGCGGGTACTAGAGGTTGTGTTGACTGTAAGAAGCAACTTATTAAAAATATGATGACTTTCTTAAAACCAATTCAAGAAAAACGTAAATATTATGAAGATCGTCCAGAATTAGTCGAACAAATCTTACAAGAAGGTACTAAAAAAGCTAAAGAAAAAGCTCAAGAAGTTATGAAACGTGTTCGTAAGAATATGGATATTGATTATTTTGCTTAAAATGATTGAATAATAATTATAAAATGAGTATAATAAACAATAGAGTAAATAGGGGGATACAAAATGGAAAATGTGATAATATTAGATCAAAATAATAGTAATTTAAATATTAGCGTTGTTCGTTATTTTATGAGCAATACAATTAAATATTTAATCTATACACTAAATGAAAAAGATGAAAATGGTTATATAAAACTATATGCATCAAGAATTAGTGACGCTTCATTAACAGAAAAAATAGTTGATGAAAATGAATGGAATTACATTAAAGAATTAATTAAGGTTATTGTAAAAGAAGCAAAAGAGGGCGAATTAAAAACGGTTACTGATTTAAATCTTAAAGATTTGACAGCAGTAAAAGTTAATACTTATCGTTTATTTAAACTTGCTGACAATGTGGTTAATATGTTAAGTGCTAATAAAAAGGTATTTACGGAACAACCAGTAGTAGAAGCAGTTAAACTAAGCAGTTTAGAAGAATTATTAAGTTTTAATAAACCAACTGAACCAGTAGTTGAATCAACACCAGTTATGACAGCACCAGTTATGACAGCACCAGTTTATGGTATGCCAGAAGATGATGTTACACCAGCTGTTGATTATCAAACTATGTATGTAGACGAAAAGAAAAAAACTGATGCTTTATCAGTAACCATTACCGAATTAAATCAACAAATTGCAAATTATCAAACTAAACTTGATCAAGTAACTAGTGATATGAGTATTAAATTAGCTGAATATCAAATCAAATTAGAAGACTTAGAAGAAAATTCAAATATTCAATCATCACCAGCACAACAAAAACTAGATCAAATTAAACAAATATTAGAATAAAAAAAACAAGCTTAGGCTTGTTTTTAATTTGTAATATTTCTTACTTCTTTAACTTCAGGTATTTCTTCTATAATAGCAGCCTCAATACCTTCTTTTAAAGTCATATCAACCATTAAACAATTAGAGCATGCTCCTAATAATTTAATATATACAATATTATCTTCATATTTAATAAATTCAACATCGCCACCATCATTTATAAGAAAGGGACGAAGTTTATTTAAGATATTAATTATAAGCGTTTCGACATCTGTCATTTACATCACCAAATCAATTATACAATAGTCTAAACCTTAAGTAAATACCTTTTAGAATAAGCATATATATGTTATAATTATAAAGAGGTGTATCAATGACAAAGTATAAAAAAGGGAAAATTGTAGATGGTACTGTAACCGGTATCGAGTCATACGGCATCTTTGTTTCATGTGACGAATATTACTCAGGTTTAATTCATATTTCAGAAATATCACATGGTTTTGTGAAAAATGTTAATGATATTGTCAAAATAGGTGATCAAATTCATGTTGAAATCTTAGAAGTTGACGAAAAATTAAGCCAATTAAAATTGAGTATTAAGAACATTAATTTTAAAGGTGATGCTAACCCTAAAAGACATAAAATTATTGAAACAGCAAGTGGTTTTAAAACCTTAGCTATGAAACTTCCAATTTGGGTTGACAAATATTTAAAAAAAAGATAAAAAAAAGTAAATTATATTGACAATTAAAGGCTTAAATGTTATATTTAATTACGTCCAGACGTTTAAGACGATTGGGAGATTAGCTCAGTTGGTTAGAGCACCTGCCTTACAAGCAGGGGGTCATAGGTTCGAGTCCTATATCTCCCACCAGATGCCGAAATAGCTCAACTGGTAGAGCAACTGATTTGTAATCAGTAGGTTGTGGGTTCAAGTCCTATTTTCGGCACCATGTTGGAGGGGTAGCGAAGTGGCTAAACGCAGTTGACTGTAAATCAACTCCTTAGGGTTCGATGGTTCGAATCCATCTCCCTCCACCATTTAATTATAGCTAGGTTAGATTGCCTCGTAGCCAAGCGGTAAGGCACCACACTTTGACTGTGGCATTTCGCTAGTTCGATTCTAGCCGAGGCAGCCATTTTTGATATCATATATAATAATATGTCTCGTTAGCTCAGCCGGTAGAGCATTTGACTTTTAATCAAAGGGTCACAAGTTCGAATCTTGTACGAGACACCATATAATTTGCCTGAGTGGCGGAATAGGTAGACGCACAGGACTTAAAATCCTGCGAGGATAATACTTCATGCCGGTTCAAGTCCGGCCTTAGGCACCATTTATATATGTTTAACAAGGAGAAATACCCAAGCCTGGTTGAAGGGACCGGTCTTGAAAACCGGGAGGTCGGTAAAACGGCGCGGGGGTTCGAATCCCTCTTTCTCCGCCATCTATTTATTATGTACCAACCTTATTTAATATCGCGGGGTGGAGCAGTTTGGTAGCTCGTCGGGCTCATAACCCGAAGGTCATAGGTTCAAATCCTATCTCCGCAACCATATTTTGGTCCTGTAGTGTAGCGGTTATCACGTCTGCCTGTCACGCAGAAGATCGCGAGTTCGATTCTCGTCGGGACCGCCATTTATTATGGCTTTGTAGCTCAGTTGGTAGAGCACTTGATTGAAGATCAAGGTGTCGTTGGTTCGATTCCGACCGAAGCCACCATTTAATGATAAATATATATGTGCGCCCGTAGCTCAATTGGATAGAGCGTTTGACTACGGATCAAAAGGTTGCAGGTTCGACTCCCACCGGGCGCACCAGTTTCGGGAAATAGCACAACTTGGTAGTGCGCCTGGTTTGGGACCAGGAGGTTGCAGGTTCAAATCCTGTTTTCCCGACCATTTTAAAAGAGTTTCCCAACTTTTTGGGAATTAACATAAAAAATCGTTGGAGCAATATAAAATTCCACGGTTTTTCTTTCTAAAAACAATATATTATGTTATATTATATTTGCAGGAGATTTAATATGGAGAAAATTTTGAGCTATATTTTAAAATTGAGAAACGCATTAAAAAACGAATTTAGAAACATGCCTTTATTTCAAAATGGAAGCGCTATTATTGTTGTTAATGAGAGTGGCGAAATATTATTACAACATCGTACTGATCGCGATTTATGGTGTATTCCTGGTGGATTACAAGAATTAGGGGAAACATTTGAAGAGGTTGCCACAAGAGAACTAGCTGAAGAAACAGGGCTAACTGCTGAAGCTGAAAATTTAGTGCTTGTAAAAGCCGTATCTGGCGAAACCAGAAAAAATTCATACCCAAATGGCGATATTGTGTATAATAATACAATGTTGTATATAACAAAAAAATACTTTGGAACATTAGGAAGCAATTATCAAGAAATAATTGATAAAGGAAATGGATATTTTCAGTCTATGAAAGAATCCAGAGGATTAAAATTCTTTTCTTTAGAAACATTGCCTGAAAATATGATGGATAAAGATTTAATTGAGGTATATAAGAATATAATAGAAAAAAACCGTTAATTTAAAAACAAGAAATAACAAAAATTTGGGAGTCCCTTTTATATCTCGACCATTTTAAAAGATACCCAAATTGTTGGTTTTTTATTAATAAGTCATGGAATATAAAAGTTCTATGACTTTTAATTTTTGGCATAATAATGTATAATTTAATTAATAATGAGAGGAGTATGAAATGAAAAATATATATATTTTAGGAACTGCAAGAAGTGGCAAGTCAACTTTAGCAAGTATGATTAAAGAAAAATTCCCGCAATACACATTAGTATCAATGGAAGCGGTTAGGAATGGTTTCATAAAAGCATTGCCCAATTTGGATATGGGTAATAGATATAGCGAGGCAAGAGTAACTGTGTTTCCAGAATTCCTTGTTGAATTTGTCAATTGGAATAGAGAATTTAACAAGAATAAATATGGTAGTATTGTTGAGGGTTCGTTGATTGATTCTGAAATGGCAAGAAAGCTATTAAACGATGATGATATAGTAATATTTTTAGGTCACAACAATTTAACAAACGAAGATATTATTCAAAATATAATGAAAAATGATAATAGAAATGATTACACACATGATTGGTCTTATGATAAAATTAAGTCTCATTTTGGTGATATACATAAAATAGAGCAAGAAAATAAAAATATATGTAAAGAAAAAGGCTTTATATATAAAGACACATCAATAAATAGAGAAGAAGTATTTGATAAGTTAATCGAGCTGTTAAAAAAAATAATTAAATAGTAAAAATAAAAATTTGGGAATCCCCTTTATTTCCCGACCATTTGATAATGAACTCTTATTTTATAAGAGTTTTTTTGTTTTTTATAAGGTGTCCAAAATAAGTTTCACTTCACTATTGCTTCATTTTTTGTAAAACATGTTATAATAATCTTGGTGATTAATTTGAAAAAAACAATGGATAATGAGCAATTAATTAAATACATAGAAATTAATGTTTTCCCTATATATGACAAAAACGATAAAGCACATGATATTAGTCATATTAATTATGTTATTAAAAGAAGTTTTGAATTAAATCACGAATTAAATCTTAATTCAAATATGATATATGCTGCCGCCGCTTATCATGATATTGGGCATCATGTAGATGCTAAAAACCATGAAATGGTTTCAGCACAAATGTTTTTTAAAGATGAAGCAGTAAAAGACTTTTTTACACCACAGGAATTAGTGATTATCAAAGAAGCAATTGAAGATCACAGAGCTTCTTTGAAAAGTGAACCACGAAGTATTTATGGTAAATTATTATCTTCGGCTGATAGAAATATAGATGTTGATATGGCCGTTAAAAGAACTTACTTATATGGACTAAAACATTTCCCAAACTTAACTTTAGATCAACAAATAGAACGATCATATAAGCACATAACAGAAAAGTTCGGGATCGATGGATATGCCAAGATGTATATTCAAGATGAAGCATATAAGAATTATTTAAGATTAGTAAGTGAATTATTAATCGATAAAAGCAAATTTATAGAAAAATTTAAAGAGGTTAATAATATAGAGAATAAAACATAGAAAATAATTTAAGTTATATTGTAAAATTAAGAAATCAATTAAATTAGAATTGGAGACTATACATTTATGAAAAAAGACAAAGGAAGAATGACTTTATATTGTTTCTCACCACTTATAATGATTATTACATTTGTAATAGAAATAGCGTTAGCTATATACACACTTTATAAGAGCCATAAAGCTAAATCTGATATTGGAATCGTTATTACATTAGTATTTTTAGCAATCTTTCAGTTATCAGAATACCAAATATGTGGAGGTTCAGATTTATTATTCTGGGCACGACTTGGGTTATTCTGTATAACGTTCTTGCCAGTGGTTGGACTATATTTAATATCTAAATTAGGCAAGGGTTCGTATTTACTTAGATTTTATTACTTTATAGCAATCGCTTTTGCTGCTTACTTTGTCTTTGTACCGCAATCAATTCAAGGGGTATCTTGTGGTGGTAATTATGTTATTTTTAATATCCAAACAAGTATACATAGTTTATATGGATTCTATTACTTTGGATTCTTGCTTTTAGGTATCTGGGAAGCAGTTAAAGGTATTAAGTTGGAACATAATAAGGAAAAGATTAAAAAGGCTCTTAAATGGCTTATAATAGGGTATTTATCATTTATCTTACCACTTACTTTAGTATATATACTATTGCCAATAACAAGGGTTGGTATTGCATCAATTATGTGTGGATTTGCGATTATATTTGCCCTTATCTTAACCTTTAAGATAGCACCTATTTATCATGAATATGTTAAAGTGGAACATAAGAGTAAAAAATAATAACAACAATTTTTAAAAAAGTAAATCATTAATTTACTTTTTTCTTTAATAATATATTAAATATAATTAAAATGATATTGCCAACACTATATATATATGCTATAATTTTGAGTGTTCAACCAAATTATATTTTGGGGAATTAGCTCAGTTGGCTAGAGCACCTGCCTTGCACGCAGGGGGTCAAGGGTTCGAGTCCCTTATTCTCCACCAGGTTGACATTTAAACTACTCATTAGAGTAGTTTTTTTATTTATTATGATATAATGATGTTATATATGAAAGAGGTGTCTGGTGGAAAAGAATTTAAGCCCAAGAGAACAGTTATTTAAACAACTGAAAGAGTATCGTAATAGCTTGGTAGTTAATAAAGAACGTCATGAAAAAGGTGTTCAAAAAACTATTGGTAAATACCCAATCAATAATAATAAGGGGTATGCGGATGCTCTAGTCTTAGCCTTATTAACAGGTTTAGTTGGAGGATTATTCTTAACTAATATCATTAATTTCTTAGTAAAATAAACAATAAAAAGATCCAAGATTTCTTGGGTCTTTTTTATTTACAAAATAATAAAAGTTTTTTTATAATGACATAAAAAAGACATAATATAGAAATATACTTAAGTTAAGAAAGAAGAATATTTAAGTATAAATAATTGTTAAGGAGGATGATATAGCTGATGTAGATTCAATTAATTATCGAAATTATATCGTCAGTAGTAATTTCCAAATATATAAAGATGATGGATTTAAAACATTGTCACCGCAATGGAAATGAATACTGATAGAAAAGATAAAGATGGTTGCGGAGATTAAACAAGGAAGAGGGTTGATAATGATTAATAACGAAAAAAAACTAAATAAATGAAATAAGCACACATCTTCAATTTGTGTTAAAATAGTATAAAGGTGATTTTATGAAATTATCAATATTAATGGTTGATGACAATAAAGATATTATAGAATTAATGACCCCTCATTTTAAACTAGAAGAATATCATATTACTGTTGCATATGATGGGCTGATGGCACTTGAATTATTTAAATCTTCCAAATTTGATTTAATACTCTTAGATGTTATGATGCCTAAGATGGATGGCATGACAGTTTGTAAAAAAATCAGGTCAGAATCCGATATTCCAATCATAATGATAACCGCTAAAACTCAAGATGAAGATGTGATAATGGGATTAGATGTTGGAGCTGATGATTACATTGTTAAACCTTTTAGTCCAAAACAAGTTATTGCTAAAATTAAAGCTTTAATGCGTAGATTAAAAGTTGAAAGCAGTGATGCTGAATTAAAAATCAGTAACTTAGATATTAACATGCGTAATTATACAGCTTCAATTGATAATCATCAATTAGTATTAACTAAAAAAGAAATGGAAATACTTTATTTACTTGCTCAACACCCAAGTAGAGTTTATTCTAGAGAAATCCTTTTGGATATGCTATGGGGTGATGAATACTTTGGTGATATAAGAACTGTCGATACTCATATTAAACGATTACGTGCAAAAATTTGTTTAGTAACTAATGAATTAAAATGGGATATCAAAACAGTTTGGGGAGTAGGTTATAAGTTTGAAGAACTTGAAGAGTGAACATTTAAAAAATAAATTTAACGATATAAATACCCAACTAACAGTGGGTATTTCTTCGATTGTTTTTATTTCAACTTTAATTATTGCTATTATCTTTTTAACCCAATACCGCCAATTATCAATTAATAAAACGGAACAAGAATTAATTATAAAAGCAGAACAGCTTGCTGATGTGGGTCGATCATTAATTGACCCAATAAATCCTCGCCCAAAGGATATTTTTTGGCAATCAATACATAATATGTCGGACATCGATTTATGGGTCATTGAAAGTAATGGCGAAGTTGTTTTAACGACCTGTTGTTCAAACTTTTTAAGTAATGTAAAAACTTTGAACAGCAGTTTTATAAAAAATAGCAATAGTGGAATTACTTATAAATATAGTGATTATTTTAAGACTAAAACAATTACGGCTTATGCACCAATAATGAATGGTAACAGTATTATCGGAACAATTTTTTTACACAGGGATGTTGAAAGCGTTTATACAGCGTATAGCTCATTTAACATGTTGATTTATATTAGTTTATTAATATCGTTAATGGTAAGTACTATTTTAGGAATTATTTATTCAAACTATTTTACTAAACCAATTGAAAGAATTACGGAAGTTGCTGATGAGATTCGTAAGGGTAATTATGCAATTAAAACTAATATTATACGTGATGATCAAATTGGTGATTTAGCAAAAACAATAGATCAAATGACAGTTGAAATTGACCGAAATATTAATGATATTAAAGAATTAGAGGGTCGTGCTAAGGAATTAGTAGCGAATGTCTCACATGAGTTTAAAACACCACTTACTTTAATCCGTGGTTATACGTTAAATCTTAAAGATAAAACAATTAAAGCAAGCGATGAAGTGTATGATAAAATAATTAATAACACACAAACTTTAGAAACATTAGTTAATGAATTACTTGATTTAAATCATTTCCAAGCTGGTAAAGTAATCTTAAAAAAAGAAGATTTAGATTTACAACAATTAGTTAATGATATTGTTATTGATATGCGCGAAATAGCACAAAAAAAGAATATTAAAATTAATATCATAATTAAAACTAAATTAAAACAAATGATCAATGCTGATTATACTAAGGTTCGTCAATTAATAACTATTTTCTTAGATAATGCGATTAAATATTCTAATGAAAACACGGATATATCAATTATCATTAATGATAAGATGCTGAGAATAAATGATCATGGTATTGGTATGGCTAAAAATGATTTAGAACAAATATTCAATTGCTATTACCGAGTTGATAGTAAAGAGAAAGGTTATGGACTTGGCTTATGCATTGCTAAATACATTGCTGATGCTCATGAATATGGCATTGATATTAAGAGTTCTAAAAATAAAGGAACATCAGTTACGATTAAATTATAGTTTTAAAAAAATAAATAAGTAGTATAATATTGTTAGGTGATTATATGATAGATAAAGAACAACAACTATCAAAAGCCCGATATTTTATGAAGATATTTATTTTTTTGTTGTTTAGTATATTATTTATTGAAACAGTTTTCAAAATAATAGCTTTTAAGCAAATATTCGCTTTTGAATCAATTCGTATTATATTATTTAGTATTACATTAAGTATTTTCTTGGGGTTTATTTATTCTTTTTTCAAACCTAATATTAGTAAGAAATTAATTTTAATTACCATCTTTGTAATTGGATTATATGCCACTTTACAATTAGGATTCTTTAATTTTATGGGTAATTATATGTCACTTAATGCTACTGGTGATGGTGCTGGAAGAGTGACCGAATACGTTGTTACTTTTATTAAATATATTAAATTAGAATATTATTTATGTTTTTTACCATTCATAATATTTTTATTGTTATTTATTTTTAAAAAGAAGATTATAGTATATAAGAAAAAAAGTAAACTTATTGATTTGATGGCGGTTTTATTAATCATTTCTCTTCATTTTGTATCAATGTTTACTGTTAATATGAACTTTTTTAGTAGTCCTAATCAAATAAAAACTAATAAAGAATTATATAATAAACCAGTTTTAATTGATTTATCACTTAGACAATTTGGGGCAACACGTTTTTTGTGGCGTGATATTGTTTATATGGTTAGCCCAAGCAAAGATACTACTAAAATTATCATTGATAAACCAAAACCAAAACCAGTTGAGACTGATTTTACTCGTAAAATAGATGATACTACATGGAAACAAACAATTGCTAGTGAAACCAATGCGACTTTAAACACTTTAAATAATTTTTATATTAATCAAAGTATAACTCCTAAAAATATTATGACGGGTGAGTTTAAGGGAAAGAATTTAATTTTAATTATGATTGAAGCATTTGATATGGTTGCTATTAATGAACAATTAACACCAACTTTATATATGATGTCTAAAGAGGGTTGGTATTTTGATAATTACTATACCCCTAAATATAGTTGTACAACCGGTGAAAGTGAATATATTGCGCTTACTTCAATAGTACCAATACCTACTGAATGTGTGCCAAACGAATATCGTAATAATGATTATACAACATCAATGTTTAACTTATTTAAAAACGATAATTATTATAATACTTCATATCATAGTTATTCTGATAAATTTTATAGTAGAACTATATTACACGCTAATATGGGATCAATAAAGTTTTATAATAATGATGACTTAAATATTAAACCAATTCTAGGTTGGCCTAGCGATTTAAATTTAATGGAAGAATCGCTTCCACATTTTATTGATCAAGATAAGTTTTTTAGTTTTATAATTACGGCGACCACTCACTTTCCATATGATGATATGAACGGTGTTGTCAAACATAATTGGAGTTTAGTGTCAGGTTTACCTTATTCAAATAAGATAAAAAGTTATATGGCCAAAGCTATTGAATTAGATAGGTCACTTGCATATTTATTAAAGACCTTAAAAGATAAAGGGAAACTAGATAATACAGTTATTGCTATATTTGGGGATCATCACCCATTAAATATGGGAATTGAAAATCTTAATTCAGCATCACCAATTGATCGTTATGAAGATTTTAATATTGATCGTTTACCATTTATTATTTATAATAGTAAATTAACACCAACTGTTTATAGTAAAGTAGCTAGTACTTTTGATATTTTACCAACGATTGCTAATTTATTTGATTTAAATTATGATCCTCGTTATTACGAAGGTAAAGATTATTTTTCAAATGAAGAAACAACCGTTATCTTCACTAATGGTAGTTGGATTACTAATCGAGCAATGTATTATGCCTCAAGTGGAGGTAATAAGAAAATAGATCCAACCGTCGATGATACATATATTCAAGCAGTAAATAAACGCGTAAGTGATTATATGTATGTTTATGAACAAACACAGAGATTAGATTACTTTAAATATCGTTTTAAAAAATAAGCATTATGCTTGTTTTTTTCTTTTAAAATCATATTTTGTGTTATAATTGTATATATAAAAACCTTATTAATAAACAGGAGGATATTATGGAAATAATAGATGTAAAAAAGTTATATGCTGAAATAGAAAGTTTAATGGATAAAACCATTGTTTTAGAAGGATGGATTAAGAATCATCGTAAACAAAAAGATATGGGTTTTATTGATTTTTATGATGGAACATATTTTAAATCAGTGCAAGTGGTTTATCATGAAGGATTAAAAGAATTTGAAGATATTCAAAAATATCGTGTTGGATCAGCTGTTAAAATAGAAGGTAAAGTAATTCCTTCACCAGCTGCAGGGCAAGCTTTTGAAATAGAATTAGCTAGTATCGTTCTTGAGGGTGATTGCCCTGAAGATTACCCAATTCAACCAAAAAGACATACACGTGAATTTTTAAGAGAAGTGGCATACTTAAGACCAAGATCAAACTTATTTCAAGCGGTTTTTAGAATGCGTAGTATAGTAGCACAAGCTATTCATACTTATTTCCAAGAACGTGGTTATGTATATTTTCACGCCCCAATCATTACTGGCAGCGATGCTGAAGGTGCAGGGGAAATGTTTCAAGTAACTACTCTTGATTTAGATCGTATTGCTAAAAGTAATGAAGTTGATTACACTAAAGATTTTTTTGGTAAACATACTTCACTTACAGTATCGGGTCAATTACAAGCTGAAGCATTTGCGATGGCTTTTAAAAAAGTATATACTTTTGGACCAACTTTTAGAGCTGAAAAATCACATACTAAAACGCATGCATCAGAATTCTGGATGATTGAACCAGAAATAGCATTCTGTGATTTAAACGGTGTTATGGATATTGAAGAAGACTTCTTAAAATATTTAATTAAATATGTTTTAGATAATGCAACTGTTGAAATGGAGTTCTTTGATAAGTTTGTTGAACCAGGAATCCTTAACAAATTAAAAGCGGTACTCGATAAAAAAGCCGTTAGAATTACACATCAAGAAGCAATTGACTTATTATTAAGTTCTGGCAAAAACTTTGAAAACAAACCTGTTCAGGGTGCTGATTTAGCAACCGAACACGAAAAATATTTAACAGAAGAACACTTTAAATCGCCAGTTTTTGTAAAAGACTGGCCAAAAGATATTAAAGCTTTCTATATGCGTTTAAATGATGATAATAAAACAGTTGCGGCTGTTGATTTACTTGTGCCAGGAGCTGGCGAATTAATGGGTGGATCACAAAGGGAAGAACGTTTAGAATTGTTAGAAAAAAGAATGCAAGAAATGAATGTTTCAACTGAAGAATTAGAGTGGTATATTAATTTAAGAAAATATGGTGGTTGTAAACACGGTGGTTTCGGAATGGGCTTTGAGAGACTGTTAATCTATCTAACAGGGGTTGAAAATATTCGTGATGTAATACCATTCCCAAGAACACCAGATAACTGTGAATTTTAAGGGTTTATTCCCTTTTTTTCTTAGCAAGCGAAAAAGATAGATTATTTATGATTTTTAATATATAATTATGGAGGTGATATATATGGAACGACTACAAAAAGTCATTGCTAATAGTGGTTATTGTTCAAGACGAAAAGCTGAGGAATTAATTACTAAAGGGCAAGTAAAAGTAAATAACGAAACTATCCAAACTTTAGGAACTAAAGTTGAAGATAAGGACATCATTGTTATAAATGGTGTAGTTTTAGCACAAGAAAACAAAGAATATTATTTATTAAATAAACCACGTAGTTATATAACAAGTACAAGTGATGATAAACATCGCCCAGTGGTTGTTGATTTAATTGCGACCGATAAGCGTATCTATCCAGTAGGTCGTTTAGATTATGATACTACCGGAGCACTAATTTTAACCAATGATGGTGATTTTGCGAATATGATGATGCATCCCAAAAACAGTATTGATAAAGTATATATTGTTAAAGTACAAGGGATTGTAACCGGTGCAGTTGTACATCGTTTAGCTAATGGTGTTGTTATTGATGGTAAAAAAACCGCTAAAGCGAAAGTAAAATTACGCCGTTTTGATCGCGCTGGTAACACTTCAATTGTTGAAGTAATCATTCACGAAGGACGTAATCATCAAATTAAAAATATGTTCGAAGCTTTAGGTTTTGAAGTTTTAAAACTTAAAAGAGAACGAATTGCTTTCCTTGATTTAAAAGGACTTAATTCTGGTGAATATCGAACTTTAACGCCAAAAGAAGTCAAAAAATTATATAATGAAACTAATAATGAATAGGAGCAAACATGACACAATATATAGATGAACTAACTAGTTTAAACAACGCTTTATATTTAAAAGAACAATACAAAGAATATATTAAAAAAGATGGAACAACCTATTTGATTGCAATTGATTTTCGCAGTTTAAAATATATTAATGATAATTTTGGGCATAAAGTAGGGGACATGTGCTTAATTTTGTTTTCGCAAATAGTAACTAAAAGATTCTCTGATTCGCTATTAATTAGACTTCATGGTGATGAGTTTGTTATTGTTACTAATGATAACCCAGAAGGAATTTCTGATAAAATCATTGCAGTTTATAATGATATTAAAAATGATTATGAGAAAGAACAAATTCCGGTTATGTTTACTTTTAATAGTGGAATTGTTTTAGCTAAAGAAAACTTGGATGAAATGTTATTAAAGGCTGATTTAACAATGTATGAAGCTAAGAAAAAAGAAAATTTAATTGAATATTATAATGATCAAATATATAAAAAATTTACTGATACCAAAAATTTTATCCATTCAGTCGATGAAATGTTAGATAAAAATGAATTCAAATATGCGTATCGACCACTTTATGATATAAATGGTAATAATGAAAATATTATTGATTTAACAATTGTTGATGAGCACGAAAAAAATCTTTTTAGTGATGGCCATTATGATGTTCTTAGAATCAATCATAAGCTTAAAAAAATCGATATGATTAATTTAAAAAGATGCTTAGAAGAAATAATCCCTAATGATAAAGAAAAAGAATATATAGTTAATGTGAGTTATCAAACAATTGTTGCTAAAGAGCATGATATTGTAGGAGAGTTACAAACAGCAATAAATAAAAATATGATTGTTCCTAATAAATTATGTATTAATATAGATACTCAATATTATCAAGGTTCAACGGGAGAAATAGTAAAAATAATTTCTGATATTAAAAAAACAGGAATAAAAGTTGGTATCGGCGAAATGAGCTTAGAAAGCCAACAATTTATTATCCCCATTTTATCTTTGGTAGATATAGATTATATAAAAATAAGTAAAAGCATGCTGGAAAAAGCAAAGACTGATCAAAGAATAAAATTAGTTTTGACTGAGTTTATTAATTTATGTCAAAAACTAGGAGTTATCACTATTTTTACTAATATTGACAATGAAGAGCAATTATTTATTAGTAATTTAAATAATAAAGTATTAATAAGAAAAAAATAAGAACAACGTTCTTATTTTTTATTCTTCTGTTGATTCAATGGCGCCAGTTGGACAGCCATCTAAGGCATCCATGATATCTTTTTTTATTTCTTCAGTAATCAATTCAAAATCAACACCTTTTTTTATGTCTGCAAAACCATCGTCACCTATTTCAAAAATGGCAGGAGCGATTGCTTGGCAAGAACCACAACCGATACAAGCATCTTTGATAACTTTTACTTTTTCCATAGATTCCTCCTAAACATCATTATAGAAAAAAAGACGATAAAATGCAAGTAAAGTGTTTAATAATATCTTAAAATATGGTATTATTATTATAATAATGAGGTGATTATATGGCAAGCCGCATGGAACGCTATTATCAAGCAACTGAACCTGAGGAAACAGAACCAACTAAGCGAACTCGTGCTAATGAAGAGTTATATAATACAATATATAGTGAAATTGGATATTCAAATATTGAAGGCATTGCGGAAATTGAAAAAACTAATGAGATAGATATTACTCGTATTAAAGAAATGTTAAAGAATCGTGAAAATTTTCGTAGAGAAAAAGAACTTCGACAAATTGTTAAAGAATCAGTGACGCCAATTGTAGAAGAGGTTATTGTTGAAGAAGATAAAAATTATGATATTCGTGATATTTTATCAAAAGCTAAAGATGAACGTGATGAGACTAGTGAAACTAATGATTATCGTAGTTTAAAAAATACTCAATATAATATTTTAAAAGGGATTAGTTTACAAGAACATATGAACAAAAAAGAATATCTTGGTGAAGATGATGAAGATCTTAAAGGATTAATTAATACGATTACTAATACTAGTATGTTAAATAAACTAGGTGATCGTGAATTATCACTTAATATGTTTGGTGATTTAAGATCAAGTGGCGATACAATAATTGGTCAAACTGACCCAATTAGAAAAATATTAGAGTCAGGTAATGAACCAGCCGTTGAAAACCATACTTTAGATAAATCATTTTATACTTCAAGTCTAAACTTTAATGAACAAGATTTTGAAGGATTGAAAGATATGAGTACGGCTTTAAAGAAAAATAACTTCCTAATTAAATTATTAATCTTTACGATTGCTGTTATCATTACATCAGCAATTGGGTTTGCAGTATTTATATATTTAAAATAAGGCGATAAGTCTTATCTTTTTATTGCTTAAAAGATGTTATAATTAAGGAGGTGATAAAATGAAAGAAAAAATAGAATTACAAATTATAAACCTTGATCATCAAGGTCGTGGTATTGGAAAAATAGATAATAAGATTATCTTTATACCAAATGCGCTTATTGATGAAGTTGTTTTAGTCGAAATAACGGCTGATCATAAGAACTTTTATGAAGGGGAAGTTTTAGAGTACATTAAAAAGAGTCCTCTAAGAGTAGAACCAGGCTGTCCATATTATATTGAATGTGGTGGTTGTAATTTAATGCATATGGGTTATACTGATCAACTTGCTTATAAAGAAAATAAAGTTAAAGAAATATTAACCCGTTTTGGCGGAATTGATGAATCATTAGTTCAACCAATTATTGGTAATGAAGAAGCACATTATCGTAATAAAATAACGCTTCAAGTAATCGAAAAAGTTGGTTATTTTAAACGCCGTAGTTATGATGTTATTGAAATTGATAGTTGTTTAATAAGTGATTCAAGAAATGAAGCGCTTATTAAAGAGTTTAAGGACTTGCCACTCGAAAATATTAATCAAATAATTCTTCGTTCAAGTATTAATACAACTGATCAAATGATTGTACTTGATACAACTGGTCCCATTAATGAAGAAGCTTATATAAATCATTTTAAAGATATGAATATTGTCAAAAAAGAACGAAATAATTATACGACTTTAAGCGGTCAAAATTATATTGTTGAAAAACTAGGTGAATATTCATTTATTATATCAGCTGATTCATTTTTCCAAATAAATACTTTAGGAGCAATCAAGTTATATGATTTAATAGTAAAATACGCCAATCTAAGCGGTATTGAAAAGGTTTTAGATCTATATTGTGGAACTGGATCAATCGGTTTATATATGGCTAATAATGCTAAAGAAGTATTGGGTGTTGAGTCTAATCAATATGCGGTGTTAGACGCTAATAAGAATAAAGAATTAAATAAAATAACTAATATTGGATTCAAATGTGGTGATGTTGGAACGATTTTAAATACGCTTGAATATAAACCAGATGTAATTGTAGTCGATCCACCAAGACTTGGTTTAAATAAATTTGCAGTTGATCACTTATTAAAAGTGAAAGCACCCAAATTTATTTATGTATCATGTGATCCCGCAACTTTAGCTCGTGATTTAAAGTTGTTAACGGAATTATATAAAGTTGAAGAAATTACACCAGTAGATATGTTCCCAAATACTTATCATGTTGAATGCGTTGTTTTAATGACACTTAAATAAGGAGTAAAAATGAGTAAAGATGTAAAAATAAGTACTGATGCTATTGATTTTAAATATAGAGTTAACGGAATAGTAATCATTGATGATAAAATATTAACTGTTCAGATGAATGATAATGGTCGTTATTGTTTGCCTGGGGGTCATGTTGAGTTAGGTGAAGATACTAAACATGCTGTTTTAAGGGAAATGGAAGAAGAAATCGGTTATCCAGTTAAAATAGTTAAACTTTTATCGATTGCTGAGAATTTCTTTTATAAAAATAATGGTAAAAAAGTTCATGAAATAAGTTTTTACTATATTGTTGAGCCAGTTGATATTAAACAAGTGAATCTAAGTGATCATATTATTATTGAACATGGGCCAGAACGTGATATGAAAATGGATTTCAAATGGGCAACAACGGCTGAATTAAAAACAATGGGATTTAATCCTGTATTTATAGGTGATAAATTAGCTAGTAAAAATTATGAGTTTGAACATCATATTAATAATGAAATAATCAATTAAAAGTAGGTGAAATAATGGCACAATTTAAAAATATAATAATTAAAATAATTGTAATATTATTTGGTGAAATAATTATTCTTATTTATGGTGATGTTTTAAAATTGAAAAAAAAGATTACTATGGCTCCCTCCGATAAGTTTTTAACGAGGTTATTAATTAAAGTTTATGAACGTAAGTTATATAAGATGGGTAGCTGGATTAGTTATAAAACTAAAATTGGTGAATATCCAGTTTTCCCCATGGTATTCAAGGAATATTTATATCACAAGATGCTATAATCGGAAATAATTGCGTTATATTTCATCAAGTAACAATTGGATCTAATACTATTTTAAATCATCTTAAAAACGGCGGCCCAACAGTTGGTAATAATTGTTATATCGGAGCTGGCGCTAAAATAATTGGTAAGATAACAGTTGGTAATAACTGTCGCATTGGTGCTAATTGTGTAGTCACAACTGATGTGCCAGATAATTGTGTAGTAGTTAGCCAAAGTTCTCGTATTATTCAAAAAGATAAACTTGATAATAAATTTTATATTCAAAACGAAGACGGTATTTGGTATTCTGAAAAAGGAATATACAAAAAACTATAATAAGACATAATTATGACACAATCTCCTGTTATGATTAAGTAAACAAGGAGGTGTTACTATGATGTATGGGCGTTACGCAGTAGGTGACTACGCATCAGGTATGGGCCCTTGGATTCATTTAGGTTTAGGAATGTTTAGCTTTATCCTAATTGTAGGATTATTATTTATATTAATAAAAGAACTAATGAAACATATGGAATCAAATAAATCCAATTCGGCTCTTGATGAATTAAAAATGCGTCTAGCGCGTGGGGAGATAGAGGAAAAAGAATATCTTTCTAAAAAAGATTTACTATCTTAAAACATGAATAATTCATGTTTTTTTCTTTTCTTAAATTATATTTGGGAAATTATTTATGAGTATTTCCCATATTAATCAACATTAAATCATATATGGGTGTGAATTTCTAAAAAGGACTTGAAAAAAAATAGAATTAAGTATATAATAGAACTCATTTAAAGGAGTATATTGTTGCTGAAATTTTATTTCCCACAACCAATATACAGAGTGAAAACTGACTGGGAAATGGATTTCAAATAATAAACACTTTATAATTTAATGAAAGTGGTGGATTTATGGAAAATACTGAAATACTACTAAAGATGCAAGTTGTTAAAGACTTGAACAGTGAATTTATTGATCGCAGCGGTAAGATTTTAGGTAGGGTAAGTGACTCTCCTTATGGATCACTTATAGATATTAACTATGTTAGTAAATCAAGTGAAGTATTAGACGTTGTTAGTGATGAAGTTAATGATTTGCAAGAAGTTAGTTTCGACCCTAAAAATAATAAAATCCATTTTAAATTAGATAGCATTAAAGAACGTGATATCGATCTATTATTAGCTAAAGGATTAATTTTAGTGTCGATGAGTAGAAATAATACAGGAAAGCTTGGTTTAGCTGG
This sequence comes from Bacilli bacterium, assembly GCA_038321575.1. GTDB lineage: Bacteria > Bacillota_I > Bacilli_A > RF39 > UBA660 > JBBQFD01. Next base: position 16,591 of record JBBQFD010000001.1, on the reverse strand, counting down.
TTATAATGTCTTAAAACCTCTCCATCAAGGTATTTTAGATAACATAGCCGAATCAGCAGTAGGTAATGAAAATCATTATGTTACGCCATATGATGATGAAAAGATTATTGCGCGTTTATTTGAAAAAATATATGGTACTGAAGTTATTTTAGGTAGTTTCTTAAAGAGTAGTCCTGATATGTTTTTGAATAAAGCTGGAATTAAGCATTATGGTGAAATAGTTGAGAGTGAAGTATTAGTAGCGATGTATGATAATATGCAAAATCGTCATGATACTAAAAAAAGTAATTTAGGTGAAATTGAAATGCAATTAATTGATTTATTCTTTAATAAAGAAGATTTAACTAAAGAACAAGTGGCTGATTTCAATTTATATTTAACATGTCGTAGTGAACAGTTCTTAGCAAATCAAAATATGTATAAATCAGTTGATAATGTTCAAGCACATTTTGATAATGTAAAAGCTAATAAATTAGGGAAACAGTTATAAACTGTTTTTTTCTTTGTTTTTATGTTAAAATTAAAGAGGTGATATGAATGGAAAAAGTAAGAACAAGATTTGCGCCAAGTCCAACAGGAATGATGCATGTAGGTAATTTAAGAAGTGCTATATTTGAATATTTAGTGGCTAAACACAATAATGGGGATTTTATTCTTCGTATTGAAGACACTGATCAAACACGTAAAGTAGAAGGAGCTATTGATTTCATCTATGATACTTGTTCTTTATGTGGTTTAAGCCCTGATGAAGGCCCACGTAATGGGGGAGAATATGGACCATATATTCAAAGTGAACGCTTACCTTTATATAAAGAGTATGCTTTAAAATTAGTTGAGTTAGGGAAAGCTTATTACTGTTTTTGCAGTGAAGAACGTCTTAATGAATTAAGAGCAGTAGCTGATACTAATAAAATACCATTTTTATATGATGGGTTTTGTAAAAAATATACTAAAGAAGAAATAATTACTAAAACTAGTAATGGGGAAGCATATGTTATTCGTCAAATGATGCCAAAAGACGGTATAAGTACTTTTATAGATATTGTCTATGGTGAAATAAGTATTGAAAATAAGTTATTAGAAGATCAAATCTTATTAAAATCAGATGGCTATCCAACATATAATTTTGCCAATGTAATTGATGATCATTTAATGGCTATCACCCATGTTATTAGAGGTAATGAATATTTATCATCAACTCCTAAATATAATTTAATTTATGATGCTTTTGGATGGGAAAAACCAGCCTATATTCATTTACCAATGGTAGTTGGTGCTGATGGTCAAAAATTAAGTAAACGTCATGGAGCATCATCATTTATGGATTTATATAACGATGGTTACTTACCAGCAGCAGTGGTTAATTATTTAGCATTCCTTGGTTGGAATCCTGAAACGACGGATGAAATATTTAGCTTAGAAGAATTAGCGAAGTTATTTACACCAGAACGTATTAGTAGATCACCTGCGGTATATGATGTTAAAAAACTAAATTGGGTTAATGCTCACTATATAAAGAAACTTACAATTGATGAGTTATTAGCAATTACTGTTCCTCATTTACAAGCTGCTTATGATTTAAATAGTAAGACTGGGGAATGGATTAAAGAATTAGTTATGATTTATCAAAATCATTTATCATATGGTAAAGAAATAGTATTATTAACGGATTTATTTTTTAAAGAACATATTGAAATTAGTGGTGAAGCTTTAGAATTTATGAATAGTGATTCATCAATTAGTAATACTTTGAATGTTTTTAAAGATGAAATAAATAGTATTAATAGTTGGACAATTGATAACGTAAATATAGCTATCAATAATACTAAAGAAAAAAGTGGTGCTAAAGGCAAATTATTATATATGTCAATTAGAATTAAAGTATCTGGTCAAATGCACGGACCAGAATTACCTGATACAATTCATTTATTAGGTAAAGAAGTAATTATAAACAGATTAAGTAAATAGAGTGAACATCACTCTATTTTTGTTATAGTTGGTTGTTATTAATAGTTAATTATAGTAAAATATTAGTAATAGGAGTGGTTGTATGATGAACATTAAAGATGATTCTAGAAAAGTAGTCCCAGGGGATACTTTTATTGCTTTGCGCGGTGTTGAAAGTGATGGCCATTCATATATTGATGCTGCTATCAAAAATGGTGCTACTCGTATAATTGCTGAGGAAGGTACTTACAGCGTTGATGCTTTAATTGTAACCGATACTAGGGAATATTTAATTAAATATTTAAAAGATACATATGGTAGTGATATTGCAACGATGCGTTTTATTGGTATTACAGGAACCAATGGTAAGACTACTTGTGCTTTTTTAGTACACAATATGTTAAATCAATTAGGCGAAAAGACAGCCTATATAGGAACAATTGGTTTTTATATTATTGATAAAATAAATCGTTTAGATAATACCACCCCCGATTTAATAGCACTATATAATATGATGCTTGATGCGAAAGCAGCGGGTTGTGTTAATATGGTTATGGAATTAAGTAGTCAAGGCTTAGCATATAAAAGAGTTGATGGTTTAGAGTTCGATTATGCTGCGTTCACTAATCTGACCCAAGATCATTTAGATTTCCATTTAACAATGGAAAATTATGCGATTGACAAACAAAGATTATTTAAAAAATTAAAAACAGATGGTAAGGCAATTGTTAATTTTGATGATGCTTATAAGAATTACTTCTTATTACCAGATAAACAAAATTATACATATGGTATTAATGGTGGTGATTTTAGAATTACTGATTATAAAATGAGTAGTCAAAATACAACTTTTACTTATCAATATAAAGATGAAGTTTATAATACAGAAACCACTTTAATTGGTAAATACAACTTATATAATTTATTATTAGTAATTGCTTTAATGTATGAAATGGGCTATAAAGATATTAGTAAAATGATCCCCGTTTTAAAAGCGCCGCCAGGACGTATGCAAATAATTAATTATAAAAATAATATGATTATTATCGATTACGCTCATACACCAGATGCAATTGAAAAGATTTTAGAAATTGCTAAGAAGGTTTTAGTTGGTAAATTATATGTAGTATTTGGTTGTACTGGTGATCGTGATCGTTTAAAACGCCCCATTATGACAAAGATGGTTACGAATGCTGCCGATTTGGCAATTATTACTAATGAAGATCCACATACCGAAGATGAACAACAAATTATCAATGACATGATTGCTGGTTCTGATAAAACTAATTATATAGTTGAACTTGATCGCGCTAAAGCGATTGCAAAAGGCATTGATATGCTGACTGAAAACGATATGTTATTAATATTAGGTAAAGGTCATGAAGAATTTATTATTATGAAAGATCATAAAATACCATTTAATGATTTTGAAACAGTAAGTGAATATTTAAAAAATCATATCTAAAAGATATGATTTTTTCTACAATTAGTTGACAAGTAATCTATAAAATTTCTGTTTAAGATATACAAATAGTCCTTTAGAATGTTATAATAGTTATACCTTAAAAGAATTAGGAGTGATGTTGTGTTAATATTAGCAAAAGCTATTTTAGCGTTAATGATTGGGTTTGTTTTATCAGTTATAACTGGTTTAATAGCAATACCCTTATTAAAAAAAATGAATGTTAGACAAAAAGTAAGTGTTTTTTTAGAAGACAAGCACGCTAAAAAAGATGGGACACCAACCATGGGTGGTTTAATTTTCATTATACCAACCTTATTAACCGCAGTGATCCTTCTATTTATGAATAAAATAGAGTTCTCTGATAATTTACTTATTGTTTTATTTGTCTTTGTAGCTTACGCAGCCCTTGGTTTTATAGATGATTATTTAATTATTAAAAGAAAAAATAATTTTGGATTAAGCGAAATGCAAAAACTATTTGGTCAATTATTTATTGCAATTATTTTCTTCTATATCTTTACTCAAAGTGGATTAGATCCAGTATTAAATATTCATACTTTAGGTATTGCAATTAATATGGGATGGTTCTATGGAATATTCTTATTATTTGTATTAGTTGCTAGTAGTAATGCTGTTAATTTAACTGATGGTTTAGATGGGCTTGCGGCTGGTTTATCAGCCATTGCTTTTATTGCCTTTGGGATGATTAGTTGGAATTCAACATGGGCAGCAGGTAATACTGATATAGCAATCTTCTGTTTTATTCTAGTTGGATCATTATTTGGCTTCTTATTATTCAATACTCATCCTGCTAAAATATTTATGGGCGATACTGGTTCATTATCACTAGGGGCAACCTTAGCCGCGGTCGCTATTTTAACAAGTCATGAAGTTACATTAATAGTGGTAGCTGGTGTCTTTGTTATTGAAACTTTATCAAGTATAATTCAAATGATAGCGGGCAGATACTTTAATAAAAAAGTATTCTTAATGGCACCACTACATCATCATTTTGAGAAATTAGGATGGGATGAACGTGATATTGTTAAAATGTTCTGGGTTGTAGGATTAATATTAAGTATGGCCGCTATCTTATTTGCGGTTTGGATATAAGCAGAGTAATCTGCTTTTTTATTGAAATTAAAGCCACTTTAGAGTATAATTCAAATAGGTGATAAAATGCTAAAGATAGAAAAACTAACAAAATATTATGGTAAGACTCTTGGGGTGGAAGATCTCAGTTTAAAACTTAAAACTGGTGAGATATTTGGATTTATTGGGCCTAATGGGAGTGGTAAAAGTACTACTATCAGGGCAATTATGAATATGATTAATAAAAACAGTGGTGAAATATATATTGATGGCATTAATACTAAGGAAAATATTAAAATAAAAGAAATTGTTGGTTATTTACCAGCTGAAGTTCAACTATATGATGATTTAACAGTTAAAGCAATGTTAGAATATAACGCAACTTTTTATAAACAAGATTTAAAAACACGTATTGCTTATTTAGTTAAAAAATTAGAAGTTGATAGTACCAAAAAAATTGATGAATTATCATTTGGGAACTTAAAAAAAGTTGGGATTATTTTAGCGTTAATGCATAGTCCAAAATTACTTATTTTAGATGAACCAACTAGTGGTCTTGATCCTTTGATGCAAGAAGTATTTTTTGAACTATTAAAAGAAGAACAAAAACGCGGGGCAACTATTTTCTTCTCATCACATATTTTAGGAGAAGTAAAACGTATTTGTAATCGTGTTGGGATTATTAAGGGTGGTCATCTTATTAAGATTGAGGAAATGGATAAGATTACAAAGAGTGATTTTAGCATTGTAACAATCATAAGTGATGAATATAAACGCTTATTACTGCCAATGAAAGATATTGTTATTAAAGAAAAAAATAATGATAAGATTGTCTTTATATATAAAGGCAATATTAATGATTTGATTAAAATTATTAGTGAGATTAATATTATAGTGTTATTAATTGAAGAACCAACACTTGAAGAAGTATTTATGCATTATTATAAATAGGAGGAAATATGTTAAAAAGAGAATTTAAATTAAATTTAAAGAGTTTAATTATATGGACATCAATTATTATATTCATATTAATAACGGTATTTTTAATATATCCAGCTATGAATTTACAATCTAGTCAATTAGATCAATTTCTAAAGAGCTTCCCACCGAATGTATTGAAGATGTTCAATATGGACATTGTTAGTGTCGGCTCTGTCTTTGGTTGGTTTGCCACTGAAGGGTATATGATGATTACAATTATTGGTGGTTGTTATGCATCGATAATGGGCGCTAATATTTTACTTAAAGAAGAAAGTGATAAGACAATTGAATTCTTATATTCAAAACCAATTAGTCGTAATAAGATTATTACGGATAAAATCATAGTTGGGGTTATATATATTTTTATTTTTAATTTATTAATTGGTTTAATGACTTATACTAGTTTTAGTTTAAGCCATTCTTTGCAATTTAGTAAATGGTTTTATCTATCAATAGCTCCATTAATGATGCAATATGTGTTTTTCTTCCTGACATTATTCATAAGTACCTATTATAATAAAACTAAGAAGATGATGGGTATTAGTTTAGGTCTTGTTTTAGGTACATATTTTATTCAAACAATATCAATGATGAGCGATAAGATTGATTTCTTAAAATATATCTCACCATTTGAGTATTTTAATGCCAGATTTATTTTAGTAAATAATCATATGAACATAGGATATTTGATATTGTCATTAATAATTATTTTGTTATCAATAATAGGTATTTATTATAATTATAATAAAAAAGAATTAACTCTATAATAACTCTTTTAATTAGTTGTAATATTTGGTATAATCAAGGTAGAGTAAAGAGAGGTTATAATTATGAACGATAAAATTAATTTAGATGATGATATTGAAATAATTGATGACGTGGAAGAAGTAGCAGCACCAGCTGTTGAAGTATTGTTTGCAGAAGCGCCAGTTGTTCAACCAACAGTAGCTCCAATTGCACAACCAGTTATAGAACCAGTTGTTCAACCAACAGTAGCTCCAATTGTGCAACCAACTACTTATGCAGATACTACATATACGGCTGATAATTCGTTATCAACAAATGCTAATATATTTTTTGGTGAACCAGAAGTAATTGAAAAAACAATGGTTCCAGATCCAATTAATATCTTTAATACAGAAGAACCAGTTGTCCAACCAGTGGTAACGCCAGTTGTGGTAAATGAACCAGCAATTGAAGTGACTACTAATGTTGATCAATTAGTTAATGTAGAAAGCCCTGATTTAAGTGATGAGTTAGATAATACTTTATTATTAGCTAAACAAGCGATTAATCCGGATGCAGTTGTTAACAATGCTTCAATTAGTCATGTTAATGGTGAAGAAAAAAGCAATAAGGTAGGAATAATCTTTATTGTAGTATTATTTATTATATTAACAGCTTTCATTGTGGCTCTACCTTATATAACTGATTTAGTTAAGAATTTAAAATAAAAAGGACTTAGTCCTTTTTTTTAGTTTATTTTAGATAATTCAATTATTAAATCCATGTTATCATCATCTGCCATAATGTTCTTATGAATGCCCTTACATTTATGACACTTATAGATTATTTTATAAGTGTTTTTAAATTTCTCAATCCCAATCGGTTCTAATAGCCCTAAGCAATCATTTAAACGGTCACCAGGGTTTAAGTCAACATGTTTTGAATATAGACAACTAGGACAATGATCACGAGCTGTATACTCAAGTTTAGATACTTTTATACCACAGTTTTCACATACAAATTCTTCATCACGCATCGTAAATTTTTTCATATAATCACCTATCAAAAGTATACCATATATAAATGATGTATGCTATAATTAAAGTACTTGGAAGTGATTAAATGGATTATAAAATAACGATAAATAACTTTGATGGACCACTTGATTTGTTGCTCCATTTAATTAAGCAATCAAACATCGATATTTTTGATATAAGTATCGAAGAAATAACTAAACAATATTTAAGCTATATTAGAGCGATGGAAAAGTTGAATCTTAATATCGCTAGCGAATACTTAAGTATGGCGGCTGAATTAATTGAAATTAAATCAAGTATTTTACTACCTAATAATAAAAACGATGAAGATGAATATGAAGAAGATCCACGTGAACAATTAATTAATCGTTTATTAGAATATAAACAATATAAAGAAGTTACGTCAGTTTTTAAAGGGTTAGAAGAACTTCGCAGAGAGATATATACCAAAGGGCCTTCTAGCTTAGGATTCTGTCAGGATGAAGAAGAAACTAAACTTGAAAGTGAAATAACGGTTGATGATTTATTAGCGGCTTTTCAAAAGTTTTTAGATCGTCGTTTATTAGATCAACCATTAAATACTTCAGTTACAAAAAGAGAGTATTCAGTTTTTGAACGTAGTTTAGAAATCAAAAATATCTTAAAAACTAAAAAGAAGGTATCTTTTGATGAGTTATTTGATGTATTTACGAAAGAATATGTAGTAATAACGTTCTTATCAATTTTAGAACTTGCTAAAAAGCAAGAATTAGAATTAAAACAAGAAAATAATTTTAAAGAAATATATTTAGTTTTAAAAGGAAGTGAATAAAGTGAACTTATTAGCCATTTTAGAGGGTTTATTATTTGTAGTAGGTGATGAAGGCTTATCTTTAGAACAAGCCGAAACCATTTTAGAAGTAGATCGTAGTAAATTAGCAGAATTAATTGATGATTTACAAACCGAATATGAAAAAGATAGTCGTGGTATTAAAATGGAGGTATTAGGTAACTATTTAAAATTAGTTACAAAACCTATTCATAAAGAATATTATCAAAAATTAATTGATAATGAAGAAAGTTCATATTTAAGCCAATCAGCTTTAGAAACTTTAGCGATTATTGCTTATAATGAACCAGTAACCAGGATGAATATTGAAAATATTCGTGGGGTTGATAGTAGTCACATGGTAAGAAAGCTTTTAAGTCGTAATTTTATTAAGGAGCTTGGTCGTTCTGATTTACCAGGTCGTCCTATGTTATTTGGAATAACTTCGACCTTCCTAGATTACTTCGGACTTGCTAGTATTGCCGAATTACCAAAGATTATGCAAGAAGAAAGTGAACCAATGGAGACTGATTTATTTAAATCAAAATATAAAGAATCATAATTGATTCTTTTTTATTGACTTTTGATTTAAATAGCGCTAAAATAGTTAAGTACATTAAATATTAACCAGATTAAGTATTGGAGGAAATATGGAAAAGAGTCAAGGAAAGCGTTTATTAGAATCAATTAATAGCGTTAAGAAAGTTATCGGGCATAATAAACCAAATATGTGTGTATCACAAGGTGAATTTTTTATGCTTAAGATGATTTTAGAAATTAAAAATCTAGAAGGAAATGTTAATATGTCATCATTAAGTGCTAAATTAGGAACTTCTAATGCAGCGGTATCGCAAATGATATCAGGATTAGAAACAAAGGATTTAGTAGCTCGTACGATGTCTAAATTAGATCGTCGTATTATTGATGTGGCAATTACTAATAAAGGTGAGCAGTTTTTAAATGAAGCTAGCACTCACTTTAATCATGCACTAGATATGGTAGCTGAAAAGCTAGGTAAAGAGGATACGGAACAACTAATTCATCTTATGGATAAGTTGTGTATTGCTTTTGACCACGGAAAGGAAGTAAAAAATGAAGTTAATAATTAAATATTTAAAACCGTTTACTATTGGAGTAATCTTATCATTAGCATTCTTGTTTATTCAAGCAAGAATGGATTTAAGCTTACCTAATTATATGTCAGATATTATCAATGTAGGTATTCAACAAGGAGGTATTACTGAAGCAGCACCTAAAGTAGTTAGTGAAAATGGTTATCGTTTAATGACGGTCTTTATGACTAGTAGCGATAAGCAAGTAGTAGCCGCTAATTATAAATTAATTAAAATGGGTGATATTAGTTATACTAAGACTTATTCATTAGTGAAAACATCTAATATATATGTCTTAAAAAATAAAACTAATATTTTAGCTTTAAATAAAATATTTGGTCATGCTACCGCAACGATGATGAATTTTGCAAGGGACATGAATAAAACACCAACAACGGGTTCAAATACAACCGCGGTTGATTTTAAGAAAATATATTTATTATTACCAACTTTAGAAAAATTACCAACCACAGCTTTTGATAAATCAAGAACTGAAGCAGATAAATTACAAGTTAGTCTACAAAATCAGATGGCAACTAGTTTAACAAAGAAGTTTTATCAAGAAGCCGGAGTTAATACCGATGCTATTCAAACTGATTATATTGTTAATAAAGGGTTAATGATGTTGGTACTTGCCTTAGTTGGTGGTATATCAGCAGTAGTAGTAGGCTTTTATGCATCACGTATAGCGGCTAGAGTCGCTCAAAATATGCGTCATGATGTATTTGAAAAAGTAACAAGTTTTGCGAATACCGAATTTGAACAATTTGGCGCATCATCTTTAATTACCCGAACAACTAATGATATAACACAAGTGCAATCACTAGTATTCTTAGGGATTAGAATTCTTTGTTATGCACCTATTTTAGGTATAGGTGGAGTAATGATGGCCTTACAAAAGAGTAATTCCATGAGTTGGATTATAGCCCTTGCTATAATGTTACTAATCGGGGTTATCATAGCGGTATTTATTATTGCGATGCCTAAGTTTAAAGTTATGCAAAAATTAATTGATAAATTAAATTTGGTGGCTCGTGAAAATTTATCAGGAATATTAGTTATTAGAGCTTTTGGTAGTGAAAAGTTTGAAGAAAAACGTTTTAATAAAGCCAATACTGAATTAGCGGATAACGGTTTATTCATTGGACGTGTCATGGCATTAATGATGCCAATTGTAACGTTAATTATGAGTTTAGTTATTTTACTTATAGTATGGGTAGGATCACACCAAATAGCTAATTCGACTATGCAAATAGGGGATATGATGGCATTTATGCAATATACAATGCAAATCATTATGGCGTTCATTATGATAACGATTATGTTTATTATGGTGCCACGTGCTGCTGTATCTTTAAAACGTATTAAAGAAGTATTAGATACTGATGCTTCAATTAAAGATCCCATTGAACCAAAAGAATTTATTGAAAGTAAACGTGGTTTAGTGGAATTTAAGAATGTAACATTTAAATATAAAGATGCTGATGAAAATGTTTTATGTAATATATCATTTACAGCTAAACCAGGAAAAACAACTGCATTTATTGGTTCAACCGGTAGCGGTAAATCAACATTAGTTAATTTAATACCAAGATTCTATGATGTTAATAAAGGTAAGATCTTAGTTAATGGCGTTGATATAAAAGATGTTAAGCAAGCAACCTTACATGATGTAATTGGTTATATACCACAAAAAGGGGTATTGCTTTCAGGGACGATTGATTCTAATATTCGTTATGGTAAAAAAGATGCAACAATTGATGAAATGAATGAAGCATCAGTTGTTGCCCAAGCATCAGACTTTATCAATAAATTAAAAAATAAATATGATGCCCCAATTGCGCAAGCAGGAGCTAATGTATCAGGTGGACAAAAACAACGCCTATCAATTGCTCGCGCTTTAGTTAAAAAACCGGATATATATATCTTTGATGATAGTTTTTCATCTTTAGATTTTAAGACAGACGCTAATTTGCGTTTAGCTTTAAAGAAATATACTAAAGCAGGAACCGTGTTAATTGTTGCCCAAAGAATTAGTACGATTATGAATGCTGATCAGATTATTGTTTTAAATCAAGGAAAAATTGTGGGTTCAGGTACCCACAAGGAGTTGTTAAAGAGTTGCCCTACTTATTTAGAAATTGCAACCTCACAACTAAGTAAGGAGGAATTATAATGGCTAATACAACACCAAAAGTAGGTCCAATGGGTGGTCATGGGAATAGTAATTCACTTGATAAACCAAAAGACTTTAAAGGTACATTAAAAAAATTAATTAAATATTTATCAAAATATCACTTTATTATTATTGTAGTTAGTCTATTTGCAATTGGTTCAACAATCTTTGCAATTGTAGGACCTAAGATATTAGGTGGCGCTACAACCGAACTCTTTAAAGGAGTTATGGCGTTAATTGCAGGAACTGGAACCATTAATTTTACAATCATTGGTAATATTTTATTGTTATTAGTTGTACTATATTTAATAAGTGCGATTCTAAGTTATATCCAAGGTCATTTAATGACCAAAGTAGCTATGAAAGTTACTTATGAATTACGTGAAGAAATATCACAAAAAATTAATAAATTACCATTAAAATACTATGATAAAACAACTAGTGGCGAAGTACTGTCAAAAATAACTAATGATGTTGATGCTATTAACCAAAGTTTAAATCAAAGTATTACCCAAATTATTACTTCATTTGTAACAGTAGTGGGTATTATGGTAATGATGTTATCGATAAGCTGGGAAATGACCATTGTAGCATTATTAATGCTACCATTGTCAGCTGGCTTTGTAATATTTGTAATGAAAAAAAGTCAAAAGTACTTTACTGATCAACAAGAGTATTTAGGAAACCTAAATGGTCATGTTGAAGAAATGTATACTAGTCATGTGATCGTTAAAGCCTTTAATGGTGAAGATGATTCGATGAATACTTTTGAGGAAAGTAATACTAAACTATATGATTCAGCTTGGAAAGGCCAATTCATATCCGGTTTATTATTCCCAATAATGAATTTTGTTGGTAACATTGGATATGTTGCTGTATCAGTTCTTGGTGGTTATTTTGCAATAACCGGAAGAATGACGATTGGTGATATCCAAGCATTTATCCAATATGTTCGTCAATTTAATCAACCGATTGCCCAACTAGCAAACATCTCAAATGTTATACAACAAACGATAGCCGCATCTGAAAGAGTTTTTGCTTTCTTAGAAGAAGAAGAACAAACTCCGGAAATATTTAAAGCTAAAGTTTTAAAAGATGTTAAGGGAGAAGTTGAATTTAAGAATGTTCGTTTTGGATATAATCCAAAAAAGATTGTTATTAAAGATTTCTCAGTTAAAGTTAAGCCAGGTCAAAAGATTGCGATTGTTGGACCGACCGGTGGTGGTAAAACAACCTTAGTTAAATTATTAATGCGTTTTTATGAATTAAATAGTGGTGAAATCACCATTGATGGTATTAATATCAAGAATTTAAAACGTAATAATTTAAGAACAACCTTTGGAATGGTTTTACAAGATACATGGTTATATAACGATACAATTAGAGAAAATATTCGTTATGGTAAGTTAAATGCTACTGATGATGAGATCATTAAAGCTGCCAAAGCAGCGCAAGTTGATCACTTTGTTAGAACTCTACCAAATGATTATGATATGGTTTTAAATGAAGAAGCTAATAATGTATCACAAGGAGAAAAACAACTTCTTACTATTGCTCGTGCTATTTTAGCGGATCCTAAAATCTTGATTTTAGATGAAGCTACTAGTAGTGTTGATACAAGAACGGAAGTATTAATCCAAAAAGCTATGGATAAATTAATGGAAGGAAGAACTAGTTTTATTATTGCTCACCGTCTATCAACCATTCGTAATGCTGATTTGATATTAGTAATTAATGAAGGTGATATTGTTGAACAAGGTAAACACGAAGAACTTCTTCAAAAAAATGGGTTCTATGCTAAACTTTATAATAGTCAATTTGATGAGGAATAAAATCAGTTTATACTGATTTTTTCTTTTCTAAATAAAATAAATATGCTATAATCTTGTTGTGCCGCCCTGGCGGAATGGTAGACGCGCTGGACTCAAAATCCAGTGATAGTAATATTGTGAGGGTTCAAGTCCCTCGGGCGGCACCAAGATAATTATAACTACTTAATTGTAGTTTTTTTCTTTTAATTTTTAATGTTTTGTTGTATACTTAATATATAAAATAAAGGGTGTGCTAATTGTGATACTTAGAAAACCATATGCATTATTTATTAAATACTTTAGATTAATACACGTTATTCTAACGCTTTTAATTGCGTATTTAATGTTTCAAACTAATAATGTATTATCTTTTTACAACAGTTATATATCAAAGCCTAATATCGGTAGCGGGATAGATTTTTCTGCTAAATATTTTAATATTTATATGTTTGTATTACCTTTTATAATTATAATACTATTAGTTACGATATTATCATTGATGGCATTTAAGAAAAAACCAGTCGTATTTTATATAACTAATATTGCAGTATATACTTTCTTAATTATTATTTATTATATTGCTTTAAATAATGTTCAAGTATTAGAAATAAGAGCCGTTGATATAAGAGTAACACGTGCTATAAGAGACTTGTTGATGGGGACATTCTTCTTACAATCTTTTAGTGCAGTAATAACATTTATTAGATCAAGTGGCTTTGATATTAAGAAGTTTAATTTTGGTAAAGATATTGATGCTTTAAAAGTAAAAGAAACTGATCGTGAAGAATTTGAAATTGATATTGCCCTAGACTCTGATTCATTAATTAGAAAATACAAAAGGAAAATAAGACATTTAAAATATGCTTATTTAGAAAATAAATATTTAATTAATCTCATTATGTTTATTTTAGCTCTAACTACAATTTTTATTTTATTTTTAAATACCTATGTTTTAAATAAGGTTTATCAACAAAACGAATATTTTAATACAACTGATTTAAGTATAAAAATTAATAATAGTCATATCACTACTAAAGATTATAAAAATATAGTTATTAATAATAATAAAACTATGGTTATTATTAAAATAGAATTAAGGAATAATTATGCTATTAAAGTTAGATTAGATAGTCTTAAAGCACAGTTATTAATTGATAACAAGGTATTTAAACCAACTAATAAGTATGATAAACAAATGATTGATTTGGGTAAGTCATATAATAATAACTATCTACCAAGTGGTATTAGTACCTATATTTTGGTATATGAGATAACTAATGATTTAGCAACTAAGAATATGGAATTTAGTTATAATGATAATACTGGTTATGATAGCGCTAATCCAAAATATATTAAAGTTAAATTAAAACCAACTAATTTAGATACTAATGTTGTAACAAAGCAATATAATGTAGGGAAAGAAATTAATTTTAAAGATAGTGTTTTAAAAAACAGTAAGCTTATGATAAGTGATTCCTTCATCGCTAATAATTGTGTATTAGTTTATAACTACTGCGCAAGTCCAACTGATTGCTATAAATCATATGAAAATCTAACACCAAGTATTATTAATAATGTTCCCAAGATGATTATGAGATTAAATGCAACTTTAACTTTAGATAACAAAACAAGTGATGTTTATGATTTTTTGCTTTTATTTGGGAAGTTAAAATACGTTTTAAATGGTAATACATATACCCAAAACCAAGCATTTAAACAAATAAAATCACAAAGAATAGAACAAAAGGATTACTATTATGTTGAAATTCTAAGTGAAATTGATTATTCAACAAACATATCGTTGATATTTTCAATCCGAAATCAAACATATGAATATATATTAAAGTAGTATTGGTTTACTACTTTTTTACATTAAACCCCTTATTTTATAAGAAATTATTTGACAAAACATATGTTTAATGCTATATTATGCGCAGGAGATGAAGAACCATGCATAATAAAATTACTTTTACAGATATATTTATGGCTAGCATGCCTAATATGAAGATGTCTTTAAAGAAGGGTTTTTTAGGTGTTGTTTTAGTCAGCTCATTAGCACTTACAGGTTGTAGTAAAAAACCACCTGTTGTTGTAGTGCCACCAATTGTTGTAGTTAGTCCAGATGATTATATTAGAGAACCAATTGGAACAGTAATTGATGAAAAAACTGGCCAAACAGTTGATTTAGCTCAATTAAAAGCCCAATATGGTGACTTATACAGACTTTATGAACCATTAACGGCTAAAGAAATTGATGAGGGTTTTTGGACATTAATTAATAATATTAGAAATTTTGGCAAAATAAATAGAAAAAGAATGGAGTCTGGGTTAACCCCAATAAATTATTTTGGATTTGTAGAACAAGAAACACTTGAAAATTACAAACTACAAGCTAATTTAATGATGGAAAGATATATAGCGATTTCGACTAAAATTTCAAAGTCGACAGATCCAAAATTAAATAAATTTATTATATACTATCGACTTATACCAAACAGTGGTATACAATTTAACCAACCTAATGGGATTGATGAAGCAATAGATACAGGAAAAAGTAGTTTATTAACAGATGTTGATAAGGAAGCATATTTAAGAAACTCCAACGTTTTTTATGAAAATTATAAACAATGCCTAATTGAGCTTGGTTTCGATTCAACAAATTATTTAAACGAAAAAGAAGCAGTGAAAACTAAATAGTTTTCACTTTTTTGTGCATAAATATCAATGTCAATCAATAAAAAATATGTTTTTTTTTATTATCTTTTATGCTATAATTGTAATATAGGAGACTGGTAATATGAGGAAATATTATATTTTATTATTATTAATATTTTCATTTGTATTATTTCCTAATAAAGTTAACGGATTTTTTTGTGATTATTCAGAACTATCAAGACTTAAAAATATTGCTAATAATATTAATATGAGTTATAGCTATGTTGAGAGTGTTGATGATGTTAAGTTTAGCATTACATTTGTTAATATAAGACCAGATATAAAAATTTTAGATATAACTAATAATTTAGTATATCAATATGGATTAGATATAACTAATCCATCAGAAATTACTTTAAGTAATTATGATGATGGCCAATTATATAGATTTAAAGTTTATACTGATAATACTAATTGTAATAATAAGGATTTAATTACTTTAGTTGCTAATTTACCATCATACAATAAATTTTATGATGATCCAGTTTGTTTAGATATAAAAGATTACAAATTATGCCAAAAGTGGTATAAACAAGATCTAAATTATGAACAATTTATTCAAAAAATTAATGAATATAAAGTTAGCTTAATAAAAAAACCAATTAAAGAAATTAAAACTGATGGCAATCCATATGCTAATATAATAAATTTTGTCATTAATTATTACTATTATTTCTTGATTACAATAATTGCTGTTTGTTTATACGAAATATATCGTTTA